>NZ_JASGFM010000008.1:0-170894 GCF_047605565.1 Labrys sp. (in: a-proteobacteria)
AGTTCAAGAAGCTGGCCGGCGGCGGCTACTTCAAGATCATCAACCGCGCCGTGCCTGCGGCCTTGCGTACCCTCGGCTATTCGGAAGCGGACATCGCCGAGATCGAGGCCTATGCCGTCGGCCATGCCTCGCTGCGCCAGGCACCGGCGATCAACCACACCTCGCTGGCCGCCAAGGGCTTCACCGAGGAGAAGCTTGCCGTGGTCGAGAAGGCCCTCGCTTCGGCCTTCGACATCAAGTTCGTCTTCAACAAGTGGACGCTGGGCGAGGACTTCATCACCGGCAAGCTCGGCGTGCCGGCCGAGAAGCTCAACGAGCCGTCCTTCGACCTCCTCGCCCATCTCGGCTTCGCCAAGGCGGATATCGAGAAGGCCAACATCCATGTCTGCGGCGCCATGACCCTCGAAGGCGCGCCGCATCTTAGGGACGAGCACCTGCCGGTGTTCGATTGCGCCAATCCCTGCGGTCGCCTCGGCAAACGCTTCCTCTCGGTCGAAAGCCACATCCGCATGATGGCGGCGGCGCAGCCCTTCATCTCGGGCGCGATCTCCAAGACCATCAACATGCCCAACGATGCCACGGTCGAGGACTGCAAGGCCTCCTACATGCTGTCCTGGCGCCTGGCGCTGAAGGCCAACGCCCTCTATCGCGACGGCTCCAAGCTCTCCCAGCCACTGAACTCGCAGCTTCTGGCCGACGAGGACGAGGCCGATGCGGTGGAGGAACATCTCGAGCGTCCGGTGCCCGCCCGCGCGGCCCAGGTCGCCGAGAAGATCGTCGAGCGCATCATCGAGCGGGTGGAAGTGGCGCGCGAACGCGAGAAGATGCCCGATCGTCGCAAGGGCTACACCCAGAAGGCGGTGGTGGGCGGCCACAAGATCTATCTGCGTACCGGTGAATATGACGATGGTCGCCTCGGCGAGATCTTCATCGACATGCACAAGGAAGGGGCCTCCTTCCGCGCGATGATGAACAATTTCGCCATCGCCATCTCGCTCGGCCTGCAATATGGCGTGCCGCTGGAGGAATATGTCGAGGCCTTCACCTTCACGCGCTTCGAGCCCTCGGGCTTCGTGCAGGGCAACGACTCGATCAAGAACGCCACCTCCATCCTGGACTATGTGTTCCGCGAGCTCGCCATTTCCTATGTCGGCCGCTACGACCTCGCCCATGTCGTGCCGGACGAGGATGGCCATGCCACGCTCGGCCGCGGCGACGGCGAGAGCAAGGCCCCGGCCCAACCGGTGACCGTGCCGGTTTCGCGCGGCCTGGTCCGCTCCAAGACCGAGCGCTTCGTGGTGATGCCCGGCGGTGCCACGGCGGCTTCGAACACGCTCGCCCCGGTCTCCAGCGATGCCCGCGGCGCCATCACGGCGTTGTCGAGCGCCGTCAACACCGGTCGCGGTGTCGTGGCGGGACCGGGAGCCCAGACCATCGGCGCCACGGCGCTGAAGGAAGAGCCCGCGCTCGACGCCCTCGCCTGGGAAGCACCGGCCGCCCCCGCGGTCAAGCCGGCCTCCGAGCGGCGCAAGGAAGCCAAGCTGCGCGGTTATGAAGGCGAAGCCTGCCCCGAATGCGCCAACTTCACGCTGGTCCGTAACGGCACCTGCCTGAAATGCGACACCTGCGGCGGCACCACCGGCTGCAGCTGAGGATGGATGGAGAGTGTGCCACGGTGCGATGGATGTCCTTGAACATCCATCGCCGCTGACGAAGATGGCGTAATTTCAAAGCCTTGAGCAATTCGGATAATGCACCCGCCAAACCTGTTTAGCGGGTGCTTTTTTGGAACAACGCCCGATTGTGGCCCTTACAACAACGGCCTGTCCTGCTCACCGCCAGCCGAGCGCAGGCGCGACCTCGGTCAAGATCGTCTCGATGACATGGGCATTGTAGGCGACGCCGAGCTGGTTGGGGACGGTGAGGAGCAGCGTATCGGCCTCGGCGATCGCCTCGTCCTGCTTGAGCTGCTCGATGAGCACCTCGGGCTCCGCGGCATAGCTGCGTCCGAAGATCGCGCGCGTCCGCTCGTCGATGAAGCCGATCTGGTCCTCTCCATCGCCTCCCCGGCCAAAATACATCCGGTCCTCGTCATTCATCAGCGCGAAGATGCTGCGGCTGACGGAGACCCGGGGCTCGCGCGCATGGCCGGCCTCCTTCCACGCCGCCCGATAGGCGCGAATCTGCTTGGCCTGCTGGATATGGAAGGCCTCGCCCGTCTCGTCGTTCTTCAGAGTCGAACTCTGCAGGTTCATCCCGAGCCTGGCGGCCCAGACCGCGGTTGCATCCGATGAGGCGCCCCACCAGATCCGCTCGCGCAAGCCTTCCGAATGCGGCTCGAGGCGCAGCAGGCCCGGCGGATTGGGAAACATCGGCCGTGGATTGGGCTGCGCGAATCCTTCTCCACGCAGCAGGTTCAGAAAGACCTCGGCATGCTGGCGGCCCATGTCGGCATCGCTCTTGCCCTCCGCGGGCTGGTAACCGAAATAGCGCCAGCCATCGACCACCTGCTCGGGCGAGCCGCGGCTGATGCCGAGTTGCAGGCGCCCTCCTGCGATGAGATCGGCGGAACCGGCATCCTCGACCATGTAGAACGGGTTCTCGTAGCGCATGTCGATCACGGCGGTGCCGATCTCGATGCGCTTGGTCCGGGCACCGACGGCCGCCAGCAAGGGGAAAGGCGAAGCGAGCTGGCGCGCGAAGTGATGGACGCGAAAATAGGCGCCATCCGCCCCCAATTCCTCCGCCGCGACGGCCAAGTCGATCGACTGCAGCAACGTATCGGCAGCAGATCGCGTTTGCGATTGACTTGATGGTGTCCAGTGCCCGAACGAAAGAAAACCGATCTTCTTCATGCGAAATGTCTGCCTGCTGAATGCCCAGATGCGTCCGGCAGCGGGAAAAAGGGGCCGGCGCGTTTCAGATATAGGGACTCCAGATCCATTTCAGCAGCCCCCTACCCGAACCGGATGACCAGTCGGAGACCCGTAACGGCAAATGGGCCTCATCAAGAAGACAGACCTCATCCGGCGATCTCGAACCGGCTTTGCGCGCTGACGCTTTTTGCGATTTGGCGGAATCGCCGAGAATCGCAAAGACGCGTCGAACCAAAGAGTGAGAGCAAACGGCGTTTCCGTCTGAACGCGTTTTGCTCTAACGCTCCCACCCCTGATTGAACGGGAAACGCTCCGCCCAGAGGGCCGTCAGCCGGGGATCTGCATCCACCCGGCGTATTGTCTCCGCCAGACCGGGTGCGGCCTCATAGAAGCGCCGCCGCCCGGGCGACCAGCGTGAGGCCGTTGCCACATAGAGGTCGAGAACCGATAGATCCTCGCCGAGGAGATACTTTCCCGGACGCAATTGTGCCCCCATCAATTCCCAGCAGCGGGCGATGCGGTCGAACAAACGAGCCTTGAGGCCGGTGTGGTGCTCGGCGTGGTCGAGGATGCGAGAAGGATTATCGGCGACCCAATAGAGGGCATAGATGGCCGAAGACACGAAGGTCATCCAACGCAGGAACGTCGGCCGCGCCGGCTCGGTCAATGCCGGCGCTAGCCGTGCGTCGGGATAGCGATCGGCCAACCAGATCAGGATCGCGGCGCTTTCGCTTATCACCTCCCCCGTCGGCAGTGCCAGGGCCGGCACCTGCAGCATGGGATTGATAGGGGCGAGTTTGTCTGCCTCCTCTTGCCCTTCCCAGGGAGAACATTCCTGCACGCGATAAGGCAATTCGAGTAGGTCGAGAGCCGCCTCGATCGGAACGGATCCTGAGCCGGCTGCTCCATAGACGACGAATGCCTCGGTCACCGCTGTTCTCCTCCCAGGACACGCCCAAGCGCCGGCCAACAAACTCACATGGCCCGAATCAAGACTCAGGGTTCATGGACTCCGGAGTGCCTTCATTGAGAGGATTTGCCAATATCTTGGGCTCCAACGGAAGATATTCTGGGTTGTAAGCTCAAAAAAGGGGCATTTCCGGGCCAGTTTCTGCCCTTCTGACCTCGAGCTCTTTACATCCCCGGCCATCGCCGCCATGCTCAAAGGGTTCGCAACCCACGAAAGGAGGTGATCCAGTGTCTAACCTTACGAAGATCCTGGAAATTTGCGCTGGCTCAGCCAAGGTGGTCTCCGCCACTTGACGTTCCAGCTACCGAAAATCTGGATCATCCCCGGATGAAAGGGTGAGCGCTTCGGTGCTCCCGTCATCCGCAAGAACCGGCCGGCGCGCGAAGCAATTCGCGCGCCGGTGCCGTTTTAGAGCCTCGTTGCTCCCCTCGCTGACAACCCCAGGGCAAGATCGATGCGGCCTTCTTTGAGAGCGCGGGCATGCTGCCGCCACCTCGAAGCATCTTGTTCGCCGAGACGACGAGCTCACGCCCTCCTCCGCCTCTCGAACGGCACTCTCTCGGACGCATGGTCGCAGAACGGTTCCACGGCAGGGCCGATCCTTTACAGAAGAAGGCGCCTTGGCTATCGCAGGTCTCGCGGCCCTGCCCCGCGCTCCCCAACGCAGCGTCGGCGACGCACCTTTCCGAGGACCTCCCATTGAGCCCAGCCGTCACGACCTACGCAGCCCTGGTGATCGCCGTGGTTCTCGAAATCATCGCCACCTCGCTCCTCAAGGCCTCGGAGCAGTTCACCCGGTTGTGGCCGACGGTGATGATGGGGCTGTGCTATATGGCCGCCTTCTATTTCCTCTCCTATACGCTGCGCACCATGCCGGTCGGCATCGCCTACGCGCTATGGAGCGGCATCGGCATCGTGCTGATCTCGCTGGTCGGCTTCGTCGCCTTCAACCAGTCGCTCGACTTGCCGGCCATCATCGGCATCGGCCTGATTCTCGCCGGTGTGGTGATCATCAACCTGATGTCGAAATCGATCAGCCACTAGGGCGTTTTGAGATTTGGCGGAATCACCAAGAATCGCAATGCGTTTCCGTCTAGACGACGCGCTCTGCTCCCGGCGAGCTCAAGCGCCCCACCGTGCAGGCCGCTTCTCCAGGAAGGCCTCGACGCCCTCGGCAGCATCCTCCTCCATCATGTTCCGCGCCATCACCTCGCCGGCAAAGCCGTAGGCCTCGCCAAGCGCCATCTGGCGCTGGCGGTAGAACATCTGCTTGCCATAGCGCACCGCTGTGGGGCTCTTGGCCAGGATATCCGCCGTCTTGGCCGCAATGGCGGCATCGAGGTCTGCTTCGGCCACCGCCTGGTTGATCAGGCCCCAATCTGCCGCCGTTTCAGCATCGATGAAGCGGCCGGTCACCAGCATGTCGAAGGCGCGCTTGGCCGAGACATTGCGCGAGAGGGCAACCGCCGGCGTCGAGCAGAACAGCCCGACATTGATGCCGGAAACAGCAAAGCGCGCCGCCTGCGAAGCGATGGCGAGATCGCAACTCGCCACCAGCTGGCATCCCGCCGCCGTGGCAATGCCATGCACGCGGGCGATCACCGGCACAGACAGCGCCTGGATTGCCTGCATCACCCGGCTGCATTGCGCGAACAGGGCCTGATAATAATCGAGCCGACGGTTGGCATGCATCTGGCGCAGATCATGCCCGGCACAGAAGGCCTTGCCGTTCGCCGCCAGGACGACGCAGCGTATGGTGCGCTCACCAGCGATCGCGTCGAGTGCCTGCTGCAGCGCCTCCAGCATACCCCCGGAGAGCGCATTGAACTGCTGCGGCCGATTGAGGGTGAGAGTCGTCACCCCACCTTTGTCCTCTCGCAGCAGGATCGGCTCCGAGGGACGCTCCAACGGCGCGTTCTGGATCGAGGCGGCGACAGTCATGGCAACACTCCGCAACAGGGCGGCCAGTCTACGCGCTCGGCCGCCACGCCCGCAATGTCAGACTGGTTTTCTCAGGCCGGCTTGCGGATACGCAGAACGGTGAACAGGCGCGCGGGCGCCACTTCACGGCGCTCGAGCAGCTGCGCCTCGGGGCGGCTGGCCAGCCAGTCGGTCATCACCGCATAGGGGAAATAAGGCCGCCAGCCGAGCCAGCCGCCCGCGCCGATCAGCGCCTTCTCCGCCCGTACGCGCCAGCCGTCCTCGGCCGAGAAATGGTTGAGAATGATCATCTCGCCGCCCGGCCGGGTTACCCGCCACATTTCCTCGAGCACTTGCTGGGGCGAAGGCGCCACGCTGAGAAGATAGGGCGCCAGCACCACGTCGAAGCGGCCTTCCTGGAATTCCAGGGCCTGCGCGTCCATCACCCTGAGGGCCTTGACCTGGTCGAGCCCCTTGCGCTTGACCCGTTCGCGGGCGATGTCGAGCATGGGGCGGGCGAGATCGATGCCGAGGATGCGCAGATTATCCGGCATCAGCGCAAGCTCGAGGCCCGTGCCGACACCCGTGACCAGCACCTCGCCATTGTTGCCGGCGGCCTGGGCGACGGCCCGCGCCGCCGCCAGGCGCCCGGGATGGAACGGCCAATCGAAGAAGAGGTCGTAGAAACGAGCCCAACGATAATAGGTGCGTGCGTAGGACGGCTCCGCAGCCGTATTGCTGTCTCTCCCAGCCCATTCCATCGGGAAAAGCCCTTTCACCTTGCCGACCACGGCACCACCCGGCCCAGCCGAAAGGTGTTCATGATCTTTGGCGCAAAACGTGCTTCGTTGAAAACGACGCCTTGCCGCCCCCTTGTTTCGACGTCTCACCGATTAAGCCAAATCGCAAGACGCTTTCGCGGGTGATGACCGGTTCCGTCCGGCGCCCGCCTCCCGAGCCGAATGCCGATTTCCGAGGCATCCGAATGGCGCCTCCTGCACGACGGCATGGCACCTAGTCTGTTTACGCCCCTTTCTTTTCAAAATATGCCGCGGAGAGTCAAGGATTCGAATGCTCGCCCTGCCGATCCAATGTCGCAGCCCGGCCGATTATTGGAAAACTCGCGGAGTCATCTGCAGTTCCCTGTCGAGACTGCCGCCGCCCGGCTCAGCGCAGGAGCTTCAGCGATCCGGTCAGTGAGCGGATCCATTTCGTGGGACCCGCAAGGCCGAGGCCATCGACCTCCTCCTCGGCGAGATCTCGCGCGGGCATGGAGATGCCATAGTCGGCGAAGACATGCAGACTGCGGGCAAAGGCGGGAAAGGGCACCACTGCCCGTTCATCGGCGGCGGGCAATGCCTTGAGCATGATCGCGCGGATGGTTTCACCATCCGCCTGCAGCACCGGCACGGGCCGATTGGCGCTGACGTCGATGCGCCGCGCCTGACGGTCGGCGAGCTGGGTCGCCCCCAGCACCGGCATCCGGGCTCCGAGACCAACACAGACAGCACCGACAGTATTGGCAACCAGGCCAATCGGCAGAGCGGGGTTGACGATGATGGCCAGGCGAATGTCGTCGCTCACGGAAGTCTCCTCGCTGATCTCGAAGAGGCAGGGATAGCGCAATTCCGCCGACCAATTTCACCTTTCTGTTCTATATTTTTGATAATTTTGGTAGCTCGTACCCCATTTTCTATATCACCAGGTAGATCATGCCTCATCCTGACCTTGAACCCGCCGATACCCGAATCCTGACAGCCTTGCAGGAGGACGGGCGTCTCACCAATCAGGACCTGGCCGACAAGGTCGGACTCTCGACCTCGCCCTGCTGGCGACGCGTACGAAAATTGGAAGAGGACGGCGTCATCCAGGGCTACAAGGCCGTGCTGGACCGCCGCAGGCTTGGGCTCGGCGTGCTCGCCTTTATTCGCGTCAAGATCGACAGCCACAGCGAGGCGGAAGCCGAGGCCTTCTCCAACGAGGTCCTGCGGCTTGAGGAGGTCATAGCCTGCTATTCGATCGCCGGCGACGCCGACTTCCTGCTGCAGGTCGTAGCGACGGATCTCGACGCCTATGCGCAATTCGCCATGGCCACCGTACGCCGCCTGCCCCGCATCAAGGAAATGCAGACGACCTTCGTGCTCAAGGAAATCAAGCCGCTCCGTTCCCTGCCGGTCGGGCTGGCGGCACCTTGAAGCCTGCTTGTCTCATCCGGTTTGCAAGCCTCCCGCCGATGCCGGGCACGGGCGGGAGGAACTGCTTTAGACGACTGCGCTGACTTGAATCTCGACCAGCAGTTCGGGCGCGGCCAGGCGCGCTTCCACCGTGGCGCGCACCGGCAAATTGTCCTTGTCGACCCATTGGTCCCAGACTTCGTTCATCTGGTCGAAATGGGCGATGTCCCGCAGCCAGATGCTGGCGCTGATCAATTTGGACTTGGAGGTGCCGGCCTCGGCCAGCAGCGCGTCGATCTGGGCAAGAATGTCGCTAGTCTGGCCGACCGTATCGGCGGTCTCATCGCGGCCGGTGATGCCGGCGGTGGTGATGATACCGTTGACGATGACGGCCTCGCAGAACCGCTTGCCGGGGTGCAGACGCCTGATCATGGAAGTCTCCTGTTGGGATGAGCGTTCAGAGAATGGTCTTGCCGAAAGCCGAGAGGATGAAATTGGCGCATTCGGCACCGATGGTGGGGGGCAGATCGCTATCGATGCCCGAGACGCTGAGCGAGCGCAGCCGAGCGCTGAGCGCCGCCATTTCCATGGCCGAATGGGTCTCGCGCACAGTGATGCCGCCGATGCCGCCACTCCAATCCGACATGTCGGTGGCGGTCGGCGAGTAGCACAGGTGAAAGCCTCGCGTGCCGGCACAGGCAATGGCGATCGCCTCGCGCATGGCATGGCGCAGACCAACCGCGTCTATCTCTGCCATCGTGAAGATGCGCATACGCGAGGCCTTCAGCGCCTCAACCTCCAGCGGATCGGCTTCGCGCAGGCCGAGAAGAACCACGTTTTCCGCCGTGATATGAGGCGGCAGACGGGCGAGCAGATGCCGCAGCACCGCGTTCTCCGCAGGCTTTGCCTCCCCCACGTCCGGCATCATCGCCGCGTCGGAATCGATCCAGATCAGCCCCAGCGCATCGTAGCGGCGTCCGGCCGTCTCGATTAAGGGCATGATGTCGGCTCGCCTTGCGCCGGTGGACAGCACGATAGATGCCTGCGCTCCACCTGCCTCGAAACCGAGCCGCTCGATGCGTGCGGCGACATTATGGGCAGAAAGCACCGCGCCGCCGACCTCATCCGTTTCGACCGCATAACTCCGGCTCTGCCCCTGCTCCATCACGTCCCGCATCGGAACCTTCTCCACATATTCCGACGTCATCACCGTCAGCAGCGCACCATAGTTCAGCCGGAAGCTGACATCCTCGCCCACCTTGAGCGGCGGATCGGCCTCGGTGAGGTCGAGCACCAGATGGTCGCTGGAGGCCCCCAGCACCCTCACGCCGGCCCTAGTCGGCATCAGGCCCTCGGCGATGACATCCTCGCGCCCGATATTGGCGATGCCCCTCAGGCGGTCGCCCTCGTCGATGAAGACGGGTACGTTGCCGAAGGCGTCGATGCCGGATTTGCCGATCGGCATGGATGGCTTCACTTTCACTTCCAGCAATTCGCCGGTGAGTTCGAAGGCATCGCGATCGAGCGCCTCCCAGGGCTGTTCCAGGAAAGTGTCGCGGCCGCCCTGCAGGATGGCCTCGCCGATCCTCAGATTGTTGACGCCCGCCGGCATGCCGCCCGCCAGCAGCAAAGGCAATGAGGAGGAGTTGCCGCCCGACACCCAGTCGAGATGCCGTCCGGTGACGCTTTCGACCTTGTAGGCATGGGCCACCAGCTGGTCGAGATTCTCTTTGGTCGGAATGATGGCGCCGAAACAGGTGAGATTGGTGCCGACGCCGGCAATGCGTATGCCCGGCAATTCCATCACCGCTTCCACCGTCGGGATCAGGTCGCTCGGCCAGATCCCTTCCCGGAGATCGCCGAGATCCACCATCAGGATGACGTCGTGCACCCGCCCCAGCCGCTCGGCCACGCGCGAAATCTCGCGCATCAGCTGGAGTTCCGATTGCAGGCTGATGTCGACCGTGCGCACCAATTCCTCGACCCGCGAGGATGGCGGACTGCGCAGCAGCATGATCGGGCAATCGATGCCGGCATCGCGCAGGCGGCGAATGTTCTCGAAGCGCGACTCTGCAATGCCGGCCACGCCGCCGCGCAGCATGGCACGCGCCACCTGTGGCATGCCGCAGGTGCCCTTGGTCACGCCGAACGGCGTGATGCCTGCTTTGGCGCAGGTTTCGACGATGGTGCGGGCATTGTGCTCGATCCTGGCGAGATCGATGGCAATCTGAGGATCCGGCATCGCTTCAGTTCCGGTAGAGCAGGCCTGTGGTGTCGATCTCCGGGCGGCGCCCGGCGACAAGGTCTGCGGTGAGTTTTCCCGAGCCGCAGGCCATCGTCCAGCCGACATGGCCGTGGCCGGTATCGAGATAGAGATTGGCGTAGCGCGCCCGGCCATGCACCGGCACCGAACCCGGCATCATCGGCCTGAGGCCAGCCCAGAGCACGGCCTTGCTCTCGTCGATCGCGCCGGGAAAAAGATCGTGCGCCGTCTTGAACATGGTGGTGAAGTCAGCCGGCTTGTGGCTTCGGTCATAGCCGGCGAATTCGGCGGTGGAGGCGATACGCAGCCGGTTGCCGAGGCGCGAATAGGCGATCAGCCGGTCCTCGTCGACCCCGCCCATGGTCGGTCCCTTGTCGTCGTCGACCGGGATGGTGGCGGTATAGCCCTTCACCGGATAGACGGGCACGTCGATGCCGATCTTGCGGGCAAGCAGCGAGCTTTCGGGCCCGAGCGACACCACCACGGCATCGCAGGCCACCGGCCCCTGGTCGGTCAGCACGGCCTTCACCCGGTCGCCCTCGACATCGAGGCCGGTCACCGTGGTGTTGAAGCGGAATTGCACGCCATGCCGCTCACGCGCAAGTTCGGCAAGGCCGCGGGTGAACAGGCAGGAATCGCCGGTCTGGTCCATCGGCGAATAGACGCCGCCGGCGATCTGGTGCTTGACGGCGGCGAGGCCCGGCTCCAGCGCGACCAGGCGCTCCCTGTCGACGATCTCGATCTTCAGACCGCGTTCGGCGATGTAGCCCATATGCTTGGCGCCGGCCTCAAGGCTCTGCTGCGAACGATAGAAGTAGAGAATGCCCTTGCGCTTGTCGTCATAGGCAAGGCCCGTTTCGTCCTGCAGCACGTTGATGCATTCGCGGGCGTAGAAAGCGAGCCTGAGCTTCACTTCCGTGTTCGCATTGGCGCGGGCCTGCGTGCATTGCAGCAGGAAGCGCCAGGTCCAGGCCAGGAAATTCGGATCGAGGTTGAAACGGACCTTGATGCCCATGTCGGGCTTGTAGAGCGACTTGATGAAGGTCACGAGCGCGGCCGGCGACGCCCAGGCGGTCGAGTCGCCCGGCGATACAAGACCGGCATTGCTCTGGCTGGTCCCGCAGGCGACATCGGCATGCCGCTCGATCAGCGTGACTTCGTGGCCGTCCTTTGCCAGATACCAGGCCGCAGCCGTACCGACGACACCGCCCCCCAGAACGACAACCCTCATTACGCCTCCCCTACGGAGTTTTCCTCCGTATTATCAACTTATTATCGCACCAGGTGGATCTTATTCCTTATCCTTGGCAGGAGACGCGGTCAGCTCACAGTCCCCTGCTTGAAGGTCGGCGCGAAACCACCGGAATCGCCGTCATTGAAGCGAATGACGCGCGCCTCCTCCTGGAACTCGGCACAGGACTGCCGCCAGATCACCCCGGGCCAAACCAGTTCGACCGAAGCGTCCTGCGGCCGATAGAGCGCCGTATAGAGCGTGCCGTAGCCTCTGCCATACGAGGTCTGGTAGACGGGCGGGCGCAGGAAGCCGGCCAGGACGTTCTCGGTGCTCTGGTGTATGGCCAGCGCCTTCTCCAGCGCCGCCTCCCGTTCCACCGATTTGGTGGTCTGGGCATGGCGCGCCCATTCCACGCCATGCTGGTGGTTGGTGCTGACGCGCTTGGCCACCACCTCGGCCGGACGGTCGGGATTGACATAGACGGTGGCGTGATGACCTTCGCGATCGATCAGCGCCACCGAATAGGACATGTGCACCGGGATGCGCCGCAGCATCTCGATCGCCTCTGCGGTATCAGAGGCGAATTCCAGCACATAGCGCAGCACGATCGGAATACCGAAGCCCGGTCCTGCCGCGGTCCGCCCACCGAAGGAGAGCGAGACGGCAAGACCATCCTCGTTGATGCCGTCGAGCACGCCCCACAGGCAATCGACCACCGCCACCACCCGCTTGCCGTTGAGGCGGGTGGCGAGCCACGAGCCCTCCAGCAGGCGCGGGCTGTAGTCGTAATTGCGGATGAGTGCCGGTTCGGGATCGGTGATGATCGCTTGGGAGCAACCGCCGACATAAACAGGCGGGCACCACATCGACAGGAAGCGGGCTTCCAGGTCGCCGTCGCCTGCCGCAGACACGATCGCCTCATAGGCCGGCAGAAGCTCAGGCATATGGGCACGCATCGCCTTCAGGCTTGCCAGATAGGTCGGGCGAGCCCTGATGCCGTCCCGCATGAACCAGCGGCTATAGGCGTGCCAATGACGATCGAACAGCTGGCGCCATTTGGCACCCGGCTGGTCCTCGTCCACGGCTTCGAACAGGAGATCCATGATCGCGCTTACAGGATCTTGAAGGAGCCGGCCGACGGGGTGTCGTCGCGCTGGACTTCCGTCAGGGGTTTGGTGGCATAAAGCCGCTTGATGCCCTTGATCCAGTTCAGTGCCCGCTCGTTCAGGTCGAACTCGTCGTTCATCACCCTACCACGCGTGATGAGGATGCCGAGATCGGCGCCCTCATAGCGGTAATCGCCGGGTCCGGTGATGCGCAGGAAGAAGGCCTCCTGCTCGTTCTCGATCGCCTGGCGGTGATAGTCGAAGCGGTCATAGGAGACGCTGCCGTCGGGCGCCATGCGATAGATGCCCGACGAAGGCGCATGGGTGACGATATCGACGATGTTGTCGGTCGCCTTGATCACCACCTGCGACCAACTATCGATGAATTCCTTCTGCGCCCAGCGATTGTTCAGTTCCTCGACATCGATCTTGTACTTGATGCCGGAGAACTCCATCAGGTGGAACATGAACAGCGGGGCGTCGGCATAGGCGAAGGCGGCGTGGTTGGTCATCGAAGAGGCGCCGCAGATGCGCGGATTGAGCTCGCCCAGATAGACCTCGTTGTCCTTGATGTCGATCAGGAAATCGAGGTCGAAATAGCCGCGATAGCCTTCCTTCACCAGCTGGTTGCCGAAGCGATAGGCCATGTCGCGCGCCTTGGCGCGGATGGTCTCGGAGAAGGCGCCCGGGAAGATCTCGTTGCCGCACCAGCCGCCCTTGTAAGGCGTCAGCTCAGGCTGGCCGACGACTTCGGTGAGCAGTGGGCCGACCAGCGTGCCGGACTTGGTGGCGCAGGCCTCCATGGTCGCGCCACGGCACTTGATCCGCTTCATGATCTTGACCTCGTCCTCGGCCGAGATCTCCTTGGCATGCTTGTTGTAGTCGTCCTCGCTGGCGATGAAGAAGGTGGTGTGGCCGCTATCGCCGAAAGCGGTCTGCACGACGAGATCGGTGCCAATACCGGCTTTCTTGGCGGCAGCCAGCAGTTCTTCATAGCTCTTGGCGCCGGCCAGCGTATTGGGCACGGACGGCACCTTGGCCTTGTTGCCAATGCGCACGGTCTCCATCTTATTGTCGCAGCGCTGGCGCAGCGACGCCTTGGGGAACCAAACCTCGATGCCGAGGTCGTTGCAGATCTCCTCGGTCGTCTCGTCGAACATCAGGAAGGTTGCAACCGCGCGCCCGCCGCGGCGCTTGATGTAGTCGATCACTTCCTTGTGCTGAAGAAGATAGTTGTTGATGTCCTCGATACTTTCGAATTCAGCGTGAGGGATCTCGCTGGGAACGAAGACATTGGGGTGGCGTCCGTCGAAACAGTCGATATAGCTGATGAATTTGAAGTTTCTGACCCATTCATCAATGCCGATCAGGTTGAAATTCGTCGCCGATATGAAATAGATCGGCTGCTCGTTGCGATGCATGACAACGCGCAGATCGGCGACATTCCGAATGGTCTTCATTGCGAACCCCTTATGCTTTCCTGATCTTATCTTGTGCTTCTTCTTATGCTTTTTCTTCGGCATACAGTCAGAACCTAGCAAACTTGCTCGCTATCGTGTCAAGCGCGTCGTGACGTGCTTCACCTCCAGATAGGACGACATTCCCCAGGGCCCGAGCTCGCGCCCGATGCCGCTGGCCTTGAAGCCGCCCCAGGAGGTCTGCACGAAGATCGCCTGCGGACTGTTGATCCAGACATGCCCGGACTCGATCGCATCGGCGACGCGGTTGGCCTTGTCGAGGTCTTCGCTGACCACGGTGGCGACCAGGCCGAAATCGCTGTCATTGGCGAGTGCAATGGCTTCACTTTCACTGTCGAAGCTGCGCATGCACAAGACGGGACCGAAGATCTCCTCCCGCCAAAGCGGACTGTCGACGGGAACGTCCCCGAAGATGGTCGGCTCGACGAACCAGCCCTGATCCAATCCTGCCGGCTTGCCGCCACCCGTGAGCAGCTTCAATCCATCCGCCTTGCCACGCTCGATATAGGACAGCACCTTGTCATGCTGGGCCTTCATGGTGATCGGGCCGATCTGCGTCCCCTCGTCAAGCGGATCGCCCGGCTTGAGGGCACGCGCGGCCGCCACCACCGCCTCGATCAGCCTGGGCGCGATCGAGCGCTCGACCAGCAGGCGCGAAGTCGCCGAGCACATCTGGCCGGCATTGAAGAAGATGCCGCCCAGCACGCACTCCACCGCCTGGTCGAAATCGGCATCGTCGAAGACCACGATCGGCGACTTGCCCCCAAGTTCCAGGCTGACCGATTTGGTGCCGGGCGCCCCGGCCGCCATCACCCGGGCACCCACGGCATTGGAGCCTGTGAAGGAAATCTTCGCCACGCCGGGATGCACCGTCATCGGTGCCCCAACCCGCTCGCCGGTGCCCGTGATGATGTTGAGCACGCCGGGCGGCAGGCCGATCTCGGCGGCGATGACGCCAAGCTCGAGCTCGACCACCGGCGTGATCTCGGACGGCTTCAGCACCACGGTGCAACCGGCTGCCAGCGCGGGCGCCACCTTCCAGGAGGTCGTTACCAGCGGGAAATTCCAAGGCACGATCAGGCTGGCGATCCCGGCCGGCTCGCGGCACAGGCGCGCGCCGAAGGCTGCATCCGGTACGGGGACAGTTCGGTTCTGGCTGGCCTCGAGATCGGCAGCCAGTTCGGCGTAATAGGCAAAGGACGCGGCCGCATCCGCCATGTCGATGCGCGCCTCGCCGAGCGGCTTGCCATTGTTGCGCGAGGAGATGCGGGCAAGCTCCTCCGCCCTTTCGGTCAGCCTGCCGGCAATGGCCTTGAGATAGCGTCCCCGTTCACGACCCCCAGCGGCACGCCAGGCCGGGAAAGCTGCCTTCGCTGCTTCGACCGCCTTGGCGACATCGGCCGGGCCGGCAGCCGCGACCTGGTGATAAGCGGCCCCCCGATAGGGATCGAAGACCGGGATCTGCCCGGGCTCGACCGGATCCTGCCAGCGACCGTCGATGAAGAGCTGGTGCTGCATGGCCGGCCTCACTGGGCCAAGGCAAGGGCGAGCGGCGAGCCGGCCCGGATCTCGATCACCGTCGGCACCTGGCGGCCCGAGGAGGCGGCCAGTTCGCGCGTCAGTTCCTCGATGGTTTCAGGCAAAGCCGCGGCGCAGCCGAGCGCGCGGGACAGCCCGACGAAATCGGGCGTGAAGATGTCGACGCCGATCTGCGGGATGTCCCTGTCGGCCATGAAGGCCTTGATCTCGCCATAGGAGGTATTGTTCCAGATGATCACCACCGTGGCGATCTTCGCCTCCACGGCGCTCGCCATTTCCTGCAGCGAGAATTGCAGGCCGCCATCGCCGATCAGGCAGACTGAGGGCCGGTCGGGCGCACCGAGCTTGGCACCGAACGCGGCAGGCAGGCCGTAGCCGAGCGTGCCATAGCCGGTGGAGGAGTTGAAATAGGAGCGCGGCTGCGGTGCCTGGTAGAACTGGTTGACGGCATAGACCGGCTCGGTCTGGTCGCCGGCGACCACGGCTTGCGGCAGGGTGCGCGTCACGATGTCCATCAGCTTGCCGTGGGTCCGGCAGGCCGGCCACAGCCCCTCCTCGACCTTGGCGCGCACCGCGCTGGCACGCGCCTTGCCCTCGCCGGCCGGCCGTGCCTCGCCGAGCGCCGCGAGCAAGGCCGCAGTTGCCAGCTTGGCATCGGCGGCGATGGGCAGGTCGCAACGCAGTCCGGCGGCGAGCTGCAGCGGATCGATGTCGATGCGGATCAGCGGCCCGCCGAATTTGAGCGGCTGGGGTTCGGGATACATTTCCGTCTCGCCGAACTCGGTGCCGATGGCCAGGATCGCATCGCTGGCTGCGAGTTCGGCCAGGAGCGGAGCCATGCCGAGATTGCCGTTGAGGGCTAGCGGGTGGCCGGGCTCGAGGATGCCACGACCATTGATGGTGGTGAAGACGGGCGCGTCGAGCTTGCCGGCGATCGCCGCGATTTCAGCCGCCGCATCGGCGGCCCCACCGCCCGCCACGATCAGCGGCCGCTTGGCGGCCTTGAGAATGCCGGCCGCCTTCTCGATGGCGGCGCCGCTGGCGGCAGCCTTGGCCGGCAGGGGCCAGGCCTCACTCGACAGATGATCGGCGGGTGCGACGATGACGTCGAGAGGGATCTCGATATGCACGGGGCGCGGGCGCTGCGAATTGAACACGGTAAAGGCGCGTGCCATCACCTCGGGAAGCTGGTCGGGATCGAGCAGCGTATGGCTGAAGGCGGCGACGCCGGCCACCAAGTTGCGCTGGGAAGGCAGTTCATGCAACCGCCCCTGCCCCATCGCGAGCTGGTCGCGGGCATTAACCGCCGAGATGACCAGCATCGGCACCGAATCGGCATAGGCCTGGCCCATGGCGGTGGCGATATTGGTCATGCCCGGACCGGTGACGATGAAACACACGCCTGGCTTGCCCGTCACCCGGGCATAGCCGTCGGCCATGAAGCCGGCGCCCTGCTCGTGGCGCGGCGTGACGTGGCGGATCTTCGTGGCCGGCAGGCCGCGATAGAGTTCCACCGTATGCACGCCGGGTATGCCGAAGATCAGGTCGACGCCATAGGACTCCAGCAGCCTGACAAGGTATTCGCCCGTGGTGAGGGACTGGCCTGACATGTGATGTACCGTTTGCAAAAGCATTTTCCAGAAAAGTCGGCAGACTTTACGATCGAGAAAATGCGTCAAGACAGGGAGCTAGGAAGAATTGCGAACTCGCAATTCGCCCCTAGGCGTTGCGCCTCTGTACGCCCGGAAGCACGCAGAGCATTTCGAACAGGAGATTGGCCGCGGTGATCGCGGTGTTGCCAGCCGGATCATAGGGTGGCGACACTTCGACGAGGTCGCAGCCGACCAGGTTGAGGCCCCAGCAGCCGCGGATGATCTCGAGCGCCTGGATGGTGGTGAGGCCGCCGATTTCCGGCGTTCCCGTGCCAGGAGCGATCGAGGGATCGAGGCTGTCGATGTCGTAGGTCAGGTAGACCGGGCCGTTCCCGACCTGGGCGCGGACTTCCTCCATCAGCGGCGTCAGCGACTTGTGCCAGCACTCCTCGGCCTGTACCACGCGGAAGCCCTGCTCGCGCGGCCAGTCGAAATCGTCGGCGGCATAGCCGGTGCCGCGCACGCCGATCTGCACGCAACGCTTGGTATCGAGCACGCCTGCCTCGACCGCCCGGCGGAAGGGCGTGCCATGGGCGATCGCCTCGCCGAACATATGTTCGTTGATGTCGGCATGGGCATCGACATGGATCAGGCCGACGGGGCCGTATTTCTCAGCCATGGCCCTAAGGATCGGATAGCTCAGCGTGTGGTCACCGCCCAAGGTGAGCGGCCGACAGCCATTCTTGATGATCCCCCGATAGGCATCGGTGATGATGTCGACGCATTTGGGCAGGTTGAAGGTATCGATGGCGACGTCGCCGATGTCGGCCACCTGCAGGCTGTCGAACGGGGCGGCCCGGGTCGCCATGTTGTAGGGGCGGATCATGCAGGATTCGGTACGGATCTGCCGCGGCCCGAAGCGCGTGCCCGGCCGGTTCGAGGTCCCGATATCCATGGGGATGCCGACGAAACAGGCGTCCAGCCCGTCCGTGGTCGGCTGGGTCGGCAGCCGCATCATGGTGGCGGGGCCGCCGAAGCGCGGCATCTCGTTTCCACCGAGCGGCTGGTTGAAGGATTTGGCTGTCATGACTTCCTCCGATGGAGCCGGCGCTCGCCACTCCCGCGACCGCCCGCATCCTGAACTTCGAGTAACTGGGAACAAGGCCCCCAGTTTCTGGTAGCCGGTAATCCCCTACTCGTCCACGCGCGGCAGGATGAGGCAGGGCACCGGGGAATTATGCGCGATCTTGCTGGAATTTGAGCCGAGGAACACCCGCATCACGGGCCCGAGGCTGCTCGACCCCACGACCAGCAATTCGGCATTCGCCCAAAGCAGCGAATCGAAGGCGGCCTTCCAGTTCTTGCCGTCGCCGATCTCCCCCGAAATCGCGACGGGACCGTCCCAATGTTCGAGAACGGCAGCCTGTGCGGCGCTCGCCTGTTCGCGCAGGGTGTTGGAGACGATGTTCTCGGCATCATAGCCTGCCCCGGTCGGATACATCTGCTTGTCACGCACCACCAACGTCACCAGGCGCAGGGGAACGCCGAGCAATTGGGCCAGGTCGGCACTGCGCCGCGCCAGCCCCGGCGAGGTGGTGCTGCCGGCAAAGGCGCAGCTCAGCCGCCGCACCTGTGTTCTCGCATCGGCCGAATAGCCCCTCGGCGCCACGGCAACCGGCAGATGGGCCGAGCGCAGCACATCGGTTGTCACATGTCCTTCCCCGAAACGCCCCAACGGGGCGGCACGGGTCGACCCCAGCACCAGGCAATCGGCATCGATGTCGGAAGCGACCTGCAACAGGCCTTCACGCGCCGACGGGGCAGAGACGATGACGAATTCGGCCTGCACGTCGGGAGGCAGGCTCGCTCTGGCTTTCTCCTGCGCCTTGGTAGCATGCTGGTGCAGGAAACTGCCGTATTCGCCATCCACGCGGGCCGGCGACGGCGGACCCCAGGTGTCGGGCGTGACGGTACATACGACCAGGGAGGCGCCGCAGGAACGCGACAGCACCGCACCGAGGGCGAGCGCCTCGCGCCCGCCCTGATCGGCGGAAAGGCCAACCAGATATTTCATTGGGCTGCCTCGCCGACTGCGTTGTCAGAAGCCTCCAGCCGCGAATGGCGGGCCGAATAGGTGAAGTATAGCAGCGCGGCGATGGCGATCCAGACGCCGGTAATGGCGAAGACGATGCCGCTCAGCCTCAGGATGAGATAGATGCAGGCGATGATCGAGAGGATCGGCAGGACCGGACCGAACGGAACCCGGTAGCCGCGCTGCATGTCGGGCTGGGTATAGCGCAGGATGAGCACGCCGGCCGAGACCACGGTGAAGGCGACCAGCGTGCCCATGCTGGTGAGATCCCATAGCAGGCCGGCCGGGACGAAGGCCGCGATCAGCGCAACGAAGACCGAGACGATGATGGTGCAGGCGACCGGGGTCATGGTGCGTGGGTTCACGTCATGAAAGATGGCCGGCAGCATACCGTCGCGAGACACCGCGAACAGGATGCGCGACTGGCCATAGAGCACGATCAGCGTGACCGAGAAGATCGAGATCACCGCGCCGGCCGCCAGGAGATTGGCGGGCCAGGCTGCACCGGTGATGTTCTGGAGGATGGTGGCAAGGCCCGCCTCCTGCCCGCCGAACTGGCTGGCAGGCTGCACGCCGAGGGCAGCAACGGCCACCAGCACATAGAAGCTGGTGACGATCACCAGGGCCGAAATGATGGCGAGCGGCAGGTTGCGCTTGGGATTGACCACTTCCTCGCCCGCCGTCGACACCGCGTCGAGGCCCACGAAGGTGAAGAAGATCGAGGCCGCAGCCGCCTGCACGCCGTTGAAGCCCTTCTCCCCGAAGAAGGGCGTGAAATTGGCGGCGTTGAAGGCACTGCCGGCAATCACGATGAACAGCGTCAGCACCGCCAGCTTGATCAGCACCATGATGGCGTTGGTGCGCGCCGATTCCTTGGAACCGCGCAGCAGCAGTAGGCAGCACAGAGCCACCAGGATCACTGCCGGCAGGTTGATCAGGCCTGAACCATCACCGAAGAAGGCCATGGCGAAGGGGTTGTCGCTATCGGGAAGGGTGATCGGTCCCTTGGTCATCCAACCCGGCAGCACGATGCCCGTCAGGTTGCTCAGGAGCTTTTCGACATATTCGGCCCAGCCGACCGCCACCGCTGCGGCGGAGATGCCATACTCCAGTACCAGGCAAGCCGCCACGAAGAAGGCAACGCCCTCGCCCAGCGTGGCGTAGGCGTAGGAATAGGAGGAGCCGGAGACCGGGATCATCGAGCTCATCTCGGCGTAGCACAGCGCCGACAGCCCCGCCGTGACGGCTGCGATGACGAAGGAGATCACCACCGCCGGGCCGGCCACGGGCACCTGCTCGCTCAGCACGAAGAAAATGCCGGTACCGATCGTGGCACCCACGCCGAACATGGTGAGTTGGAACAAAGTAATGGAACGGCCGAGATGACCGTGGCCATCGCCGCTGTCGGCGGTATCGGCGACCAATCGACTGACTGGCTTCTTGCGGGTGAGCCGCTCGATGAGGGATGACGCCATGCTTTCACTTCCCCTGGATTGCCCTTGCGGTGCCTTCTTATTGTGCGCCAGTGTAGCTCCCGGCCCAGCAAAAGTGCTGCCAAATTTCCGTCACATTTCAACACTTGCTGCTGCCGGAGCATGGCGACACGCAAGTTTGTGCCGCTCGGGGCCCGCGCTCCGTCTTGACGAGATCACCCGCAAGGTATCCTCATGCCGCCTTGAAAGCGGGCCCGCCGGAATCGCGGCGAGAGGTCGAGCGGCAGGGAGCGAAGCATATGAAAGACGATGATGGCTCGATCCGGCTCGACCAGGTCGACCTGCGCATCCTGGCGCGTCTGCAGGCGGATGCCCGCGCCACCAACCAGGAACTGGCCGATGCGGTGGGCCTGTCGCCCAGCCCGTGCCTCCAGCGTGTCAAACGCCTCGAAAAGGCCGGTGTGATCTCAAGCTACCATGCCAGCATCGACATCGCCAAAGTCTGCCGGCATGTCGACGTCATCGCCGCCGTGACCTTGAACAGTCATGGCCTCGACGACTTTCTCACCTTCGAAAAGATGGTGATGGGCATGCGCTATGTGGTGGAATGCACCAAGGTGAGCGGCCCGATCGACTATCTGGTACGCTTCGTCTGCCCCGATATCGGTTCCTACCAGATGCTGTCCGATGAATTGCTGAAGCTCGGGCCCAAGATCGGCAATCTGTCGAGCTATATCGTGCTGAAATCGACCAAACCCTTCAAAGGCGTGGCCCTCGACGATCTCGTCGCTCCACAGCCGCGTTCCATGCTCCGCTTGGATTCCGCCGCGAAAACGGCTACCCGGCAAGTGGAGTGAACCCATGAGAACCGGAAAAACATGTCAGGCCTTCACCCCGAGGTGAACGACGCACCGGCACCGCCTCCACGGCGGGACAATTCCCGTTTCCTGATCGCCGGCATCCAGATGCCCGTGCCGGTCACCGGCCAGAACATCGCGGCGATGGCGGCGCAACTGGAAAAGACAATGGCGCTCTATCCCGGCGTCGACATGGTGGTGTTCAGCGAGCTTGCCGCGCATGGACCGCTGCATGCCTGCGCTTCAGCCGATCCCCTGGCCGACGAGGCCATCTTCCAGGCGCTGGCTGCCAAGCATCGCATCTGGATCATTCCGGGCAGCGTCTTCGTCGAGCGCGACGGCAAGACCTTCAACCATGCCGTGGTGATCAATCCTGCCGGCGAGATCGTCGGGCGCTACGACAAGATGTTTCCCTTCATGCCGTTCGAGGCCGGTGTCACCGGGGGCAGCGAGTTCCTGGTCTTCGACGTGCCCGAGGTCGGTCGTTTCGGCCTGTCGATCTGCTACGATATCTGGTTCCCGGAGACCACGCGCACCTTGACCTCGGCGGGCGTCGAGGTGCTGATCCACCCGGTGCTGACCGGTACCACCGATCGCCAGGCCGAGCTTGCCATCGTCCAGGCTACCGCGGTGATGTTCTCCTGCTACGTCTTCGACGTGAACGGCCTGGATGGCGGCGGTGTCGGCCGCTCGCTCGTCGTCGATCCGACCGGTGTGGTGCTGCATCAATGCGGCCAGGCCACCGAGATCTTCCCGATCAATATCGATCTCGGCCTGGTCAGGCAGGTCCGGGCCGAGGGGGCCAATGGTCTCGGGCAGGTCCTGAAGTCCTTCCGCGACAAGAATGTCGTGCTGTCGACCTATGCCGACAATGGAAGCTCGGCCTATCTCGACAGCCTCGGTCCCCTGGTTCCGATGCGCAAGCGCGACTGGTCCTGACCGGCTCAGAGCATCTCCAGACCCTGCTTGCGGCGTGGTGGCGGGAAGGCCGCATCGAGGCTGGCGCGATCGGCATCGCTCAGCTTGATCGCCAGCGATCCTAGATTCTCCTTCACCCGTTCGGGATGACGGCTCTTGGGAATGGCGACGATCCCGGGTTTGTCGAGTACCCAGGCGAGCGCGATCTGTGCGGGGGTGGCGCCATGGTCGCGCGCGATCGCGTCCAGCACCCGGTGCCTGGCCAGTGCTCCCTGCTCGATGGGAGAATAGGCCATGATCGGCATGGACCGCTCGCGGCAATAGCCCGTCAGGTCATATTCGATTCCGCGCCGCGTCAGATTATAGAGCACCTGGTTGGCCTGGCAGTCCGGGCTGATCGCTTCGATCTCCTGCATATCGTCGACGTCGAAATTGGAAACGCCCCAGCGCAGGATCTTGCCGGCCTGCTTCAGGTCCTCGAAGGCCGCAATCGTCTCTTCGAGCGGCGTCGAGCTGCGCCAATGCAGGAGATAGAGATCGATGCGGTCGGTGCCCAGCCGCTTGAGGCTCTCCTCGCAGGCGCGAACCGCCTGGCGGCGGCCAGCATTCGAAGGCAGGACCTTGGAGACGAGATAGGTCTGATCGCGCCGTCCCGCGATTGCCTGGCCGACCACCTGTTCGGCACCGCCGCTACCATACATTTCGGCGGTATCGATCAGGCCGATGCCGAGATCGAGCCCGGCACGCAAGGCGGCGACCTCGGCTCCGGCCTCCCGCCTCGCCTCGCCCATGCCCCAGGTGCCGAGCCCGAATACGGGCACGGCGGAACCATCCGGCAGCCTGGTGGTGGAAATCGTCATGGTCTTACTCCTCGTAGCGGCACCAGGAACACTGCGGTCCCTGCCGCAGCGACGATCCTATCGTCCGCTCCGCCGGATTTCGACCCTTGCCCGCCGATCACCGTCCAAGATAGGAAAATCGATGTAAAAATCGGCGCTTACCCTCCCATCTCGCCTCGACACCGCCGGTTTCCCATACCTCTTTGCGGTAGATGAGGAGGAAAAAAGGGGTGACGGAAAGGCCATGCCGGCGATAGGAACCGACAGGCTAAGACAGCCGTTAAACTCCTGCCGGCCTCTCCTTACGTCATCCGGCACTGTGACGGCAGCATGACAGCTACGTCT
This sequence comes from Labrys sp. (in: a-proteobacteria), assembly GCF_047605565.1. Taxonomy (NCBI): domain Bacteria; kingdom Pseudomonadati; phylum Pseudomonadota; class Alphaproteobacteria; order Hyphomicrobiales; family Xanthobacteraceae; genus Labrys; species Labrys sp. (in: a-proteobacteria). Next base: position 23,637 of record NZ_JASGFM010000008.1, read on the forward strand.
CCTAGCCGCATGGTGGAATGGATTGCTACTTTCGGCCGAGGCGAAAAACGTATTTCCCGCACCACCCCAAAAATACCCCGCAAATTTGCCGGTCTGCATTTTGAGATCGATTTCATTAAGTTGTCTGGGAGCAATCTACCTTCCATTTGAACGACCCCAGTGAGCTAGGCATCCATGAAAGAGCCGAAAGACCCGGCCATCGCAGCGGCACTCGAATATGAGTTCGCGACGCATGACGCGATGGCCAATCTCAGGGACCGTAGATCCCCGGCAAAGGTCAAGGCCTGCCTCCGCTGGGCCGACGCCCTGTTGCAACTCGAAGCCCTACCCGAATCCGACCATCGCCGCGCCGGCGATTTCCTGGCCATGCGTGGCAAGATTCCGATCGAGGCCCGCAGGATCATCACCGATGCCATGGTGCGCCTGGACGCGGCCGCCATGGCAGCCGAGTGCCGCTTCGCCAAGACACAGACCAAGCACTGATCCCGACACGTCCGAACGTCTCCGAACCGCACCGCGCGCCCTTGCACGCGGTGTCGTCATGTTTGATGGCCTATGGTGGAGTATAGAGGCAGGCAGCAGAGATCGGAATGTCGGTTCGGCCGGGCCGACCTAAAGTCATCGTGAACCCATCATGATGACGAAAGGACAAGCCCATGTCCGGCCTGCCACGCCCCCAGCCTGCTTCCCTGCCTGTTCCCAACGCCTATGGTGTCGACCGGGTCGCGGCCTATGATTGGCAGGGGCTGACCCGCGAACTCGATGATTATGGCTGCACCGTGCTGGATGGCCTGCTTTCGCCGGAGGAATGCCGGGGCATCGCCGATCTCTATGCGCGGGAGACGCATTTCCGCAGCCATGTCCATATGGCGAGGCACGGCTTCGGCCGCGGCGAATACCGCTATTTCGCCTATCCCCTACCGGCGCTGATCGGCGAGCTCAGAACCGCACTCTATCCGCATCTTGCCGCAACCGCCAACGCCTGGAACCGGCGCATGGGAATTGAGGCAGGCTATCCGGCCGCACATGCCGATTTTCTAAAGGCCTGCCACGCAGCCGGTCAGAACCGCCCGACCCCGTTGCTGCTGCAATATGGGCCCGGAGACTTCAATTGTCTCCACCAGGATCTGTATGGCGACCTGGCCTTTCCGATCCAGGTTGCCATTCTCCTCTCTGAGCCCGGCCGCGATTTCACCGGTGGCGAATTCGTCCTCACCGAACAGCGGCCTCGCATGCAGAGCCGGGTCGAGGTCGTGCCCCTGCGCCAGGGCGATGCCGTCGCCTTCGCCGTGCATAACCGGCCGGTCCAGGGCAGCAGAGGGTCCTATCGCGTCAATCTGCGCCACGGCGTCAGCCGCGTTCGCTCGGGACAGAGGCACACATTGGGCCTCATCTTCCACGATGCCCGATAAGACGGCACCGGGAAGGCGGCATGCTCCGCCTTCCCGGTGCCTGGCAATCAAGGTTGCGCCGAAGCGGAAGAGCGCGGCACGATCTCCTGGCCGTTGGGTGCTGCGCCGATGCGATCCACTCTCACCACGTCGCCGGGATAGACCGGGTCGGCTTCATTCGCCTCGATCGTCTGCGTCTTGTCTCCGACCCGCCGGATGATGGCAAAGGTCAGCTTGCTGTTGATGTTGCCGATCTGGGAGACGACAGCCTGCGGCGCCTGCACCTCGGCGTTGTAGATGAGCCCCTGCGTCGTCGTCGTCTTCTCGGCATTCACCGAGATCTTGCTGCGGACGTCCGAGATCTCGGTCAGAATGTCGTTGCGCCGCTTGTTGTGCAGGTCGACGACATCGCGTTCGGCCTTCGAGATATCCTGCTGCGCACGCAAGATCAGCAGATCGATATCCAGGCGGTTGCTTTCGAATTGCGAGACGTTCTGATCCAGCGCCAGTTTGCGCGAGGCGACAGCCAAACCCTTGGACACCAGGCCATTGACGTTATCCAGTTCCTGCTTGGCCAAGTCGAGCTGGCGCTCCAGGGACTGGCTCTTGGCCTTGAGAGATTCGACCTCCGAGCCGAGCAGCTTCTTGGTCTGGTTGATCGCATCCTCCTGTGAGCGCAATGCCTGCTTGCGTGCCTCAAACAGGAGTTGCTCCTCCTTCATCATCTGGGCGATCTGCGGCGTGTCGGCCTGGCTCATCAGCTCCTTGGGGAAGGTTATGGTGTCGCTATCCCGCAATTCGGCATCGAGGCGCGCCTCGCGCGCCAGCAGCCCCAGCCGTTCCACCGCCAGGGTCCGCAGATCGCCGCGATTGACCAGGCTTTCACGCTGGAAGCTGAGAAGCCCGAAATCGGAGACACGCAGCACACCCCCCGCCGTACTGATGGCCTGGAGTACGGTGAGGCCGGGCTTATAGGGATATTGGCCGGGCGTGGTCACCATGCCCAAGATGTAGAAGGGCCGGTAGGTCGACACTTCCACCGAGGCATCCGGCCGATTGGAAAGGCCGATGCTGGCCTGCAGCTTCTCGCCGATCAGGACAGACAGGTCGCCCGTGCTCTTGCCGGCCGCCGGAACCTCGCCGATGAGCGGCAGGGATACGTTGCCGGACGCGCCCACGACGAATTCGCCTGTCAACGCAGCCCATTCATGCACCTCGCTCGAGGAAGCGCGCCAGTCATAGACCCTGATCTTGAGCTTGTCTTCCGGCCCGAGCAGATAGGGCTCGGCCAGCGCCGTCGTCGCGATCCCCATCGTGGCAACCACTGCGGTCAGCAGGCCTGTCACCAGGCGACGCAGGCTTGCACGTCGTGATTTGCGGCAAAACGAGGCCCTGTGAAATGCTGAGAAACTCATGGGTTTCAATACCGTCCTTCAATGAACGGGCCTTACGGGAAGGCCTGATCCGGTCTGCTTTGAAATAACGCAGTGATGCTCTCACATCGACTATGCCTGCGTGCTTTTTTCATGCACGCGCCGCTCGACATAGGCGCGCATTTTTTCAGTGAAGACTTCCTTGCCGAAACCCGCCGCATGGGCCGTAATCGCCGAGGGGTCGATATCCGTCTTTTCCAGGCGCTCGATCGCATCAATGATGGCTTCCACGCTCTGGGTTTGAAAGAACACCCCGGTCCTGTCGGCAATCACGGTTTCCGTCGCCCCTCCCCGCCCATAGGCGATCACAGGACGCCCGCTGGCCATGGCCTCCACCGGCACGATGCCGAAATCCTCCTCGCCCGGGAACACCAGAGCCCGGCAACGGGCATAATGATGCTGCAGCGCGCTGAAGGGCTGCGGCCCCAGGACCGAGACGGTCGGCCCCGCCATGGCCTTGACCTTGGCGAACATCTCGCCGCCGCCGATGATGACGAGTTTCCTGCCGGTTCGGTTGAAGGCCTCCACCGCCAGGTCCGGCCGCTTGTAGCTGACCAGTTCACCCACCATCAGATAATAGTCTTCGAGTTCGGACGTCTCGACGGGGCGAAACGCCGCCGTATCGACGGGCGGGAATATGACATCTGAATCGCGTCGATAATAAGACTGGACGCGGCGAGCCACGGTCTTCGAATTCGAGACGAAATGATCAACGCGTGACGCAGAGGCTGCATCCCAGTTGCGAATATAATGCGCGATCGGGGGCATCATCATGCGAGTCAGGAAGCCACTACGCTCGCGGTAGTCGTGGAACATGTTCCAGATATAGCGCATGGGCGAATGGCAATAGCAGATATGAACTGCATCCGCCGGCGGAACGATGCCCTTCGCAGGCCCGGATTCGCTGCTGATCACCAGATCGTAGCCGCGAAGGTCGAGATTCTCGAGGGCCATCGGCATCAGGGGCAAATAGGACTTGTAGAGGCGATGGGCGGCTGGCAAGCGGCTGATGAAGGACGTCGATACCTTATGGCGTCGGATCACCGGCGACACGGCGTCGGGCCGATAGACATGGGTGAAGATGTCGGCCTGCGGGAAAAGCTCGCAAAGCGCCTCGATGACCTTTTCGCCGCCGCGCATGCCGACGAACCAGTAATGTACGATTGCAACTCGCATTGCACCAATTCTTCCTGCGGGCCCCAAGTCGAATGCCCAATTCAAAGCACAAATACAGTTTTCGCAGCTCGCACCAAAGCATTCGGGCGTACGACGAAGGGGGTAATCCGCCCCATCCCGCCGGAGCGCGAAACGCCCGGCAAACTGCGACGGGGTGACCGCAAGCTTTGCGGATTAGCACATGCGGGCCGGCCACGATGTGCGTTCTAGCACACATCCCGCCTGGGTGGGCTATTCGGCCATTTTTGGCCTGAAACCCGCCAAATTCCTAGCGAGTCCCCGCGAGATTGCGCTTTCGATACTATCCTTTCTCTCCCTTTGAAGGCGCCTCCCATGACGATGATGCTCTCCCGGCGGTGCCGAAAGCGGGGCGATCCTATTCGAGAGTCTAGGATAGGCTACCCATACACTCCCCGAGGATAGGGAAAAATACGGCGGAGAAGCAGAAAATTAAGCCAGCCAACCTTCCAAAGAGATAGACCTAACCCGTTTCTGCGATGCAGCATCCCCCTTCACCTACCTCCTAAACGGTATGGATTTAATCAAACTCTATCCTTTTTGGATAGGGGTATGCCTCTAACTCAACGCAACGGTAGGTACTAACCCCCCCAAATTCCAACAGCCCTAATCCTTGATTTCCAACACGAAATTCAGCAATTCAGGATCAATAAATTCATCCAAATCAAAACACGCTTCGGCTTGTGTTTACAAACGCCGGCAAAAACTTCCAAACGCCGCACCAAGCCCGATTTTGTTTTGGTTGCCGCAGCGCAACATGCTGAACGGCAACTCCACCCGGGATGAATAACATAGCGTAACGCAGCACTCTGACCGAGGCGAGAGATGGAAAACTTGGCTAGCTCGAACAGTCTTAGCCGTATACCCGGCAAAGACGATGCTTCCTTGTTCAAATCAAACAAGCAAAGAAGCGGCCTATCCCTTGAAATGGCAAAGGGAGGCAAGCGCGTGCTCGACATTGTCACTGCCTCGGCCGCACTCGTCTTCCTGCTGCCACTTTTCATGCTGCTGCTCGGCGTGCTGCTCGTCCTTCAGGGCCGGCCTATCTTCATTCGGCACAACCGCGTTGGTCGTGGCGGCGCACTCTTTCCGTGCCTCAAGTTCCGCTCGATGGTGACGAACTCGGACGAGGTGCTGCGCGAGCATCTGGCCGCCAATAGTGCGGCCCGCCAAGAATGGGAAGAGACCCACAAGCTCAAGAACGATCCGCGCATCACCCCGCTCGGCCAGTTCCTGCGAAAGTCCAGCATCGATGAGCTGCCCCAGCTCCTCAACGTCATCCGTGGTGACATGAGCCTCGTTGGTCCCCGGCCGATCGTCCGCGACGAAATGGTGCGCTATGGCGCCCATATCGAGGACTATCTCAAGGTGCGGCCCGGTCTCACCGGCCTGTGGCAGGTCAGCGGCCGCAGCGATGTGTCCTATCAGCATCGTGTCAGCCTCGATGTCCGCTATGTGCGCGAATGGAGCCTGTGGAGCGACATCGTCATCATCCTGAAGACGATCCCGGCCGTGTTGCGTCCCTCCGGCTCCTATTGAGCTTGGTTCAAGAGTCGGCCGCAGTTCAAGCGATCGAGTAACTGTCAGCCTTGCGCCCGAAGCACCACCGACTTCGGGCGTCTTTTTTTGACCGCTGTGGCTTGTTCAGCCGACGCCTCGCACGCTGGTCCTCAGGTCGCTTGCATCGAAAGGGAAGGCCTGCGATGAACGTCGACACATTGCCGCAATCGAGCGCGATTGACCCGGCTCCCGCCTCACGAGCTCTTTCGGCAACCATGATCGATCCGCTTTCCTTTGCGATCAACGGGCGCTTCCTCACCCAACCGGTCACCGGCGTGCAGCGCTATGCGCGGGAAATCACTGCCCATCTCGACGAACTCCTGCATCAGCAAGGAGGGCAGGCCAGCCTCTATCTGCCGGACAGCAGTGACGTTCCCGCCTACCGCGCCATCCAGGCCAGACGATCCCAACGCTTGCGCGGGCATTTTTGGGAGCAGATGGAACTGCCCCTGCTCGATCGCCGCTTCCTGCTGAATTTATGCAATCTGGGACCGGTCGCCCGCAGCAGGCAGGTCGTCTGCATCCATGATGCCAATGTCGCCAACATGCCGACGAGCTACAGCCGGGCCTTTCGTGCCGTTTACGGGACGCTCCTGCCCCTGCTGGTTCGGCGCGCCGCCGCGATTACCACCGTCTCGCATTTCTCGGCGGGAGAGCTTGCCCGTCATCTGCCGATCGCCCGCGAAGATATCGTCGTTCTGCCCAATGGCCACGAGCATGTCTTTCGCTGGAACGCATCCCGCTCCTCGATTCGCACCAAGCACCGGTTCGAACGGCCCTATGTCTTCATCATCGGCAGCCGCGCCCGCCACAAGAATGTCGCGATGGTGCTCGATCTCGCCCAAGCCCTCGACGAGCGCGGCATCGACATTGTCGTGACTGGCGGCCAATCCAGCATTTTTGCCGCGGAAGAACACCGGGCCCCCGCGCCGAACGTACGTTTCATGGGCTTCGTCGATGATGACGACCTGGCAGCCCTGCTGCAGGGCGCGTTGTGCCTGCTGTTTCCCTCCTTCACCGAGGGTTTCGGCCTGCCGATCGTCGAGGCAATGGCGCTCGGCTGTCCCGTGATCTCATCCGATCAGGCCAGCATGCCGGAGGTGTGCGGCGATGCGGCATTGCTGGCGCCGCCCGACCAACCTGCTGCTTGGCTCCGCCATATCGAGAGTCTGGCCGGCTCAGATACCTTGCGTTCCACGTTCTCCGAACGAGGGCGCAAGCGCGTCGAGGCCTATTCATGGCGGAAATCGGCCCAAGGTTATCTCGACCTCATCCGCGAGAGGCGGTCCGGAAAAGCATGACGTATTCCTGGAAGTCATGCCGTCGCCACAACATGTTTCCACCGTATGATTTGAGCTTGGCTTGCCGCGAACGGGGGTGAGCCAAACCTTCCACCATCATGACCAATAGTATTGCGAGCCAAGCATTGCGACTTGCCTTCCCTAACTCTATAAGCGCGATATTCGACCTGAACTCTGCATTGCCTGCGCGGAACCGGCCGCGCGGCAGCGCACTGCCTCCAGGCTTTCCGCAATGTGACATGTTCGAGCGCGCTCGAACCGGATCGTTGGGATTGCCCGCGATCCCGTCGTTCCAATGTCGCCCTGTTCATGGATTTTGTTGAAGGTTCGAGGCCGCTGACATGCTCTATCTCAGGCCGCTGAATGATCAGCCCACGAGTTTCGGCTTGCGCGACATTCTCGTCGAGATCATGCGCTATGCCCGCGGCCTGGTGCTGTGGTTCATCCTCTGCGTCTTCGCCGCGATCATCTACATCGTCAGCACCCCGCCGGAATATTACGCAGCCTCCTTCGTGATTCTGGAGCCCAGAAGCTCCTTCTCAAGTTCCCAGGGGGTGGATCCCGGCCTTCTGCAGACCAATCTCGACAATTCGCAGATCGAGAGCCAGATTCAGATCGTGAAATCCGAACGGGTTCTGCGCCTGGTGTTCCAAACGCTGAATCTGCAGAACGATCCCGAATTCGTCGGCCCGCTGCCGGCCCAGGGCGTGACGCCGGATCTGGTCAAACGCCATGATGCAGCGGCCTTCACCACTTTCAGCGACCGCGTCACGGTACGTCGAATCGGGCAATCCCTGGTGCTCGAGATCGGCTATCGCTCGAAATCCGCCGCCAAGGCCGCCTCGATCGCCAATTCGATCACCGCCGCCTTCATCCGCGACCAGATCGATGCCAGGTCTCTGTCCATGCAGCGCAACAATGAATGGCTGCAAGGGCGCATCGACGAGATCAAGGGACAGCAACAGGCCATCGAGGAAGCGGTACGCAAGGGTGTCCTGCCTGATCGCCAGTTCTCCGCCTCCGACGCCCGTATCATCAGTTCTGCCGCCGAGCCCCTTTCGAAAGCCTATCCGCAGACGAAACTGATTCTGCTGCTGGCGGCTTCCTTCTCCCTGCTGACGGGTCTCGGTGCGGTCAGTATTTTTCACACGCTCAACCGCACGCTGCGCGCCAAGCGGCATGTGCAGCGCGAGCTCGGTCTCAATTGCATCGGCATCATCCCCTTTGCGACCGACGAGCGCGGCTCCGGCCTGCCGCACACCCTTGCAGACCTCCGCCGTGATCTCGCCAAGCTGCCGAAAACGCTGGTTGCCGCGATTAAATCGCTGCGGCTATTCAGGCGGCGCCGAACCGATTCGGATGACAACCACTTCGCCTATGCCACCTCGAAGGCGGGCATGCTCTCCCCCTTCGCCGAAAGTCTCAGAGCCGTGCGCACGGCGATCATGGGCAAGGAGCAGAGTTCCGGCGCGCGAGTCATCGGCATTGCATCGTGTCTGCCCCATGAAGGCAAGTCCACCATCGCCGCCAACCTGGCCCATCTGTTCGCCGCGAGCGGCCGCCACACCATGCTGATCGACTGCGATCTGCGCGACGACGCACTAAGCCGTCACTACGCCCCGGATGCCCGTTATGGCCTGAGCGAAGTTTTGCAACAGCGTGGCAAGCAGATCACCGCCTCCGCGATCAATCTGGTTCCTCGTCTCGACTTCATTCCCGCGAACAGGGCTGGCGGCTCGGTCGATATCGATCTCTTCATCGGTTCATCCGTCATGCAGGAACAGCTCAACGCGCTGAACGCCTATGATTGCGTCATCGTCGATCTGCCTGCCATGAGCCTGTCTTCCGACGTCAAGGCAGTGGCACCGCTCCTTGATACGATGATCTTCGTCATCGAGGCGGGCCGCACCACCAGCGACGACGTGACCGAGGCGCTCGATACCTTGCAGCAGGCCAATGGCAAGGTGATGGGCGCCGTGCTCAACAAGGTGCCGAGGCGCGACTGGCCGGTGCTCCTACGCCGCCCGCGCGCCTGACCTGGCACACCGGGGTCTATCGGGGCCGCTCCCTCAGCGTTCGCCTTTCATCAATTCAGGGATGCTGCTTCGCCGTCCTTACGATCCAGGCCAGCTTCCCTCTCGGGGGAGCCTGCTCGTACGACCGAGGCAGCAGGAAACCAACCCGCTCGCCGTTTGGCCGATGGCTACTGGTTGCGACGCCATTTGCCATCGCAACCGAGCCAATCGGCTTTCCCATTTACCCCAACGTTCGCCTCGGTTCATTTCGGGGTACCGCCTTTGAGTTAGAGAGTACCTAAATCGGTCCCGACTTTCACTCGCTTCCTATCAACATTGCTAGATTGAATCAGAGCAGAGCTTGCAACATTCTGCAGATGCTCATGATGGCATTGCAGTGCTCTAGACCAAGGAAATACCAGAGTGAATCGTCGAGGTGGCGGCAATTCACAAGTCTTTCCTTCGCGGAACATCCTGGTTTTGTCAGGCATGACCAACGGACATCGGTCGAATTCATGATCCAGGGGACGCGTTCTTCATTCTGTCATCCCTGACAGTAGCTGTCTGTTTCCTGGCCGGAATTCAGTCTTACCTTATCCGTTTATATGTTGTGTGAAGTGTCCGAATTGCAATCTACAGATCTATCTCCCTCGGTGCCCTTGAGGCAGCTTGGTCAATCATATGGCCCCACCATGGTAGTAAACAGTCCACCAGGACAAATCGCCCTTATAAACCATAGGACATTACAGCGCGACTGCATCAGCCGTGTCCTGGCGGTAGAGTTTCCTGAACGAAAAATTTTGCCATTCGCCCGTCTGGACGAATGGAATGCTGTTGCCGATGAGCATGAGGAAGTCTCGCTCGTCATCATCTGCGAGGGTGACGATCCGAGTGATCTGACCTTGCTGGCCGCAGCAACCGGGCATATGCCCTCAGCCGCAATCATCATTCTATCGGACTCCGAGGATCCAGCCAGTATCTTCCGGGCTCTCGACCTCGGTGTGAAAGGCTACATTCCCAGCACGCTCGGTGCAGAGGTGGCCATCGAGGCAACACGCCTGGTCATCGCGGGCGGCGTCTTTGTGCCCGCCGCCAGTCTGATCCGGGCGGCGACCGAACCTGCCCTCGTCCGCCAGGAGCAGCCCGGCCGGAACTACCCGCGCATCTCCCCCCGGCAATTGTCGATCATTGCCGCGGTCAGTCGCGGCAAGTCCAATGCCGCCATTGCGACGGAGCTCAATCTGCGCGAAAGCACGGTCAAGGTTCACATCCGCAACATCATGAAGAAACTAAAGGTGAAGAGCCGGACGGCAATTGCCCACAAATCGCGTGATATTCTGCGCGCTGAAGGCTATGAGCTCAATAGTGCTTCGGACATGCAGCGCCTCACCTTGGACATCGCACGGTCTTCCTGACAGGCAGCCGCTTTTCTTCGCCCCGTCGGGCCAGAGAGGGGCATCCGGCGGCGGAACTCGATGATCACTGTTCCGTCCGCCATCAGAGCCGCAGGCTTTTGGCGGCGGGCTCTCCCCTACTCTCGCCGTGCTGGTGGTACCGGTTACCCGGTACTGCCTCACAGCGGCTTTCCTGGTGGCTTACTTGTTCCACCCTGTCCCACGGGAAGGAAGAGGCCTTCCTTCTGCCCCTGCCAGACCAGCACCCGGTTGCGGCCCTGCTGCTTGGCCCGATACAGCAACTTGTCGGCCCAGCCCAGCAATGCGGCAGGCTTGTCCGTCTGCGACACGAACGCCACCACTCCGCCGCAGCTGATGGTTACCGCTTCGGCAGTACGTGACCTGGCATGCGGCAGATCGAGATCGAGCACCGCCTGCCTCAGTCTCTCCAGCAGTGGCTCCAATTCATGCAGTCCCGGCAGCAGCATCACGAATTCCTCGCCGCCATACCGGGCGACGACGTCATAGGGGCGGCCGGCGGCCCGCGCGAGGGCCTGGGCAACCTGCCTCAGCGCTTCGTCGCCGGCGCCATGACCGTAATGGTCGTTATATTCCTTGAAATGATCGACATCGATCATGGCCACGCTGAGCGGATCGCCGGAGCGGACGGCATGCCGCCAGGCCAGCTCGAACGCCTTGTCGAAATAGCGCCGGTTCGCGATTCCGGTCAGGCCGTCCTTTTCCGACAGGCGCTCCAGTTCATTGCGTTGCGCCACCAATTTGAGATGGTTGCGCACGCGGGCCCTGACGATGGCGGGACTGATCGGTTTGAAGACATAGTCGGCAGCGCCCAGCGAAAGCCCGCGTTCTTCGTCCTGTTCATCCGTAAGGGCAGTGATGAAGATCACTGCGATATTGGCGGTCTGGGGCTCGGAACGCAGTCGACGCAAAACCTCGTAGCCGTCCATACCCGGCATTGAGACATCAAGCAGGATCAAGTCGATGCTTCGTTCGTCCTGTGCACGCTGCAGAGCGCTCGGCCCATCCTTCGCCAGGAGTATTCGACATTCACGCTGCAGCAGCTCCGCCAGTATCGTCCGATTGATCCGGTCATCGTCGACGATCAGCACCGTCTGCGGAAAAGCATCGCTCACTCTTGAGATCTTTCAAACACCCGTTGTTCCAGATCGGCGTTCAATTGCTGCAATAGGGTTTCTGCCTCGACCAGTTCAAGTTCCTCGAAATGGCCCAGGATCGCTCTTGCTCTTTCGGCCTCGACGGTTCCGGAGAGCTCGGCGATAACCTCATCCAGAATGGCATAAGCGGCATAGTCACCGCTTTGCAACAAGGGTTTTGCGGCTGCGATGAGGTCAAGAACCTTGCGCAGGCCGCCCCTCACTGGCCCTGACCCTCCAGCCGTAGCTTGTGCGGCAACACGATCGAGCTGGCTGAGCAGCAATGCGAGGTCATCCCGGAACGCGGGAAGAAGAAGCCGGACCTCATCGACGTCCCCACCGCGAGAAATCTCCTCGATATCAGCTGCTGCCGCACACAACTCATGGGCATCCAGATAGGAAGCAGCCCCCCTGACGGCATGCGCGAGCGCCGCAACGGCTGCGGCATCCCCTCGCAGTGCCGCCTGATCAAGCTGCGCGGGAGCCGCCCTGAAATCGCGAACGAACCCTTGGAGCAGGCGCTGCAATCGCTCGCGGCTATTGCCCAGGCGTTTCTGGGCCGCGGATAGATCCACCCCGCTCATTGACGCGAAAATATCCCCCGAAACACGCCCTTCCGCCATGTCTGGCGTCTCGTTTTCGGCATCCTGTGCGAGGGAGGGCGCAGGGAGCAATTCCATCAATGTCCTATAGAGAGCCAATTCGTCGATCGGCTTGGTCAGATGCGCGTTCATGCCTGCCGCGAGACTGGCTTCACGATCCTTGGTAAGGGCCTGAGCGGTCAGGGCAATCAGGGGCAGGGAAGCCCAGCGCTCTTGTGCGCGAATCCTGCGTGTGGCCGTCAGACCATCCATTTCAGGCATGTGGACGTCCATCAGGACAGCGTCGTAGGCCGCCGCTTCCAGCTTGTCCAGAGCGTCCCGGCCATTCACCGCCGTGTCCACATGCATGCCAGCCAATTGCAGGAAGTCGCCGACGACCTCCCGATTGAAGGCATTGTCGTCCACGACCAGAATACGCCGGCCCGCGAGTGCCGCCAGGATCTCGTCCTGCGCCTGCGGCGGCAAGATCTCGCCCGCTTCCTCGCCAAGAACGACAGGGGGCCCATTCGCGGCATCGTGAAAGACCCCGACGATGGTGTTGAACATCACCGACACGGTGACCGGCTTGACGAGCACACCGTGCAGACCGAGCTGCTCGGCTCGTCGAAGCACCTCTTCACGACCATAGGCCGTCACCATCAGAACGGCCGGCGTGCTCTTGAGCCTTGCATCGGTCTTGATCCGCGCTGCGGTTTCCAGGCCGTCCATGCCGGGCATGCGCCAATCCATCAGAACGACTTCGAAGGACCGTCCCTCTTCGCGGGCCTGGCTCAGCGCCGCCAACGCGGCCTTGCCGGAATCGACGACATGGCTCTCCATGCCGAAATCATGCACCATCCCTGCCAATGTTTCGCGGGCACTGGCATTGTCATCGACGATCAGGACCCTTTTGCCCTTCAATTCCCCCGAACGCAGGGTCCCATCATGGGAGGCAGCGCGCCGCGGTGACCTGAGCTCGACCGTGAAATAGAAGGTGCTGCCCTTGCCCAGCGTGCTCGATACCCAGATCTGCCCATCCATGCCTTCGACGAGGCGCTTGCAGATGGCCAGTCCCAGGCCGGTTCCGCCATATTTACGCGAGACGTGCCTCTCCGCCTGGGCGAAAGCCTGGAACAGGCCGGCGACCTGATCGGCGCCGAGGCCGATCCCCGTATCCTGCACGGCAAATTGCAGCCGGACGGCGTTTGAGGCAGCCGCCTGCTTGGCGTCGACCGACACCACGATCTCGCCCTTGTGGGTGAATTTGACGGCATTGTTCACCAGATTGATCAGCACCTGGCCGAGCCGGAGCGAGTCACCGACGAGGCGCGATGGCACATCCGGCGCCACCGCATAGATGATCTCGATGCCTTTCTCCTCGGCTTTCATGGCCGTCACGGCGGCGACTGATTCAAGCACGGCCTCCAGCCTGAATTCGCTTTCCTCCAACTCGAGCTTGCCGGCTTCGATCTTCGAGTAGTCGAGAATATCGTTGAGGATGGAGGTCAGCGTTTGCGCCGATGCGCTGATCTTATCGAGATAGTTGCGCTGCTTGGGGTCCCGCTCGGCCTGCAGTGCCAGCCGGGTCATGCCGAGCACCGTATTCATGGGCGTGCGGATTTCGTGGCTCATCACTGCCAGGAACTCGCCCTTGGCCGCCTGGGCGGCTTCTGCGGCCTTGCGAGCCTGGATCAGAGCCTGGGCCGTGCGCCGCTCCTCGGTGACATCCTGGTTGATGCCCAGAGCGCGCAGTACCGAGCCGTCATCGGCACGAAAGACCTCGGCCTGGCCTCGAATATGCCGGATGGCGCCATCGGGGTGCACGATTCTGAATTCGCTTTCGAACGTTCCCGTCCTGGCGATGGCCTCCTGCCATTGTGTCAGCACGCGGTCGACGTCGTCGGGATGGAGCAACGAAAGCCAGCGCTCGAGGCTACCGTCGAAAGCGTCGTGCTCCAGCCCGTAGAGGACATACATCTGGTCATCCCAGATATATTTCTGGTCCTGGGCGTTCATGTCCCATATGCCGACGCCGCCGACCTTGATCGCAAGCTCCATACGCTCCTTGAGGGCGACGATGAGATCCTCGGCCTGCTTGCGGGCGGTGATATCCTGCATGACACCATCCCAGATCACCGTGCCATCGGCCTGGTAGCGGGGAGCGGAACGGCAATGGAGCCAGAGAATCCGGCCGTCCCGCGTGCGAGATCTGAACTGGCAGTCGAAGACGCTGCCGCGCGAGAGCGAATCTTCGAGTAATGCGTTGTAGCGAGGCAGATCGTCTTCATGGATCGTTTGAACGAAGGCCCCTCGCCGTTCCATGATCTCGCTGGCCGGCACGCCGGTCAGTGCCAGGATACCGGCGCTCACATAGGGCAACGACAATTTTCCATCGGGCGTCTGCACCAGGCGATAGACGGCCCCATGCGGCAGGTTGTCGACAAGGGAGCTGAGCTGGGCTTCCAGCTCCTTGCTCTCCGTGATGTCGCGCATGAGCCAGATGGCGTGATCGCCAACCTGGGTTGCAGCCACTTCCGCCAGGCGCGGCGCTCCGCCCCTGCGAAAAAAGCCGTATTGCCCGGTGCGATAGGTCCGGCCGGCCCGATCAGTGCTCGAATCGGAGACAAGAGCCTCAAATAGATCGCGACCGAAAAGCCGCGACCACGCATCGGGAATCGACAGTTCTTGCCTATCGTACCCGGTGAGTTCTTCGGCAGCACGGTTGACCAGGATCCGGTCATCGGTCACGAAAGCGGCTCCGATCGGCAGGTTTTCCATCATCTCGGACAACCACCGAACACGCGCCGACAATTCCATTTCGATCTGCTTGCGCGCCGTAATGTCGGTGTGGGTTCCGATGATGCGCAGAGGCGAACCATCCTCATCGCGCTCGATGGCCTTGCCACGATCGAGAATCGTGCGCCAGGATCCGTCCTTGGCCCGCATGCGCAGCTCAATGACGAAGTCCGGAGCCTCGCCGCTTATGTGCCGTTCCACCGCTGCCCAGCTCGCCTGCAGGTCATCCGGATGGATGCGATCGATGAATTCTTTGAGCGTAGGCCCGATTTCGTTCTCGGCATGCCCCAGCATTGCCTTCCATTGCCGGGAGTAGAAGACATTCCCGGTGCGCAGGTCCCAATCCCACAATCCGTCGCCTGCACCATTGAGCGCGAATTCCCAGCGCGCCTCGCTATGGCGCAAAGCCGTCTCGGTGGCGCGGACATCCGTCATGTCACGGGAAACGCCGATCAAGCCGATCACGTCGCCCTTCTCGTCGCGCCTTGGAACCTTGGTCACGAAGAAATGGCGCCTGGTGCCGTTGACGACGAAGGTTTCCTCCATGGTCACGACCTTGCCGCGCGCCATGATCTCCCGATCGGTCCGCAGGATACGGGTTGCATTTTCCGGATCGATCACGGCCGTAAGATCCCGCTCCAGAATTTCGGACGCAGGCCGTCCCAGGAAACGGGCCGTCGCCTGGTTGAGCATCACGAAGCGGCCTTCCAGATCCTTCAGGAAAATGGCATCCGTGGTGCCATCGAAAACCGTCTGCAGCAGATCGGTGGTCTTGCGCAGTTCGGCCGTGCGCTCCGCAACCCTGATCTCGAGCTCGGCGTTGTGCCTGCGGTTGGCATTCTCGGCCTCGACCCGCTCGCTGATGTCGCGCACGGTGGCAAAGAAGGTCTTCCGGGCCTGATAGAGATGGCACGAAAGCCGAACCTCGACCGGAAAAACCGAACCATCCTTGCGGCGATGCCTGGCATAGAGTGTCGTCGCGACGCCCGGCTCGGCCTCGGCCCACACGCTCCTCGCCCATGCCAGGTCGAAATCCTCGACGATGTCGGGCACCGACATCCGCAGGAGCTCTTCCCTGGTGAAACCGGTGCTGAGGGTTACGTGATGGTTGACGTCGAGGAATCTTCCCTGATCGTCATGGACGAAGAAATCGTCAGCCACATGTTCCAGCAGCAAGCTGAAACGATTGTCGCCAAGGCGCTTTTCGGTTTCGATCCGCTTGCCGTCGCGCTGCATCTCGCTCCCGCTGAGGAAGAGCAGCTTCACATCATGCTCGATCTCGTTCCGGAAACGGATGAGCAGGCGCTGGTAGGCTGACGAGAACCCCGCCTCACCTTGCTTTTGAACCATCAGCGTGCCGAAGACCTCTCCCTTCGGTCCACGGATCGACGCGCCGAGGAAAGCCTGCCCTGCCGCTATGTCGATGACGGTCCCTGCTCGTCGGCTTTCCCGATCGGAACCGTCTGGTGCGTGTTCGCCGGCTCCGCGTGCAACCGCGATGCTGAAACGCTGCAGAGCAATCTGGCTTGCCGTCGAACCGGCTCGATGTGCCTGGCCCGGCCCGTGGCTGACAGCGATGATCTCGCCACCTTCGCCGATCCCTCGCATGACAAAGGCAGCCGCGTGCTCCAGAAGACCAACCAAGATATCGGCGGCAGCGGCCCATCCTTCGAGAACAGCGGCAGGAATGGCCAGCTTGCTCTCGTCCGCGCTATCTCCTTGCCGATCGTTGCTTCGCCTGTTCGAAGACATGCCTGCTTCCCTTTGAAACGCACTGCGCAGAGAAGCTGCCCATCACGCGAGGCACGGCGTCAGGGCCAATCGATCACGACATCGAGCCATCGCCATCCGGAGCAAAACGCCTTCAAGCCTGAATGCGCCTTGCTCCACCCCCCTGTGTGGACGCATCCTTTTCCAGGCGGCTGCATCAAATCGCAAAATGTTTCAGCTTCCCAAGGCCCTGAGCCAACGCTCGAACGACGGCAGGCCGTCTGCGTCCCGGGTTCCCTCCTTCATCAGACGGCTCGGCGCGGGCGCGCTGCGAGCTTGGCGAGGACTGTAGCTGAACTCCCGGCTGAAAGCGCGGCTGAAATCGGCTGCGGAGGCAAATCCGAAACTCTCGGCAATCTCAGCAATCAGGCGACGATCCGAGGGATCGCTGAGGGCAGCATGGGCAGCAAGCAGGCGTTGCTTCTGGATATAGTGAACCACACCGCCGCTCGGCTCGAACAATTGGTAGAGATGGGTCCGTGATATGCCGAGTTCCCGGCACAGCAGCTCAGGGGTAATGGCGGTCGTCTGCAGATTGCTGCGGATGAAGCGCCGGGCACGTTCCATGGGTGCCACCGTTCCCTGCTTGGTGGCCACCATCGCCCGCTCTTCGGTGGAAGCCACGCAAGCCAGGATCATATCCCTGGTGGCATTGACCACGCCGAGCAGGTCATCCTTGCTGAACTCGCTCAGCCGTGCCTCCACGCTGTCAACATGACTGACCAGCAGGCCAGCAAGGTTGCGCGACAAAATCCGGTTGTTGTTGGCATCGAGCACCGCAGTGGAATCGGCAAAAAGATCACGAGGCAAATACAGCGCCAGGCTCTGCGATTCGAGCATCCTGCCCCGGAAAGCGTGGCCCAGGGAACGGATCTCGACCGTTCCCGGCTGGCTCTCGGCGACACGCCCACCGACTTCGGTCCAGGCTTTTCCCTCGCGCCGGAAGATGATCACCCAGTGGTCGACGAGACTGGAACGAAGCTTGGCCGCGGAACGATGGTAGCTGTGGGCAGCCGCCTTCTGCTGCACAACCAACATGCCACCGAGATTCCAGGCGACCTGACGTGCGGCAAACCCCTCCTGCACCGTTACGCCGTCGGGCAACGTCAGATCGGCAAGCGGCGCATTGAGCACCTGCCAGGCATCGAACTGCTCGCCAGGTGGCAATTCCTCGGTCGAAAAAATCAGGGGCGTCAGCGCGGGAGGTGGCGGTGGACCGTCACTTTGCGATGAACTGGGCTGCCGCGACCAACGACGGCGCTCCCTGCCGGAACGCGACGCCTGGGCTCCTGAAGCCGGCTGCTGATCGTTGCGGGACGCGCCATCGTCCATTCTGCTTTCCTCGCTTTCGCGGCAGGCTCACCCAAAAGCGGGAGCTCACATACTTTGCCGACGGCGCCTCGAGGTGGCGGCCGCACTTGTTATTATGAACAACAACGGAAATCTTCAAAAGAGACTTTTCAGCACGCTTCGCCCACCCTCCTTTACCTTATGCACAAGTGAATTGCCGCATCCAGCCTGTTGCCCGAGGCTGCATGTCGCACGGTAAGGTTGCGTCTTGCCCAAGGGATATTTCATAAAATCATACCGCTCTGACTGACAGATCATAGAAATTCTTATCGATTATACGGAAGCGCAAATCCGTCGCAAACTCCGCCCGCCCCCTCGCCGCAGTCACTGATGGTGCAGGCGAACGGGAGGTAGATATACGGCAAAAGAGCTCGAATCCTCGATCTCCTATTCCGCACCAGCACTGGCAAGGCGTAGGGGGCTCCTACGCCGTTGGAGTCACTTCTCTACCAAGTCCGAGCCTGATTGCCTCGGAATTTGTACTCACTGCTATGTCTGCGGACTCCAAGCTAACGACCAAATCATCGATCTCGCATAACTTGCCCCTTAGTCAGCATAGTACCAACACGTTGCGGATTGAACATGAACATCGCCCTCACAGACGCTTCCACCATCCTCGACAGGCGGCGGCCCCTGCAGTACCAGCGCGACAGGCGGGTCTTCGACGAGCGCGGTGTCGAAGCTCCTTCCGTCCGCAAGGACAAGGACGTCGCGGCAGAAAAAGCCACGATCAGCATTATCAACGACAACACCTTCACGCGCGACTGCTTGACCCGCTGCCTGGGCGATGCCGTCAGCGAATTTGAAGTCCGTGCCTATGGGAGCATCCGCGAATGGCAGGATGCAGCGGCCAAAACCGCTGCACCGATCATCCTGCTGTGCGCCACTGGGCGCCAGGCAACCGAAGCCGCGCTTCACCAGGGCCTGGATAGCATTCTGCAGGCGGCAGCCGACGCCAGGGTGATCGTGATCTCCGATGTCGAGGATCCCTCCGGCATGGTCGCTGCGTTGGAACGGGGCGCCAAGGGCTATGTCCCGATGAGCCTGGATCTCGACGTGACCATCGGCGCCGTCAATCTCGTCAATGTCGGCGGCACGTTCATTCCCGCCAGCAGCCTGCTTTCCGCGCGGAGCGCCAGTTCGCCTGCTGCGGAAACCAAACCGCAGAGGCGTGCCTCTGCTTTGCTGACCGAACGGCAGCTGACCGTGCTCGAAAATCTTCGCAAGGGTGATCCGAACAAAGTCATCGCTCACAAACTCAACATGAGCGAATGCACGGTGAAAGTTCACGTTCGAAACATGATGAAAAAGATACAGGCTCGCAACAGAACCGAACTCGTCTGCATGACCAGCGAGCTCTTTCAGTCATGAAAACGCGATCAAGACCTGACAACTGCCGACATTGAAAGTCTCGAATAGCCTGACAAACACTGCTCTGACCTCGGATTCTGATACGCCCAATGCCAATCACCGATGAAGTCTTAACAAGACCGCTGGAGTGCTATAGCATTATTGGCTACCTGGATTTCGTTGTCTGCTGCACCGAGATGCTCCAATGATCGTCAGGCATGACAAGGGCACATTGGGAACAAGCATGCCACTTACGCGTGACAGAGGTATTCACCTCCTCGGACGCTCTGTTCAGGAGAGCGATAAGGCGGTAGCGGTCCTCAATGCCAGGCGCGAAATCGTTTGGATCAACCCCAGCTTCAAAAAGATGCTCGGATATCAATCCGAGGACGTGATCGGCCGTCCGCTGGTTTCAGTGCTCGTCAGCAAGGCCACCCCTTCGGCGACTCGTCTCAGCCTCGAGCGCCTCGTCAATGCCAAGCGAGGCGGCCTGGAGGAAATCAACGGTCACGACAAGTTCGGCAATGAAATCACGCTGCTGATCTATACCGATCATATTCGCGACATCGATGAGAACGTCACGGAGACGATCGTCACCATTCACAGCAATACCCCTGCACGCATGATCCAGACACTCCAGAACACGGTGCTGGAGGAACTGGTATCCGGCGCTTCGCTGGAGAACGTATCGGAATTCATCTGCAAGAAAGCGGAGTTCATCACGCGGGACGTCATCTCGACCATTCTGAGGGTGGATCAGAACGGCCTGCTGCATCCCCTCGCCGCCCCGAGCCTGCCCCAATATTATTCGGACGCTCTGGACGGGATCGCAATCGGTCCCAGCGTCGGCTCGTGCGGGACGGCGGCCTATTTCGGCGAACCCGTGCTCGTCGACGATATCGAGACCAATCCGCTTTGGGCGCCCTACAAGGGCCTGGCGCTGCCCTTGGGCCTGCGTGCCTGCTGGTCCGTTCCCATCAAGCTGCGGGATGGTCGGGTTGCCGGCACTTTCGCCTTCTACTTCCGCGAAAAGCGAGGCCCCAGCTATCTGCACGAGGAGATCGTCTCGGCCTGTGTCCATCTCTGCGCCCTGGCGATCGAGCAACATGAGGCCAAGGAGCACATCAATCGCCTTGCCTATTTCGACATGCTGACGGGCCTGCCCAATCGCCGGCAGATCTACCAAAAGGCCGGCCAGACGATCGCAGAAGCCAGCGAGAAGCAAGGCAAGATGGCGCTGCTGCGCCTCGACATCAAGCGCTTCAAGGACATCAACGATACCTTCGGCCATTCCACGGCCGACCAGATCCTCGGCCAGATCGCCACCCGCCTGCAGAACCAGCTTCGGCCCATCGACATTGTCGGGCGCTTCGGTGGCGATGTCTTCGTGATCATCCTGCCCGACGCCGACAGCGCCTATGCCACAATGGTCGCCAGGAAGCTCGTTGACGCTGTCGCCAAACCCTTTGCGATTGCGGATCTGCTGCTGCCGATCTCCATCAGCATCGGCATCAGCCTTTATCCCGACAACGGCACCGATGTCGAAACGCTGTTGAAACGAGCCGATTCCGCCGCCTGCAAGGGCAAGGCAGCCGGGCACGAAGCCGTTTTCCTGTATGAGCATGAGGTTGTCGACGGCGCGCAGGAGCGGGTGATCCTCGGTGCGGCCTTGCGCGAAGCAGTCTCGCAGGAGCAACTACGCTTGCTCTATCAGCCCCAAGTCAATCTCGCGGACGGCACTCTACACGGTGTCGAAGCTCTCATCCGTTGGGCACATCCCGTCCTGGGCGACATTTCCACCAGCCGTTTCATCATGATTGCCGAGCAGATCGGCCTGATCGATGAAATCGGGATCTGGGCTCTCAGCGAGGCCTGCCGCCAGATGGCTGTCTGGCGCGCTGCCGGCCACCACATCCCGGCGATTTCGGTCAATCTGTCCCCCTTGCATTTCCGCAACCGAAATCTGCCGGACGTGGTGGCCCATCTGATGCGCCAATACGATATTCCCAAGCATACTTTGATGCTCGAGATCACCGAGGGCGTGATGATGGACGATCATCCGACCACCCTGGCAACCATCGCCGCCATCCAGGCGCTCGGCGTCGGGTTGTCGATGGATGATTTCGGTACAGGCTATTCAAGCCTGAGCCGCTTGACGCATATCCCTTTCTCCGAGCTGAAGATCGATCGTAGCTTCATCGAGGGAATGGTAACCGACCCCAGTGCGCTTGCCGTGGTGACGGCAATCAACAGCATTGGCCAGAGCCTCAACATCGCGGTCGTCGCGGAAGGCGTGGAAACCGAAATGCAGCAGCAAATGCTGCAGGAACTGGGTTGCGAAATCGCCCAGGGATATTTGCTAAGTCATCCCTTGAAAGCCGCCGATCTCGAAGTCTGGCTGCAGGACAGGCAAGGCGGTGCGCCGCCCGCTTCGCGACGGATGAAAACAGAGACCCTGCCCGCATAACTTCGCCCGCATAACTTGGACCGCATAACTTGGCCGGTCCGAGTTGTCCGGCCGTGAGAAGTCGAACCTTCAGACCGGCGACTGATGCGGAACTGCTCGGCCACCGAGATGCCGTCCCCTCCCGCCGCAAGCCTTCCCGATCCGAGTTGGTGCACCGCGCACGCTTCTTATCAGGGCTGGTAACCCGTACATCAAAACAAATCCGCCCCGATGCCTTTACGGCATCGGGGCGGTGTATCGACGTCGGCGCCTGGAACAAAGCGCGCTCATGACCGAACGCGAATTTGCTCCAGCTCTTTGGTTTGACGCGTCCTTACGATTCTTGACGACTCCATCAAATCACAAAACACGATAGGCGCCGCATCTCAGAACAGCTCATTGGTCAAGAAAGCAATCTCGGTGCGATTGCGTGCCTTGATTTTACGCATGATGTTACGGACATGCACCTTGACGGTGCACTCTCCCATATTGAGCTTGTAGGCAATGAGCTTGTTCGACTCGCCTTGGCGCAAGCGATCGATCACCTCGAGCTGCCTTTGCGTAAAGACGGTCTGACGGGAACGACCGCTGGTCTCGCCTTCCTCATTCGCCTGGACGCTTTGAGACCGCGACGACAGCAGGCCACTAGCCGGAACAAAAGTACCGCCAGCACGCACCAGTCGAATGGCGGCAATCGCAACATCGAGATTGGAGCTCATCGCGATATAGCCTTTCGCGCCCCGTTCCAAAGCAGCCACAATCTCCGTCGGTTCCTCATAGTCGGAAACAAGGATGACCCGGGCTTCCGGCGCCGTCTGGATGACTAGATCCAGATCGCGCCGTATGGCCGTGTCCGTGGCCTTCCGTCCCGTCGCGCAGAGAAGGACGATCGGCATGGTCACAGCCGCGCCGGCTGCTTCCCAATCCGCGATACGCGAATATCCTTCCGTAACGAAATTTCCCTCACTCGCAGCAAGACAACGCATCAGACAGCTGCGCGACAGAGCATTCTCATCAATGATGACGATCCGGGTTTGCAAATCCTGGTCGAGTTTGCCAGAAGCGGAGTCATCTTGAAGGCTGTCTTCCATACATCCCTCCCTCCTAAGCTCAACTACAGAGGAAGATGACTTCAACGGCAGCACTGAACCTACCGCAAATGGCATCAAAGCTTGGCTACTCGCGGAATAATCAGTCACAGTCTCAATCTCCAAACAAGTCATCCGACAAATACCACGCGCGTGCTTGAAAAAGCAGCACCATGGCAGTCAATATTCTGGCAACCAGCGCACTCAATTCTGAGCATTTTTATTCTATGCTTGGATTAGAATAACCATATGCCGCCAATCAACGCAGCAACAGTCAAGCATAGTTTTTCAAGCTACTTACTACTATGTATCGGCCTCTTTGTAAACTCCATAAGAATGCCAAGTAGCACATGGAGTTTTGTATGATGCGTTACGTTAGACCCCAGGCTCCGTGACACCGACGTGATACTTTTAGGAGGCCAATCCGTCCAAAGTACGGCGTCGACGTATTAGCTCGCCTTATGCCGTTAGGGAAGCACTGTGTTACCTATCGAACAGGTATAATTGCACTCCTCACCAACAACAGATTCCTGCTTGTCGAAGGCACAGCACCAAGCATACGAACGGGCTCGATCTACGGAGCCGCGTCGCACACCATTGAGAAACGCTCTTTCCTTTCAACAGGTTAGAAGAAAAACCTTCCAGAATCGCCGCAGGAGCTTCCAGGCTTTGCTCGTTTGATTGCCCCCGCCAACCACAGACTTTGGGGAATATGATATCCTCCATTTCCGACATCGGCGCGCCTGCCGTCGACAGCAGAGGCGCCCTCGGACCGGAATATGTCGCTTCGTGGCGATTTCGTGACCCGCGAACGCGAACTGCGAATCACATCCGCGCATCGATCGTGGCCCCGGCGAGGTATGGCTGGCCGCTCTCTCATTGCGTCACCTCCATCACCGGTGCCTTGGCGAATACAATCTTGACGCGACTATCCCGTGAAGCGATGAGCTTGCCGAGATCGGAATTTTCACCGGCGACATACTGGTCCAGAAAGGCGCCGGCATAAGTGTTCACGGCCGCAACCGTGTTTCTGGCGCTCGGCAACAGGGACGCCATCCGCGCCAGGAACGACCGTTGGGAGACGTCGACGAAGCTCTGGTGCCGACTCCCCGCCATGACGAGGAAATATCCGCCATATCGTTCCATATTGGCCAGAACATGCGTGTAGTCTTCGTCCGTCAATTTGGACGTCATGCGCAGCACGGTATCGCTCGAATTGAGGTCGGCTGCCGTCGGCAACGGGCTATCGTCACTGATTTCGAGAAAAGGCCGGCTCAAGCCGAGCCTGCCGACATCCCCGAACAACCAGCCATCGAGATTGACTGCCGCCTTGAAACGCGGGTCCTGCCTGCTGGTTTCCGCGGCGACCGCACCACCAAACGAATAGCCCATGATGCCGATCCGCTCGAAATCGAGCCTCCTCAGCACGGAGGCGACATCGCCGTCCTCAGCACAGGGGGCAGCTGCCCGCAGGATGTCGAGGACGATGCTATTGTCCTTGGCAAAGGCACCGGCTTTGAGGTTGACGGCCGCCCGGGTGCGCACGAATGCCTCCTCGCCCGAAAAATCGACGAACTGCCTGTAGGCTTCGGGATCTTTCTGATCGACTCCGATCACCACATAGCCGCGGTGAACCAGGGCGTCGATCTGGTTCATATGGCCCTCGACACTGCCCCCCCAGCCGGCATTGAAGAATATGACGGGCGATAGAGGCATAGCCCCGGCGCCGGCGCCGGCGACCTGCTTGGCATACCAGGCTCTGACAGCAAGGCGACCGGCGACACCGCTCGGCAGAGCGGCGGATTTGTCGCCACACAACCCCGACAATGGCACCAGCGTAACTGCAACCTCGGGATCGCCGGCCCGCGCGAGGCTTGCGACACCGAGACCGACCGCGAGCAATACCGCCCCAAGGCAAAGCACTCCCACGAGCCCCTTTCTTCTGCTCGACCATACCGGCGATCGGATGAGAGAGGCTGGCATGGAGATCCTCAGCGGCCTGAGAACTGTTTGAGTGTTGCGTTGATGACGTCGCCGATCGTCCTGGAGGCCGTGCGGCGAATAAGCTCCTCATGGGTCGCTGCCACCGAAACCATGGTGACGCCCTTCGATGTCAGGGCATTCCAACCCATGGTCCTGTCGAGGAAATAGCCGAGCGGCATGTTCTCGTTGTGGAAGGCGAGGATCGGCATGGGAAGCGGCGTGCCGCCTTCGTCTCTGCCGGCCTCGACCACCCAATGGCCGATCCGTGCATCGTCATCCGGCCCATCCTCGAACGATTTCCGGCCGAACACCGCTTTCAGGAAGAGGCGAATGCGCCTCAAGGCGTGTCGGCGCTGTTCCGCACCACCGACGAGGCAACGAGCATAGTAGAGCCCTGACTGGATCTGATAGGAGTATCGTCCCAGCATTCCCTTCAGCCGCGACTGACGCTTCGAATAGCCGGGAGCCCAGGCATCGAGCGTCACGAACAGTTCGATTGTGTGCCCCCTCTCGATCAAACGCCGGGCGACGGCGACATTGAGCCGAGCCGCGGCGCAAAAGCCGAGCAGGATGTAGGGGCCGTGCGGGCGCACTTCTTCGATGATGCGCACGCAGTGTTCCACCATCTCCGCCCGGCTGGTTTCCGCGCCTCCCTCGACGAAGGCCGGCAACGGGACCGAAATGAAGGGCTGATCCTCCCCCAGATGGTTGACCAGCTCCTGGTAAATGAAGGTGTCGTGCAAAGCGAAGATGGGCGTGCTCGCGCCATGCGGCTGCATGACCACGGCCCCCTTCGCCTCCGTGATAACGGGCCCGCCCAGAAGTTTGGCCAACTCGCCGATGGTGGGGTGGCTGTGCAATTCGTCAAAGGAAATGCGTTTGCCGAAGACCTTCTCGACCCGCGAAAGCATGCGGAACGCCGAGAGTGAATGCCCGCCAAGCGCGAAGAAATTGTCCTTCAAATTGAGGATCGGTACCTTGAGGATGTTGACCCAGATGTCCGCAAGCTCGGCTTCCACGCGCACATGACCATCGGGAAGCCCGGGTGCGCGCGCAGATGCCAGCTGCGGGGCAGGCGCGCGAACGGGCGCCGGGCTGGCCCCCTCGCCCACCGGCCGGTCCAGATCGGCAACGAGGCCGTCGATCAGGTCCTGCAACTGGGCGAGATACCCCTCCACCGTCTCCTTGTTATAGAGCGAGGTGTCGTATTCGCAGGACATGCGCCAGCCATCGGGGCGCTCGACGAAGAAGAAGTTCAGATCATAAAGCGCGCCCGGCGAAACGGACGGCATGTCGATCAGGCTGAGTTCCGGGCGCTCATCGGTGGGTATGAACGAACGCTGGCAGATCAGGTTGACGGAGAATAGCGGATTGCGACCGGGCTCGCGCACCGGTTTGGCAATAGCGATGATGTCTTCGATCGGCATATGCTGGTTGAGCAGCGCGCCCTCGATGACGTCATGCATATGGGCCAGCAATTGCCGGAAGCTCGGATTTCCAGTGATCCTGCTGCGCAGGGGCACGGTATTGATGAAGGGGCCGACAATGTTGTTGAGCTCGACCCGATCTCGCCCGGCGATTTGCGTGCCGACCGTAATGTCCTCGGAGCCGCTGTGGCGATGCAGGAGACACATCAACGCGGCTGCCCCGACCATGAAGAACGTGCAGCCCTCCACCGTTGCCAGGGCGGACATCGCATCGGTCAATGTGCGGGGCAACTGACGCCCCACAATGAGCGCCGGCGCAGCCCCCGTTCCCCCGCGCGGCTTGTCGGAAAAAAGATCGAAGCGCTTGAATCCGGCCAGTTGCGAGGTCCAATAAGCCCGCTCGTTTTTGAGCGCGTCCGCTTTCATCCATTCGCTCTGCCACGCCGCGAAGTCGGCATATTGCAGAGGAAGATCGGCCAGTTTGGGCGCGCGCTGCCGCAGCCGGGCCTGGTAGAACTCCATCATGTCACGCGCGATGATCCCCACCGACCAGCCGTCACAGGCGATGTGGTGGACGGTAACCAGGATGATGTGCTCCTCGGCCCCGACTTTCAGCAGGGTCGCACGAAGATTGGGCACCCGCGTAAGGTCGAAAGGCTTGCGTGCCTCGATCTGGCTGATGCGCTCTCTTTCCTCGTGACGGCTCGCTTCCGGCAGCAAGGTCAGATCGATGACCGGAAGCTGGATCGATGCGTCGGGATGAACGAGTTGCTCGGGCTCTCCATCGACGTCGCGATAGCTGGTGCGCAAGATCTCGTGACGGTCGATCACCGCATTCAGCGCCTGCTGGAGCACGGCGACGTCGAGCCGGCCGCGCAAGCGCCAACGCACTGCAACGTTCAGCGCCGGGTCTTCCGGGGTGATCTGGTCCAGGATCCAGAAGCGGGCCTGGGCCAGCGAACAAGGAAAGGCATAGAGGTCCGTGTCGGCCTCCTGGGCGCCGATACCGATGTCGTTGCCTGTTTCAGAACCTGCCATCGGCTTCACCGTTCCGGAGACTGCAGAGCGCTGGCGGCAACACGGCGGCTGCTCCTGGCAACACGAACGAGCTGCGGGAGCTCGGAAGGTTCCGCGGCCGGCGACACCCCCGCGAGCGTGGCTGCCGCCTTGGCGATACTGCGCTGCTGCAGCAGGGTCTTGGCCGACAGGTTCAGCCCGGCCTGGTTCGCACGCGCCACGATCTGGAAGATATGGATCGAATCCGCGCCAAGCATGAGCAGATCGTCCGCCACACTGATTCTCCCCTGTCCAAGAACCTCGGCACAAATGTCCGCCAGGATCGTTTCGGCTTGATTGCCGGGCGCGACATAAGTGCCCGACAACTCGTTCGCGGATGTCTCGCTCGGCTTGGGCAGGGAACGGCGGTCGAGCTTGCCACTCGACCCACGCGGCATGGCGTCAAGGCGGACCCACTGGCTGGGTATCATATAATCAGGCAGGTCCCGGCCGAGGGCATTGCGAAGAGCCTCGATGCTGGGTGCGCTGGAGGCAGGCGCCTCGTAATAGGCCACGAGCCTGGGATCCCCTGGATTGTCTTCGCGCAGGATCACCGCATTGACGTCGAGGCCAGCCTTGCCGAGCGCGGCCTCGATCTCGCCGAGCTCGATGCGAAAGCCTCGCAGCTTCACCTGATGGTCGTTGCGCCCCAGAAGCTGAAGGCGGCCACCCGGCATGAGGCGGGCGAGATCTCCCGTACGATAGAGCCGCGCGCCGGGCGTGCCCGAAACACTGTCCGCAATGAACTTTTCGGCAGTCAGGTCGGGCCGGTGGAAATAGCCGCGGGCGACGCCGTCGCCGCCGATATGGAGTTCGCCCACCACGCCGAGCGGCTGCACGCGATCGAACTTGTCGAGCACGTGGAACTGCGTGTTGGCGATGGGGTGGCCGACCGTGATCGGATCCGGGCCCGGACGGATATGGGCGACCGACGACCAGATCGTCGTCTCGGTCGGTCCATACATGTTCCACAGCTCGCCATCATTCTGGACCAATTGATCCGCCAGGCTGCGCGGCATCGCTTCGCCGCCGCAGAGCATCTTCAGCTTCGGCGAAGGCTTGAAACCGGATTCCAGCAGGATCACCCAGGTGATCGGCGTTGCCTGCATCACGGTGGCGCCGCAGCCTTCCAGACGCTTGAGCAGGGCCTGGCCATCGGCCGTCTCGCTCTGGGGTGCGATGACCACGCTGCCCCCGCAAGCCAGCGGCAGATAGAGCTCGAGCGCTGCGATGTCGAAGGAGATCGTGGTGACGGCCAGCAGCCGGTCTTCGGCGGTGAAGCCCGGCACCTGGCGCATCGAGGCCAGGAAATTGGCGACGCAGCCATGCGTCACTTCGACTCCTTTGGGCTTGCCCGTCGAGCCGGAAGTGAAGATGACATAGGCGAGATCCTCGCCGGTCGCCCTGGCCACCGATGCGGGCAAGGGCTGGCGTGCAGCAATCGCGTCACGGTCGCGATCGACCAGGACCGTCACGGCCGCCGCAGCCGAAGCAATGTCTTCATAGGCTGCCTGGGTCACCACGGCGGCGACTTCAGCTTCAGCCAGAATGCCATTGAGCCGGGCTGTCGGGTGATTGGTCGCGAGCGGAACATAGGCACAGCCTGCCTTCAGCACGGCCAGCAGTGAGACGAGCATGTCCAGCGAGCGATCGACCAGCACGGCAATGCGTGCGCCCTTGCCAAGACCGCGATCATGCAAATGCGCAGCGAGCTGGCCGGCGCGCCGGTCGAGTTCGCCATAGGTGAGTTGCTGATCCTCGAAGAGCGCGGCGATGCCCCCCGGATTGGCCACTGACTGGGCTTCGATCAGACCATGAATGGTGAGCAGGTTCGGATCGGAAGGCGCAGGCAAGGACGGTCCGGCCAGGGTGGCCGGCACATCGCCGGCGGCCAGCAATGGCAAACGCTCGATCGGCGTGGTCACGTCATCGGCGATCGCCTGCAGCAAGGCACGGTAATGCCCCAGCCAGCGGCGGACCGTCGCCTCGTCGAAGAGATCGGCATTGTAGTCGCAATCGATGCGCAAGCCGTTGGCGGATTCCGTCACATTCGCAAAGAGATCGAAGGTGGAGAAGCGCTTGGGGTTGGGAACGACTTCGGTCGTCAGCCCCGGAAACGCCAAGTCTCCGCCCAGGCGCTCCACGTTGAACTGGACTTCGGCGAGCGGCAGCCGGCTGGCATCGCGCGGGAGCGTCAGCTTGCGCAGGATCGTGCCGAGCGTGCAGCTGCGATGGTCATAGGCCTCCAGCACGCTCTGCTTGGTGACGGCCAGAAAATCGGCAAAGCTCATGCCGTCCTGCCAGCTCGCATGCAGCGGCAGCAGATTGACGCAATGGCCGACCAGTGCCCTGTCGTCCTCGATCAGCGATTGGCCAGCGGCCGGTATGCCGACCACCACTTCATTCTGGCCGGCAAGACGGCCCATCAGGATCTCGAAGGCAGCGAGCAAGGTAGCAAACAAGGTGCTGCCGCGTTTGGCTCCGGCCTTGCGGACCGCCTCATAGAGCGGCCTTTCGATGGCGAACTGGACCGATCCACCGTTGAAGGTCTTGATCGGCGGCCGCGCGCGATCACAGGGCAGCTCGAGAGGCGGCGGCGCGGTGCGGAACTGCCCGACCCAATAGGCTTCGTCATCAGCCACTTCCTGCACGGTCTGGGCGTAGCTGCTGAAGGGGAGCGGTTCGGCCAGTACGGGCTGGCTGTTCTCGACTTTGGCTCGATAGAATTCCGAGAGTTCGCCGATCAGCACATTGATCGACCAGCCGTCGCAGATGATGTGATGGGCGGTAAAGACGAGGACGTGCCGATCCGGCGAGAGCCGAACCAGTTCGCCGCGCACCAGCGGGCCGCCGACCAGGTCGAAAGCTCTCCTGGCATCCTGTTCGATCCGCATCTTCAGCGCCTGTTGCGGCGAGGCCTCCCGGGAAACATCCACCAGCGGCAGCTCCAGACGAAGCTCAGGTGCAAAGCTCATGCGGGTGCCGGTCGTATCGAAATGGATACGCAGCGCATCGTGTCGCGCAATGACGTCGTTGAGCGATGCGCGCAGGGCTTGCGTGTCGAGGGCTCCCTCGAAACTCAGGCTGATGGATTCGTTGAAGGCACAGGAGGCCTCGTCGCCGAGCTGCGCCGAGAGCCAGACCTCGGTTTGGGAAGCGGTCGGTGCAATGGGACCGGTCGGTGAGGCCATTTTGGCTGCCGCTCCGGTCTTGCCGTCGCCGCCCGCAAGCGGAGGGCCACCGGGCAGCATGCCGTCGGCCTGCATGGCTTCGATGCTCTCGCGGAAAGCGTGCACGATCCGAGCGACATCCTCGTCCGTATGCTCGGTGGTCAGGAAGCAGGGGAAGCCCTCATGCACATAGATGCCGCGGGCGCGCAGATGATAGTAGAGCAGGCTGCCAAAGCGGTAGTCATGGCTCGGATTGATGTAGAATAGGCTGCCAAAGCTCGGGACCGGCAGGGACAGGCCGCACGCGGCGAAACAACCAGACAGCTGTTCGGCCAGGCGCCCCATGCGGGCCGAAACCTCCTCCTGCAAGGCCGGCCCCCTGGCCTTCAGATGCTCGAGCACCGCCTCGAGCGCGGCCAGGACCAGCGGATGGCGCACGAAGGTGCCGGCAAAGAAGGTGACCCCGACTTCCGGATAGGACTCGTCGCCATAGCGCCAGTCGCCGCCGTCGAGCGCGTCCATGAAGCTGGCCTTACCGGCCAGCACGCCCACGGGCAGCCCGCCGCCGACCACCTTGCCGTAGCAGGCGAGATCGGCCTTGATGTCGAACAGGTGCTGCATGCCCGCTGGGTGCATGCGGAAGCCCGTGACCACCTCGTCGAACACCAGCGCAGTGCCGGACGCTTCGGTCACGGCGCGAACCTGCTTGAGGAATTCGACCGGGCGCAGGTCCGGGCGGCGGCTCTGTACCGGCTCGACCACCACGGCGGCGAGTTCTTCCGCATGCTCGCGGATCCAGGCCAGAGCCTCCTCGGAGCCGTATTCCAGCACGGTGACGTTCTCGACCGACTGCGGCGGAATACCCGGTGCCACCGGCAAAGTGCGATGTTCGCCCTGACGGACCTGCCCCCTGACCAGCACTTCGTCGAACTGGCCGTGATAGTCGCCGGCGAACATGACGACGCGCTTGCGCCCAGTGACCGTACGCGCCACCCGCATGGCTGCCATCACCGCTTCCGAGCCGGTGTTGCAGAAGGTGGCGCGCTCATTGCCGGTCATCTCGCAGAAGAGAGCCGCAACCTTGCCCGCCCTTGCGGATTGCGGGCCGATGGCGAAGCCTTCCTGCAACTGTCTGTCGACCGCCTCGACCACGAAATCCGGGGCATGGCCGAACATCGTCTGGCCATAGCCATTGACCAGATCGATATATTCGTTGCCGTCGACGTCCCAGATCCGCGAACCCTTCGAGCGGGCCGCGATCACGGGATAGACCATCTCCTTCCAGTCGGGATTGAAGCCGGAGGCTGCGCGTGGGTCGGCCAGGACGTTGCGATAATCCTGCGTCAGCTGCTTGGAGCCGGGGCTGCGGGCATTCCAGAGCGAGGTAAGCGCCTCGATATGGCTGCGCTGGCGGGCATCGAGCCCCTGATCCTGCGACTTCTGGCTGTTCTTGTAGACGGCGAAGCGCGACGGCAATTCCTTGACCGGGGCCGCATCTGCCTGGGGTGCTGCGGCAGGCTGCGGGGCGGCCGTGGCCTGAAGCGCAGGCGTCGGGGAAGGAACCACGGGGGATGCCATCACGGCCTGGACAGCCGGAGCCTGCAATACCGCCCCACCACGCAGCACTTCGAGTTGCTGCTGCATCAGATGCGCCATGACCTGAAGCTGGTCGCGCATCAAGCCCTCCACGCCAGCTCCCGTACCGGCAAGCGGCAACGCAGTCGAAAGGAGAGGCGCAGATTGGCCAACCGGCGAAACAACATTGGGAGCCGGTGCGGCGACCGGAGCCACTGCAACCGAAACCGGCGCCGGTGCAGGTGCGAATTTTTCGGGCGGCAACGCCGCTGCGACATGTTCCGTCAGGGCCTCGATGCTGCCGAGATCCCCCAACAGGGCGCGGAAGGTGATCTTGAGGCCGAACTTGTTCAGGAGCTCCTGGGCAGCCTGGGTCAGGAACAGGGAGTCGAAGCCCATTTCCAGGAAGGTCGTGCCGGGTTCGGCAGAGGCCACGTCCTCGCCGGACAGGTCGGCGAAGATCGAGATAATGGCGGCCTTGATGGTGTCGGTGCGGGCGGTCATATCGGACATCACGGTTTGCGCGGGGAGCGGCATTGCGAGGATTTCGGCAGGCGGCGTATTGGCAGGAAGCGCCGGTTCGGATCGCGGAGCGACCGGCGGACTGGCCACAGCCGCGGAAGCAGGCTGGCGCGTGGGCGGCTCTATCCAGTGGCGCGTGCGCTCGAAGGGATAGGTCGGCAGAGGCACTCTGCGCCGCGTCGCCTCGCTCGACTGCAAGGCCCAGTCGACGGCCACGCCGGCGGTCCACAACCGGCCCACAGCCTCCGCTACGGTATCCTGGTCGGGCCGCTCGCGTGCCGAGTCGGGCAGGCAGGAAACCACGGTCCGGCCCCGCGCCGCACCCTGCAGCGACAGCGTGGTCAAGGTGTTGCCGGCACCGACTTCAAGCAGGATCGCCGCCGTATCGCCGAGCAGAAGCGACAGGCCGTCGGCAAAGCGTACCGGCTCGCGGAAATGCCGCGCCCAATAGTCGGGCGATGTTGCAGCCTCAGCCGTGATCCATTGGCCCGTGACGCCGGAGACATAAGGAATGGCGGGCGCCCTCAGTCCGATCTTGCGCACCTCCTCGGTGAAGGGGGCGAGGATCGGGTCCATCATGGGGGAATGGAAGGCATGCGAGGTGTGGAGTCGGCGACTGACGACACCGCGTGCCTTCAGCTGCGCTTCCAGCGCATCGATGGCGTCGTCCGGCCCGGATGCGACACACAAGGCTGGGCCGTTGATGGCAGCGATGGCAAGATCGGCGCCGAGCAAAGGCACAAGCTCCGCCTCGGGCAGCCTCACCGCCAGCATCCCTCCCGGCGGAAGGTCCTGCATCAGGCGACCACGGGCGGCGACGAGCGGCAGCACCTCTTCGAGCGTAAAAACCCCGGCCAGGCAGGCTGCGACGAATTCGCCGACGCTGTGCCCGATCATCGCGCGCGGCACGATCCCCCGGGCGATCCACAAACGGGCCAATGCATACTCGACCGCGAAGATCGCAGGCTGGGCATAGCAGGTGGCAGCCAGCTGCTTGTGATCATCGGCCTCGCGCCTGCCGGGATAGAGCAGGTCCTTGAGATCGCGCTCCAGATGCGGCCGCAGGATCGCCGCACAACGGTCGATGTCGGCCCGGAAGCCTGGTTCGGCCTCGTAGAGACTACGCCCCATGTCGGGATATTGCGATCCCTGTCCGGGGAACATGAACACGACGCCAGGATCGCTGGCGGCCTTGAAGACACGCGCCGCCGGGTCGTTCAGGGCCGCGACGGCTGCCGGGATATCACTGGCAGCGGCGGACCAGCGATAGTCGAAAGCCTTGCGTCCGAGCTGCAGCGTGTGCGCGACATCCGAGAGTTCCAGCCCGGGATTGGCAGACAGGTATCCGGCCAGCGCCGAGCGGGCCTTGCCCAAAGCTGCTTCGCTGCGGGCCGACACAGTGAGGATCTCGACGCCCTTTGCCGCTGGACGCGGCGTCGGCATCGGCGCCTCTTCCAGCACCACATGCACATTGGTGCCACCGACGCCGAAGGCGCTGACGCCCGCCCGGCGCGGCTCCGGCCCCTCCTGCCAGTCCCTCAGCGCCGCATTGACGAAGAATGGGCTGTTTTCGATGTCGAGACGCGGATTGGGCTTCTTGAAGTGCAGGGTCGCCGGCAACTGGCGGTTTTCGAGGCTGAGCGCCGTCTTGATGAAACCGACCACGCCAGCAGCCGCGTCGAGGTGGCCGACATTGCTCTTGACCGACCCGATTGCGCAATACTGCCTGCCCGCGTCGCCCGTGGCGCGGAAAGCCTTGGTCAGGCCCGCAATCTCGATCGGGTCCCCGAGCGGCGTTGCGGTACCATGGCATTCGACATAGCTGATCGAGCGGGGATCGACCCCGGCATTGGCATGCGCCATCATGATGGCGGCCGCCTGGCCATCGGAGCTCGGCGCGGTGTAGCCGACTTTGGCCGAACCGTCATTGTTGACGCCGCTGCCGCGCACCACGGCATAGATATGATCGCCGTCGGCAAGCGCGTCCTCGAGCCGCTTCAGCAGCACGGCGCCGGCGCCGCTACCGAAGACGGTACCTCTGGCGTCGGCGTCGAAGGTGCGGCAATGGCCATCCTCCGACACCATGCCGCCTTCCTGGGTCAGATAGCCGCGCTTCTGCGGGAAGGTGATCGAAACGCCGCCGGCAATGACCATGTCGCTCTGGAACAGCAGCAATTGCTGGCAAGCCTGCGCGATCGCCATCAGCGAGGTCGAGCAAGCCGTGTTCAAGCTGAAGCTCGGTCCGTTCAGGTTGAATTTGTAGGACACTCGCGTCGCCAGAAATTCACGACTGGCGCCGAGCAGCATCGGATATTGCCCGACCTGGAAGGCATTGGTGAAATCCTCTGACACGTTGCGATTGCCGACAACGTGATGGAGGAAATAGGTGTTCATGCTGCAACCGGCGATGACGCCGATGCTGCCGGGATAGCTCGCCGGATCGTAGCCACCGTCCTCGAGCGCTTCCCAGGCGCATTCGAGGAAGATGCGATGCTGCGGGTCAGTCAGTTCTGCCTCGCGCGGATACATGCCGAAGAACTCGGCGTCGAAAAACTCGACATCGGGCAGGATCGGCCGCGCCCGCACGAAATTGGGCGCCCGCCGAATGTCGGGCCCGTACGTATCTTCGAGCTCACTGTCCTCGAAACGGGTGATCGATTCCACGCCGTTGCGCAGATTCTGCCAGAATTCACCGACGGAGCGGGCACCGGGAAAGCGGCCCGCCATGCCGATCACCGCAATGGCGTTGAGTGGAGGGTCGGGGATGGAGCTCACCTTGCCGCTCCCATCTGGCGCTGGCGCATGCGCTGGAGCGCCTCGGCCTGCTGGCGGGCGCGCAGATTCTCCGGCCTGGCGGCCGGGCTCGCGGCAGGCGCGGAACTCGAGCGGATGAAATTGGCGAGAGCCGTGATGGTGGGACGCTCGAACACGTCGCTCAAACGAAGCTCAGGATGGATACTCTCCTGGATTTCGTTGAGAACAGTCAGGATCTGCAGCGAACTTCCACCCTGATCGAAGAAATTGATCTTGGTGCTGACGTCGGGCACGGACAGAACCCGCGACCAGATGGCCGCAATCTTCTGTTCAATCTCGTCGCGCGCCTCCGGCACGATCGGGCTGGCCACGAAAGTCGGGCTGGGCAGCGCTTTGCGGTCGAGCTTGCCATTCTCGGTCATCGGCAATTCGCCGAGGTCGACGAAGGCGAAGGGAAGCATGTAGTCCGGCAAGGTCTGGGCCAGATGTGCCTTCAGGGTGGCGGCATCGGCCGACGTGGCCGAAGGCACGATATAGGCGACCAGCTTCGCCTCCCCGGGGCCATCCGTGCGAGCGATCACGGCACAAGCCGTTACGGCAGGATGGCGCATGAGCTGGTTTTCGATTTCACCCGTCTCGATGCGGAAGCCGCGGATCTTCACCTGGTGATCGCCGCGCCCGAGATATTCGAGGTCACCGTCCGCCGTACGCCGGACGAGATCGCCGGTCTTGTACAGCTTCTCGGCTGCCTGACCTTCCGAGGGCTGCCAGTCGATGAAACGCTCCGCCGTCAGCTCGGGACGGTTCAGATAGCCCAGGCACACCCCCGCCCCGCCGACATAGATCTCGCCTTCCTCGCCCACCGGGACAGGCCTGCGGTTCTCGTCGAGCACATGGATGGTCAGATCGGGGATCGGCACGCCGATCAGGCTTGCCCGGTTGCTGTCGAGCTCGGCTGCAGACACGGGACGATAGGTAACGAACACGGTGGTTTCCGTGATGCCGTACATGTTGATGATGCGTGGCTTGGCATCGCCGTAGCGGTTGAACCACGGCCGCAGCATCTGGAACTCGAGGGCTTCGCCGCCGAGGATCACGTAGCGCAGGGCCAGGGCCGAGGCCTCTGGGCGGCGGCGCTCCACCTCGATCAAAGTGCGGAAAGCGGATGGCGTCTGGTTGAGCACGGTCACCTGCTCTCGAACGAGCAGGTCGAGGAAATCCTCAGGCGAGCGGCTGACGCGATGGGGCACCACCACCACGCGCCCGCCATAGACCAGCGCTCCCCAGATCTCCCACACGGAGAAGTCGAAGGCATGCGAATGGAAGAACGTCCACACATCCTGCGGGCCGAAGCCGAACCAGTGGTCGGTTGCGTGGAACAGCCGCACGACGTTATGGTGGGTCAGCCGGCATCCCTTCGGGCGGCCGGTGGAGCCCGACGTATAGATGACGTAGATGAGCGATTGGGGATCGATGGCGATGTCCGGATTCGTGACCGGTTCAGTGCCGAGGCTATCGGCGTCCTGATCCAGCAGAATCATCGGCAGATCGCTCGGCGGCAGCGTCGGGCGGCCGCTGGCCGTGGTCACGAATGCCAGGGGCCGGGCATCCTCCAGCGTGAAGGTCAGGCGCTCGCGCGGATAGCTCGGATCGAGCGGCAAATAGGCAGCACCCGATTTCATGATGCCCAGCATGCCCACGACCATGTCGATCGACCGCTCCAGGCCGATGGCGACCAACGTGTTGGGCTTCACGCCCATCTTGAGCAGGCGATGAGCGAGCTGGTTGGCGCGCGCGTTCAACTCACCGAAGGTGATCGAAACGCCGTCACAGGTCACCGCAAGGCTGTCGGGGCGAAGCGCGGCCTGCTCGCTGATCAATTGATGGACGGAAAGGTTGGTTTGAAACATACTCACGGAGCCCCCATGCAAAATCGTGTATAGTGCCCCGGAGGATCGTTCCGCCGCAGGCCGTGCCGCCAAGCCGCCGTTGCCGACGCCTGCAGCACCGATGTGATATCCATTGCTTTCCTTCGGCCCGTCGGGACGGCCAGAGGTGCCGAGCTTACGATTGCGCGCGAACCGGAATATCCCGGCTTTCGGACGCTTCGTGTGCGTTTTCACACATTCCCCAGCAAACCAGTCCCATAATTGCGCCGAACATTCCCAGATCAGCTATTGCCTTTCTCATTCCAGATATGCGTGAGAAATACTTCAATATCGACATAAACATATGTTTCGAAAACATGCGTGAATTTACCGTGAAACGAAAAAATCTTCGCACGTAGATTTAAAAAACTACAAAGCACACTACATTCTACGAAGGAATTATTGAGGTGGTATACCTCTTTCGCTCTCTTGACGCCGAAAAACCAAAATGACCTTTGCGGAAACCAAGAAAACAGTTGAAGCTCAATGCAGACCCAAAGAACCCATCCAGCGAAACACTGCGATTATTGTAGAGTTTGAAGATCACGGCCTCAATTCGGGAAATTGAATGCCCTCCCCCCACCCGATAGGCAAAATCGGACCAAAAGGAGTAGGCTCCATCGATCCCGGAGACTCACGCCCCTACCCCGATAGCCGTAAGGCACAGGGCTGAAGGTGGGAGTGACGGCTCAAACGCCTCCGCCATCGCTCGACCCGGGAGAGGTTGCGCGCCGGCCTCGATGCTGATCGAGTGGAATCAGTCAACCGCCACGCCAGTTGAATCCAAGCTTTCGATGCCGCTTCCCCTGCTCACCCCCCCTACTCCAC
The DNA here is from genome assembly GCF_047605565.1 of Labrys sp. (in: a-proteobacteria). Taxonomy (NCBI): domain Bacteria; kingdom Pseudomonadati; phylum Pseudomonadota; class Alphaproteobacteria; order Hyphomicrobiales; family Xanthobacteraceae; genus Labrys; species Labrys sp. (in: a-proteobacteria). The sequence continues at coordinate 61,724 of NZ_JASGFM010000008.1, forward strand.
ACGACGTTCATGTCTGGCAATGGAGCCTTGACGCCGACGAAGACGACTTCGAGCGCAACTGGCAGGTCTTGTCGGGGGAGGAGCGCGGTCGCGCTGACAAATTCCGCTTCGAGCGGCATCGTCGCCGCTTCGTGGCGGCGCGCGGAAGGCTTAGGCAAATTCTTGCCGACTATCTCGCGGTATCGCCGCAAGCGGTTGGTTTCGGCTATGGCGCCGAAGGCAAGCCCTTCTGCACAACCCAGCCTTCGGAATGGCGGATCTGCTTCAATCTGAGCCATAGCGAAAACACGGCCGCCCTCGCCGTCGCGAACGACTGCGAAATCGGCATCGACATCGAGCATATCCGCCCGATCGAGGACAGCATCGCATTGCAGGTATTTTCACCTGCCGAGCACACACAATTCGAGGCACTGCCAGCCGGCGTGCGGCAAGGCGTCTTCTTCGAGAATTGGGCGCGCAAGGAAGCGTGCCTGAAGGCGCTCGGCACGGGCTTTGCTCACCCGCCAACCCATTTCGAATTCGATCTTGCCATCCGGGGCGACACGGCACCCCGCTTCGTCGGTGGCGATCCCGACGAAGCGAAATGTTGGCGTATTCACGCTCTGAGATCCGCTATGAACCGCACTGGCTCGGTGGCAGCACGGCGCCTCGATTGGTCGATCGTCGAAATGGCTTGACGGACAGCATCAGCCACACTGCCGATACGCCAGACAAGCAGCATGCCGAGGGCTTGCGGCCCTTGGACGCCCTATGACACCTCAGAATGTGGCGCCGGCTCCTGGCGACGGCATCCAGCCCACATTCCCAAGGCGACGGGGATGAGCCCGGAGCCTTCCTGGCCTCGGGCATCGAAATTTGCGCTGCTCCAGCCAATTGGCTCGCAAACTCAACGATTGCGGCTTAAGCTGCAACCGCGTGGACTTGCGTTTCGGAACGCAGGACCGAACCTGTGATCTGGCCGGCTGCAGCGATCCCGGCGCGCATCTCCTCGCTGATCTCGAAGAGACCGGCATAGGTCATCACGCGGCCGATTCTGGTCGGCACACCAATGACGTCCGCCGGGCAGTTGGCCAGCTTGAAGATGCGGGCCATGCGGGCATCGTAGACAGACACCACGAAATCGATGCCAGCAAGCATGCCGACCTCGACGATGCCGCACAGCAGCTCCGTCGTCACCGAATGCAGGCGACGGTTGCCGTCATTGGCTAGGTCGGGGTCGATCGCGAAGCGGGAGCTTTCCCAAATGAGCGGGCTCTCCACAATTTCGCCATCCGGCAACAGTACTGAGAAGACATCGCGCAGCATATTCGGGCCGGTCGTCGGCAACAGGCGCAGACCACCTTCCACACGACCCGTGTATTGATTTCGCGATATCAAGTAGACAGGATCACAATCGTCGAAATAGTCTATCTCGCGACCGTTTGAAACATTAACGTCCCAATCAAGCCTGTCTTTAAAGACCCTCGCACGCATCTCGTAAAGTGCATCCAGGGTTTCGGTATGTAAATGACGTTCGTAACTTTGAATGACTTCAATCATCGAACAGACCCTCCGTCGGAATCTGCTCGAATTTATTGGTCACTTATTCCCTTAGAAATACGGCGTATTTGACGGGTTACCTCGATCCGAAAAAAATGCTCATATTCATTGCCTTGGCGACGGCATGAGTAACATTGGTTGCATTCAGTTTTGCTCGAGCCAGGTCGAGGTAAAACCGCACCGTCCGATCCGAAAGGGAGAGTATCGTCGCAGTTTCCGAGACCGTCTTGCCGCGGGCAACCCATTTCAGGCATTCGATCTCACGCGGAGAAAGATGGACTTCCTCTTCTTCAACCGCCTCCGTACGCAGGATGGCATTGTGGATATGGTAGGCCAAGACCTGGAAGTCGCGCTGGAAGGCCCCCAACGTCTGATCCCATTCCTGATCGGAGACGTCGCTGGTGATGGTGAAGAGGGCGCGCTCGCCATGGCGGCCGCGGATAGGGAAGGTCAGGCCCTGACGCCCCAGCCCGAATTCGGCGGCCTCGCCGAAAAAGGCTCGGAGCTTCGACCCCTTCAGGTCGAATTTGCGCCAGTCAATGGGCAGGACGGCCGAAAACCCCTCCCTTAGAACCGGATCTATTCTAACGTAATTCTCGCTCTTATAGTGTTCAACCCAATCATCGGAGTAAGTAACGGCCAAATAGGGATCGTCACCATTAGAGCTAGGAATATTTACAGCAAAATAGGCCGCCGTACGCAGCCCGTAACTCTGAACAACACGATTCAGCATCCCTTTTACGTCACGAGACGTCGGTACACTGCCAATTTCATCGACAATATCATAATATATCTTGTCGAGCGCTCTCATATGCCGCCCCCTAAACCTCGGGGCGGTATGATAGTGCAAAACGTAGCGGGATGCTAGTTCCTAGATTACTTCTTGGGTGCCCGGCGGGATAGAATGAAGACTTGGATTATATACTTCGATGTCTCTTTAAATCTCGAAAGAAGAATGGCAGCACTCTGAGTTCATTTCAGTCCGATGCCAGTTAGTAACCAACCAACCAAGGTTGATCGGTTGAATATCTGTCAAGAAACGACAACCGTTTCAACCTTCGATACGACGATGTTTCGCCATTCCCGCGAACGGTGGGGTCGAACCGATGATAAACAAGGGTCACGACGCAATGCCTAAAGTTCAACAAGGTCAATCGATGGTCACCATCGATGACGACACCGGCACGATCACCATCGATCTGGTGGCTTATGGGCCGGTGCGAATCGTGATGACGGCCGATGGCGACATCGAGGTCGAGGGACGCAGCATCCTGAACACGGCTCATTGGACGAGTTTTGGCAACGAGCTTCCCAAGCGGGCCTGAAAGTCGCCGCCGGAAACCTGGCTGAGATCGACACACTCTGCTGAATGACATGAAGCCCGGGCGGTCATGCTGCCGCGGGTTTCCGTCATGTCTTGATCTGCAGGGCACCGCCAAGGATGCCCACGTGGCAGGTCCCTCCTATGGTCATCGGCAAGGCCGCCATGCGCGGATATGTGTGGCCAGCGTCGCTCCTCGATGATTTCCAAGGGCAGCGCGACGCCATCGTCTTTCCGCAAACATCCAATCCCGCCGGCACTCTATCCACGAGGACACCCCAAACCGAGCTTCTGGGCTTGGCTCATCGCGCTCTATTGCTCCTGCCCCAAGCGCTGTCACATACCCGCATAGGCGCAATGCTATCGACAGATAGCAATCTCATGGCTTCCATGTTGCGGATACGGCACCACCACGCTTGCAGTGCCTAGAGGCGCGCCCGGCATGGCTGCGCCGACTTGCCGATCGCGCGCATGGGCCGCATGGCCTGAAGGCAATGTGCGAAATCGCACATCGCAGCCCTGCGCCATGGTGTTTCTCACTGAGAGGATGGGTGTCCACCCATCGTGTTGAGGAAGAGTGTCGAATCCAAGTCATGCCGCGCCAATTCCACGCGCCACGACGCCGGCGTATTGAATATTTCCCCAAAAAGGAAACTGTCTCCGCCTTGGATTGCGAGAATATGGAAGTTTGACATTTCGCTGAAAGTCCTTGCCTATTTCGCGATTGAAGGAGGGGAAGCAGGTGAGATCGATCGGTGAAAGTGGCCTGACACACGAGGGAGAGCGTTACTTGAAGATCCCCGTTTGTGTAATCGACAAGCGAGCCTTCTGGCGCGATTGTCTGACGATGTGCTTGACGGCCTCTTCCGCAAACCTTGCTGCCGTCGGCTATGACACCATCGATGATTGGCTGACAGCCTCCACGCATGCCCCTTCGACGATCATCCTGCTATGCGCCACCAGCGAGGAAGGCACGGCCCGAGCCATACAGTCCGGGCTCGATCGCATTCTCTCCAGCGTGCCGGGCGCGCGCGTGGTCCTCCTATCCGATATCGACAATCCGGCGACGATGGTCTCCGCCTTGGAACGCGGGGCACGCGGCTTCGTAACCATGAGCCTCAGCCTGGAAGTGGCGATCGAGGCAATCCGCATCGTGAATGTCGGCGGCACCTTCGTTCCGGCCAGTGGCCTGTTGTCGGCACGCCAGGGCTTTACAGCCCAGCTCGATGGCCAACCGCCCGCTGTGGAGGGGCGGCCGCATTTCACCGAACGGCAGCTGGCAATCATCGCCTGCGTACGCAAGGGCGAGCCGAACAAGATCATCGCCCACAAGCTCAATATGACCGAAAGCACGGTCAAGGTTCACATCCGCAACATCATGCGCAAGATCAAGGCCAAGAACCGCACCGAAGTTGCGTTTCTGACCAACGAGTTGCTGCTTCCCAACGAAAACTCGAACGACTGAGACAGTCGCCGCAGCAGCGGATATGGAATGGGCTGGAACAGGATCGCTTCCTGGCGGTGCCGGCGCCTCGTCTTGCAAACGCAACTCCCCGGCCCTCCTCCTTCAGCGACGTCTTGTTCTCCTGATCGAGGATGGCTACTGGCTTGTCCATCATCGTTGGAGGACGTGACATGCCCGGAACCATCCGGATTCTCGACGGCGGCATGAGCCGGGAACTGCTTCGCCTCGGCGCCGAGCTGCGCCAACCCGAATGGTCCGCGCTCGCTTTGATGGAGGCTCCCGACATCGTCCGCCGGGTTCATGCCGAGTTCATCGAGGCTGGAGCCGAGGTGATCACCACCAACAGCTACGCCCTGGTCCCCTTCCATATCGGTGAGCAGCGCTTCCGCGAGCAGGGACCGGCCCTGATCGACCTCGCCGGCCGCCTCGCCCGGCAGGCCGCCGACAGCAATTCCGGCCGCAAGGTGCTGGTGGCAGGATCGCTGCCGCCGATCTTCGGCTCCTATGAACCCGAACGTTTCGATCCTTCCCGCGTCCAGGGCTATCTGGAAGTGCTGGTCGCCGGCCTCGCTCCCCACGCCGATGTCTGGCTCGGCGAAACCCTCAGCCTGATCGCCGAAGGCGAGGCCGTGCGCCAGGCCGCGGCCGCCACCGGCAAGCCATTCTGGGTCTCCTTCACCCTGGCCGACGAAGTGGGCGCCGAGGACGGCGAGCCGCAGTTGCGCTCCGGCGAAAGCGTGGCCGATGCCGCTGCCTGGGCGGCCGGATCAGGGGCCGAAGCGCTGCTCTTCAACTGCAGCCGCCCCGAGGTGATGGGCAAGGCCGTGCGCGTGGCTAGGGATGTCCTGCGCGAGCGGCAGTCCGATCTCGAAATCGGCGTCTATGCCAATGCCTTCGAAGAGCAGGAGGAGGACGGCGCCGCCAACGAAACCCTGCACGGCACGCGCGAGGATCTGACGGCAACGGCTTATTCCCGCTTTGCCTGCGACTGGGCTGAAGCTGGCGCCACCCTGATCGGCGGCTGTTGCGGCATCGGCGCCAGGCATATTCACGATCTCGCAGCGGCCTTAGGGCGCTGAACCTGGCGCCAGGAGCGACGGCTCGCAGGTCCCCGGTGGAAAGGTCCGCCGCAAAATCACCGGCTTACCCAGCTCGACCCAAGGCAATGGCCGATCCGGTAAAAGGCAGGACGAGATCGTACCCCTCTGGCGGCGGCGAGATCGGCACGGTCGCCGCGGTACCGAACTGGGTGATGCCGGCTCCGACTGCTTCGGCGAGATCGTAGCGCTTTCCTGCGAATTCGAATGGATGGCTTGCGATCAGGCGCGCCGAGAATACGTTGGTGCCAATGATGGCTGCGCTTGCTGCCGCAAGGGAAGTGGCGACCGTGGTGCCGACCACCAGGCTGGTGCGGCGGAAGGTGGCGATGCATTCGCCCTTCGCGAAGGAGGCCGGATCGGCAAAGCTCGCCGCCGGGGCGCGCTGCAGATACAGGGAGAATTCGCCGACCGGATCGAGCCCGAGCGAAAGCGCACCATTGTCGATCCCATCCGCCTTGAACGGCGTGGCGGCGAAGGTGAAATGAGCACTCGTCTCGGCCGGCTCGCCGGCGAACAGCGGCGCGTCGGCAAACGGCAAATGCAGGAAGTAGCCGTAATCCGCCAGCGCGCCGTCATGCGTGCGGTAGAAGCGCCCGGTGGCGTACCAGGCAAGTTCGGCTGTCAGGAGGGCGGTCATGAAGAGTCCTCTGCGCGAAAGGCACACGCCTCTATAGACCGGGAGCAAAACCCGTTCACGGCTGAACGCTTGTTTGCCCAGAATTTGGTTGCTCGAAGGATCGGGGGCGGCACCGCCTCAACGAGGAGATGCTGTCCCATTTTTCCTCAGGACTTACGCGTTCCGGCTGCCCCCCCGGCACTGGCCTGCGACGGCTTCGACTTGACGGTGACGGTCGCCGTCTGGCCCGCGACCAGGCGGAAGCCATCCGGCAACTTGTCGAGTGCCACGCGGATCGGCACGCGCTGAGCCAGGCGCACCCAGGAAAAGGTCGGGTTGATGTTGGCCAGGAGGTTCGAACCATCGCTGCGTTCGCGATCCTCGATACCGCCGGCAATGCTCTCGACATGGCCCGTGATGACTGCCGGCTGCCCCATCAGATGAATGTCGACAGGGTCTCCCACCGCGATCCGGGGCAGCTTGGTTTCTTCGAAATAACCTTCGACCCGCAATGAATCCGTGTCGAGCAGCGCCGTCACCGCCTTGCCGGCCGCGACATAGTCGCCGGGATTGAGGTTGAAATTGGTGATCACGCCATTGACCGGCGCCTTGATCTCCGAGCGTTCGAGATTGAGCTTGGCTACGGCCTGATTGGCGAGAGCCTGCTGGTAATTGGCGCTCGCGACGTCCTGGCTTGCCAGTGCCTGCTCGATCTTCTGCGCGGAGGCCACGTCCTTGCCCAGTTCGCTGTAGCGGACATAGTCGCGCCTTGCCTGTTCCAGCGTGGCCTTGGTGCCGGAGACGGCCGCATCGGCCTGCTGCAGGGCGAGTTCGAAGCGTTTGGGATCGATGCGGATCAGGACGTCGCCGCGATGGACTTCCTGATTGTCGCGGACCAGCACTTCACTGACCAGCCCGGACACGTCCGGCGTGATACCGACGATATCGGCCCGGACATGGCCGTCCCGGGTCCACGGGTCGTTCATGTAATAGTCCCACAGCCGCCAGCCGAAGCCGGCAGCGATGACGACGACGATCAGGGTGATGAGGACTCGCCCCAGCGAGGCAAAAAAGCGTTTCACGACACGAACCGTTGAAAAATGGAAAACAACCCGCTGAGCACGATCACGAACAGTGCGAGATCGAACAAGGAGCGGTGCCAGACCAGGCGATAGACGCCAGCCCTGGCCAATACAGAACGAAGCAGAAGATTGGCGATGATGGCGACGAGCGCGAGGATCATCAGGCTCGGTACATAGACGCCAAAGATATCGATGTCGGCGTTCACGATGCGAGCTCCAGTCTGGGAAGGACGGGCATGGCCACGGGGGCAGCCAGGTTTACGGGCGCCGGTGCGGCGGGAAAGAGGGCGCGCCGCAAACCGACGAGCGCCTGCACCGCGTTCCGACGCACGCTCGGCTCGACGCCCTGGGCGAAATCAGAGAGGGCCTCGTCGATGGCACCCAGCAACGAAGGCGGCGGATCGACCGCCCTGCCCGTCGCCGCCCGCGTGCCATAGAAGCGGGCAATGGCATCGAGCACTTGCTGCAGGCGCCGACGTTGCGCCGATGACAGCTTGCCGCGCAGCCTCTGCAGGTCGAGCACGTTGATGCCGACCCGCAGTTCCACCAGGAGATCGGCCGCCGCAACGTCCTCGCTGACACCCTGTGCCAGCCGCGGCACCAATTGACCGAGCCGATCGAAGACTCGGCCGGCGAAGGCCTCGGCATCGGCGTTGCGCCCACCGCGCGAGGTCGCGGCAATATCCGCCCAGCCGGCCTTGACCAGGCGCTTGGCGACCATGGCCGCCCCGAAGGGCCTGGTGGCCAGGGTCCAGACCAGGGCGAAGGCACCGCCGAGGATCGAGGCGACGGACGAGTTCATGAATGCCGCGAACTCGGCACTGTAATTGGCCTGCAGCCCGACGAAGGACGCCGTGTTCACCGCGAGCAGCATGGCGATCATGTTGAACTGCGGGCGCGACACCAGCGTCCCGACAAGGATGAAGGGCACGGCAAACATCACCACCAACCCGACATAATCATGGGCCAGCGGCAGCAGGGCGAAGAGGTACACCGCCGACAAGCCGACGCTGATGGTCATCCATATCGTGAAGCTGCGGATCTGGCTGACGGGATTGTCGATAGCGGCAAAGAAGGAGCAACCGACCGCCGTCATGATCACGCAGCCCGAACCCTCGCTCCAGCCGGTCCATATCCACATCAGGCCGGACAGGATGGTGGCGAGCGCCACGGAGCCGACCTGGAAGGCCAGCAGTGCATAATCATAGTGGCTGACCTTGCCGACGGTCCGACGCATGCGGAAGGTCGGGCGCCAGCGGCTGATACGGTCGCCGAGTTCGATCTGCCGCTGCAACTGGCGGCAATCTTCCCATAGATCGACCAGTTCCTTCATGCGCTCCAGAGTGCTCGACAGCACCAGGGCCGGCCATTGCGCCTCCTGGGCATCATCCGGGTCGACCTTCGGCTCCAGTGCGGCAATCGCGGCGAGCAATTGATCGGCCTCACCGCGTTCATTGCCCTCGCCCGAGCGCATCCAGTCGAGCAGGCGGGCACGCAAGGCCTCGATGCCGACGATCTCGCCGCCCGCCTCACGCAAGGCAGCCAAGCGGTCGTCCAGGGAAGACAGCAGAGGCAGCAGCAACGCCATGCGCCCCCGTAGCTCATGGGCGACGCGCACGGTGGCCTGGTTCGCGGTGTCGTAGCTGAGCTGGCTGATCAGCATGTCCATGGCGCGGATGTCGCTGGCCAGGCGCTGGCGTTCGAGCGTCGCGCCGGCTCCATTGTCGTCGGTCAGTACGGCGCTTGCCCAGGCTCCCGCATCGCGCAGCCACCCCTTGATCTGCTGCCCGAGCACCGGCCCGATCCGGGCCGGGAAGAACAGGGAATTCACCAGGGCGGCACAGACGATACCGAGCGTGATCTCTTCGGCGCGCGAAACAGCGACGTCGAAGATGGTCTCGGGCGCGCTGACGGCCGGCAACGCGATCAGGGGAAGCGTATAGCCTGCGAGCATGAAGACATAGCTGCGCGGCGTACGGTCCAGCAGGGAGACGAACAGGAAGACACCGGTCCACAGGCCGACCACGATGACGAACAATTCCGGCGCCGACGAGAAAATGGGCAGCAGCAGGATCGATCCGGAGGCGCCGATGAAGGTGCCGAGGGCCCGATAGAGCGCTTTCGACGTCGTGGCGCCAGCCAGGGGGTTGGCAACGACATAAACAGCCGCCATCGCCCAGTAGGGGCGCTCCAGCCCGGCAGCCAACGCGATATAGAGTGCCAGCATCGAGGCCGAAAAAGCCTTGAGCGAGAAGATCCAGTCCCGAACGGTTGGCAGGGTGAAGCCGGCGGTCATGTCGCCGCCTCCGCCTGTTGGCGGGCCGACGCCTCCTCGATGGCGCGGAACACCCGGAGCGTTGCCTCGATGTCGTCCTGCGAAAGATGACCGAGAATGCGGGTGCGCAAGCCGACGAGTTCCTGCTCGATCACGCTTGTCACTCGTTCGCCCTCGGCCGTGAGCCAGAGTGTCTTGGCCCGGCGATCCGCACCTTCGCGCCTCTCGATCAGGCCGCTGGCGCAAAGCTGGTCGAGCAGGCGCACCAGGGAAGCTCCTTCGATGCCGATCGCATCGGCGACCTCGGTCTGATTTACGCCGCCGCCCATGCGCTCGATCTGGATGAGCGGCACCGCCGCGGCGTCCGAGACGCCATGGGTCGCGACGATGTCATGCACCAGGCGGCGCCAATGGCGGCCGATCTGTTGGGTTTTGCCGGTCAATGCGAAGCGCAAGGCGTCAATCTTTTCCATGTCTAATAATTAGCATCCTAATTAAAAGCATGCAAATTATTTATTGCAACAGATATCGCCGCCAAAGAGAAAGCCTCCTGACATCATCTGTCAGTCAGGCGTATAGAATGATGGCTCCACGTCAGATGAGACGCCATGGCCAGAACGAGCCGCCTCCTCTCGCTCCTGCAGATCCTGCGCGGCAAGCGCCGTCCGGTGACGGCGGCTTCCCTGGCCGAGGAACTCGCCGTCTCAGAACGAACGCTCTATCGTGACATCGCCGAACTGGTCGCGCAGGGCGCTCCCATCCAAGGCGAAGCCGGCATCGGCTACATTCTGCGCCCCGGCCTGTTCCTGCCCCCTCTGATGCTCTCGGAAGACGAGACCGAGGCCATCGTGCTCGGCCTGCGCTATGTCGAACAGCGCGGCGACGACACGCTCGGCAAGGCGGCGCGCGAGGCACTTTCCAAGATCGAGGCGGTGTTGCCGCCCGCTGCGCAGGAAATCGCCCGCAACCCCGTCGCCCTGCCGGGCCCCAGCCGGAATGCCTTTCCCGACAACAAGGTCGCTATCGAGGTATTTCGCAGTGCCATCCGCGCCCAGGCCAAGCTTCGCATCGACTATGGAGACCTCAATGGCCAGGCGACCACCCGCGTGATCTGGCCGATCGCCATCGGCTTCATGAACGAGGCGCGCATGCTGGCCGCCTGGTGCGAGTTGCGTGAAGACTTTCGCCATTTCCGTACCGATCGCATCGCCGCAGCCAGCGAGATCGGCGAGCGCTATCCGGGGCGACGCAGCCAGCTGGTGAAGGCCTGGCGGGCCGTGATGGACCAAATCGCCAAGCGCTAGCCTCGCTGGCCGGTACCGGCTCTTCTTCTTCCTTGCCTCGCTCCGGCAAACCGGGCAAACGGCCCTCATGCGCATTCTCGTTCCAGGCGGCTACGGCTTGATCGGCTCGGCCATCGTTTCGGCCCTGCTCGCGGCCGGCCACGAGGTCACGGGTCTTGGTCGTTCCGTCGGCCAAGCGCGCCTGCGCGAACCCCGCGCGCGGTGGCTTCAGCACGATCTCCAGGACCTCGTCAGCGCCGAGGCCTGGCGTCCTCTCCTTGACGATGTCGATGCCGTGATCAATGCAGCGGGCGTGCTGCAAGACGGCCCCGGCGACGATGTCATGGTGACCCAGTCACTCGCCATGGTCGCGCTTTTCGAGGCCTGCGAGCAGGCCGGTGTAAAACGCTTCGTCCAGATCTCCGCCGTCGGCGCCTCGCCCGATGCCGCCACCGTGTTCATGCGCAGCAAGGGCATTGCCGACGAGGCGTTGGAAGGCTCGTCGCTCGACTGGACCATCCTGCGGCCCGGCCTGGTGCTGGGCTCGTCGGCCTATGGCGGCAGCGCCCTGCTCCACGCCCTGGCCAGCCTGCCCGGCTTCATTCCGCTGCCTCCAGCGCCATCGATCCGCAGTGTAGCGCTCGATGACGTCGCCGCAACGGCGCTGGCCGCGGTGGAAGCACGTCTGCCGCATCGGCGCATCTACGATCTCGTCGAGGACAGGGCTCATAGCCTCCAGGACATCGTCGCCGCGCTGCGGGCCAGGCTCGGCCTGCCTCCCGCCCGTTTTGCCCGCTGGCCCTTGTGGATCTTCCGGCTCGGCTTTCGCCTCGGCGATCTGGCGGGCCTGCTGGGCTGGCGTCCGCCGATGCGTTCGACCTCGCTTGACCAGATCCTGTCCGGCATCGACGGCGATCCGACACCCCTTGGAGCGGCAAACGGCCGCTCGCTCAAAGCCCTGCCGGAAATCCTCGAAGCCGTCGGTGGCACCGTGCGCGAACGCTGGTTCGCCCGCCTCTTCCTGCTCAAGCCGGTGATCATCGCGACACTGGGCTTGTTTTGGCTGCTTTCGGGCCTGATCGGCCTCTTTGCGGCAGATCAGGCCGAAGTCGTGTTGACGATACGGGGCTTTTCGCCCGCGATGGCGGCTCTCTTCGTGCTTGGCGGCGCCATCGTCGACATTCTTCTCGGCGCCGGCATATTCAGGCGACGAACCATGCCGGCCGCCGCGACGGGCATGATCGGCGTCACCCTGGCCTATCTCCTCGCCGGCAGCCTGTTCACGCCCGATCTCTGGCTCGACCCGCTCGGCCCCTTCCTCAAGACGCTGCCGGCAGCCGTTCTCGCTCTGGTCGCGCTCGCCATCAAGGATGCGCGATGACCTATGCCGACCTGCTCCTCTGGCTCCATGTCATCGGTGCCACCGTGCTTCTGGGCACCGGCGCGGGCATCGCCTTCTTCATGCTCGTCGCCCATCGCACCGACGATGCCCGGCTGATCGCCCATGTTGCCGGCACCGTGGTTACGGCGGACCTTCTGTTCACCGCCACTGCCGTCGTGCTGCAGCCCCTCACCGGCGCCTTGTTGGCCCAGGAGATCGGCTGGCCGTTGAGCTCGCCCTGGATCGTGCTGTCCCTGGGGCTCTACGTCTTCACAGGGCTGTTCTGGCTTCCGGTTGTGGTCATCCAGGTCAAAATGCGGAATCTTGCCAGAAAAGCCGTGCAAGAGAATTCCTCTCTGCCGCCAGACTATTACAGGCTTTTCCGCATCTGGTTTGCCTGCGGCTTTCCGGCCTTCATCGCCGTGCTCGCCATTCTCTGGCTGATGCTGACCAAGCCGCAATTCGGATAGTACAAGCCTGGCTTGCTTGTCTGCGAACCCGCAGAGACCTATACCCTCAGGCACGAATACGGCCACCAATGGCGGAGGGACCATGCGCATCCTGGTTGTCGGTGCCGGAGCGACAGGCGGCTATTTTGGCGGCCGGCTAATGCAAGCGGGCCGTGACGTCACCTTCCTGGTTCGCCCCGCGCGGGCGGAAAAGTTGCGGACGGAGGGCCTCAGGATCGTCAGCCCCTTCGGCAATGCCGAGCTGGCACCAAAGCTGGTTACCAGCGGCGGTATCGCCGAGCCCTACGACCTCGTGCTGCTTACCGTGAAGGCCTACGGGCTGGAGGCCGCGCTCGATGACATCGCACCCGCCATCGCTTCCGAAACGATGATCCTGCCGGTTCTCAACGGCATGCGCCACGTCGATGTCATCAAGGCCCGCTTCGGCGAAAAGGCGCTGCTCGGCGGCGTCTGCCTGATCGCCGCCACCGTCGACGACGAGGATCGCATCGTACAGCTCACGCCCATGCACAACCTCATCTATGGCGAGATGAGCGGCGAACGGTCCAAACGCATCGAGACGGTCGATGCGACCATGCAGGGGGCCGGCTTCAACGCCAGGCTTTCCGAGGATATCGAGCGCGACATGTGGGGCAAGTGGATCACGCTCGCCAGCCTGGGCGGCATCTGCTGCCTGATGCGCGGCTCGGTTGGCGAGATCGAGGCGGCACCCGGCGGCCTGGCCTTCGTGCTGCGCTTCTTCGACGAGGTGGTGAGCGTGGTGAAAGCCGTGGGTAAGCTGCCGGGCGAGCCCATCCTGAACATGGCACGCTCGATGCTGACCCAGAAGGGCTCGGCCATGGCTTCCTCCATGTATCGCGACCTGCAGAAGGGCGCGCCGATCGAGGCGGACCAGATCATCGGGGATCTGCTGGCGCGCGCGCAGAAGGCTGGAATGGAAACCCCATTGCTGTCAGCGGCTTATACAAATCTGGCGATCTGTCAGAACAGGTAGCCGAGAGCGAATATCGGCCGACGTCCGCCCGAATAGTGACCGCAGGCACATGGCGGATCGCGCCGTCCCCCGCCTAGCCTGTTCCCAACCTCATCTGGGACGGGAACAGCGATGACAACGGCAGGCGCGCAGACAATCGGCAATCCCATCGTCATCGGCATCGATGCCGGCGGCACCATGACCGACACCATCCTGGTCGACGGCAACGGCCACTTCAAGATCGGCAAGGCGGCGACCACGCCGCGCGATGAATCGGAAGGCTTCATTATCTCAGCCGCCGATGCGGCCGAGGCCTGGGGCATCTCGCTGGACGATCTGTTCTCCGGCATCGACGTGGTGCTCTACTCCGGCACCGGCATGCTCAACACCCTGCTTTCGCGCACGGGACGCAAGCTCGGCCTGATTACCACCAAGGGCCTGGAGGATATGATCCTGATGGGCCGCGGCCTGCAGGCCTGGGCCGACTATTCCTATGCCGATCGCCTGCATGCGATCACCCACCACCACCCGGATCCCCTGGTGCCGCGCCGGCGCACCCATGGCGTGACCGAGCGTGTCGACCAGTTCGGCGATATCATCATCCCGCTCTACGAGCACGAAGTCGTGGCGTCCGTACGCAAGCTGATCGCCGACAAGGTCGACGCCATCTGCATCATGACGGTGTTCTCCCACGTCAATCCCACGCACGAAAAGCGCATCGCCGAGATCGCCCGAGAGGAGATCGCCAAAGCGGGCGCCGAGATCCTGGTCTATACCAGCCATGAGGTGCGCCCCGTCATCCGCGAGCAGTCCCGTCTCAACTCGGTGCTGATCGAGGCCTATGCCACCTCGCGCGGGCGCAAGCAGTTGAAAGGTATCGAGGACATCTCGAAGAAGCACGGTTACCGCTATCGCGTGCAGACCCTGCTCTCCTTCGGCGGCCTCACCTCGATCGATCATCCCCGCCTGCACGAGACCATGATCTCCGGCCCGATCGGCGGCATTCTCGGTGCCGCCTATGTCGGCAAGTTGATCGGCAACGACTCGCTGATCTGCTCGGACATGGGCGGCACCTCTTTCGACATGGGGGTGATCACCCGCGGCCAGACCCGCATCGAGAACGAGCCGATCATGGATCGGTTCAAGCTCAACGTGCCGACGCTGCATCTCGATACCATCGGCGCCGGGGCCGGCATGATCCTCAAGGTCGACCCGCTGACCCGGAAGATCAGCCTCGGTCCCGAGAGCGCCGGTTCCGATCCCGGGCCGATCTGCTTCAATCGGGGCGGTACCCGCCCGACCATTGCCGATTGCGACGCCATCCTCGGCCGTCTCAACCCCGACTATTTCCTCGGCGGCAAGGTGAAGCTCGACGTCGAGAAGGCGACCAAGGCCTTCAAGGAGCAATGCGCCGACGTCCTCGGCGTGCCCCTGCATGAAGCCGCCGAGGGCATGATCCACATGCTGGAGGACGACGCCAACAACGCCTTGCGGCGCGTGATCTCCGGCCAGGGCATCCACCCTTCCGAATTCACTTTGCTCTCCTATGGCGGCTCGGGGCCACTGCACCTGGCCGGTTGCAGCCGCGGTATCGGCTTTCGCGACATCATCACCTTCCAGTTCGCCGCCGCCTTCTCGGCCTTTGGCTGCACCACGGCCGACTATATGCGCCGCCACTCGATCTCCACCCAGATCGACATTCCCAGTGCCGCCGGCGAGGACGAACTGGCCGCTCATGCCGCACGCATCTCAGGCGTCTGGAAGGAACTGCGGGAAGCCGCGATCGCAGAGATGGTGGCCGATGGCCATCCGCGCGAGAAGGTCCGCACCGTTCCCTTCCTGATGATGCGCTATACCGGCCAGCTCGAAGACGTCGAGGTCGCCGCCCCGCTCGACCAGGCCCAGACCGCCGACGACATGCGCCGGATCATCGAGGCCTTCGAAACCGTCTACGGCAAGATCAACCACCGGGTCTCGCGCTACGGCGCCGTCGGCTATTCGGTGATGGAGCTCGGCCTGATCGCCACCGCCGACAAGGTCAAGCCGGTGCTGGTCAAGCGCCTGCTCGGCGGCACCTATCCCGCTGCCGCGCATAAGGGCCGCCGCGAAGCCTATCTGGGCGGACGCTGGCACAAGGCGGATCTCTACGAGATGGACGATCTGCAGCCCGGCCACGAAGTGAAGGGCCCGGCAATCATCGAACACCCCGCCACCACCCTGGTGGTCCACCCCGGCGACAGCGTCTTCGTCGACGAATGGACCCTCCTGCATTACCGCCACGGCTGACGTCTCTACCCTCCCCTGGAGGGGGAGGGTCGGACCGAAGGTCCGGGGTGGGGTGAGAACCTCCACCCGTCGAGCAAGCAAGATCCATGCGGCATCTTGGATATGTCGCCCCGCCACCCCACCCCGAGGCTTCGCCTCGACCCTCCCCCTCCAGGGGGAGGGTGGAAGATGAGGACACCATGCTGGACCACGTGAAAGCCCACATGCCGCTTCGCGAAAGGATGCTCGAATCCGAGCGTCTGATGGAGGAGACCGGCTGCTATGACGGCATCACCGCACTGCAGCTGCGCAGGCAGGATCCGCTGAAATTCGAGACCCTCCACACCAAGCTGCGCGCCTTCTGTGTCTCCGCCCGTGAAATGGCGCGCCGCATCTCCGCCTCGCCCGGCGTGCGTGAGGTCGGCGAGATGGTGGTTGCCATCTACACGCCGGAGGGTGATGCCATCGCACTCTCCAACGGCATCATGGTGCATGTCCACACCATGAGCCGCTTCATCAAATGGATGATCCGCGAGG
The DNA here is from genome assembly GCF_047605565.1 of Labrys sp. (in: a-proteobacteria). Lineage (NCBI taxonomy): Bacteria > Pseudomonadati > Pseudomonadota > Alphaproteobacteria > Hyphomicrobiales > Xanthobacteraceae > Labrys > Labrys sp. (in: a-proteobacteria). The sequence continues at coordinate 78,031 of NZ_JASGFM010000008.1, forward strand.
GTTACGAGGCCAATCCCGGCATCCGCCCGGGCGACATCTTCGCCAACAATGACGCCTTCATCGGCACGGTGCAGGTGCCCGACGTGATGGACGTAGTGCCGATCTTCCATTCCGGCGAACTGATCGGCTGGGCTGGCGCCGTCTGCCACGAGCTTGAAGCCGGCGGCATCACCCCCGGCGGCGACGTCTGCCTCGCGCAGGAGCGCTTCACGGAAGGCCTGTTCGTCTGCGCCGAAAAGATCGGCGAGAATGACGAGATCCGGCGCGACTACGTCATCCGCTGCGAGCGCAATCTGCGCATGCCGATCTACTGGGTGCTGGACGAGAAGGCCAAGGTCGCTTCCTGCATCGACATGCGCGAGAACCTCATCGCCCTCGTCGACGAGATCGGCCTCGACTACTGGAAGCAGATCTCCAAGGAATTCATCGAGGAAGGCCGGCTTTCGCAGCTGGCCCGCACGCGCCAGCTCACCGTGCCCGGCATCTATCGCGGCCACACCTTCTATGGCCATGTCACCGAGGGCAAGCCGGGCTTCCAGCCGCTGGCCGACCCCAACTGGCTCTACAACATCCCGGTGGAGATGGAGATCACCACCGAGGGCAAGATCAAGCTCGACTTCGAGGGCACTCAGCCCTGGGGCTATCATTCGATGAACTGCACGCCGGCCGGCATGGATGGCGGCATGTTCGTCACCCTCACCCAGCACATGAACTTCGAGGGGCTGGTGAATGACGGCGCCTGGCTCGCCACCGAGCTGAAGATCCCCAAGGGCACCTGGACCAATCCCGACAATGAGATGGTGGCGACGGCGACGTCCTGGGCCCTGCTGCTGCCCGCCTATGGCGTGTTCCAGCGCCTGCTCTCGCGCGGCTTCCTCGCCCGGGGCTTCATCGAGGAGGTGTTCGTCGGTCAGGTCAACTCCCCGATGATCGAGATGGGCGGCGAAAGCCAATACGGCACTTTGTTCGGCATGGCTCATTTCGAATGCGCCGCCGCCGGCTCCGGCGCTCTCGCCATCAAGGACGGGCTCGACACCGCCTATGTCGGCTGGAACCCCGAATCCGACATGGGCAATATCGAGATCTGGGAACAGAACATGCCGATGCTCTATATCGGCCGTTCGATCCTGCCCAACTCCGGAGGCGCCGGCAAATATCGCGGCGGCTGCGCCTTCATCTCGACCTGGCTGGTGAGCAAGTCCAACCATCTGCGCCTGGTCACCTCCGAGCATTCCTCGCGCGTCTTCGACAATGGCGGGCTGTGCGGCGGCTATCCCGCACCGACCTGCCAGATGCACCGGGCCGTGCGCGATACCAATCTCGCCGAGATCATCGCCGAGAAGCGGCCCCTGCCTCATACCATCGGCACCGACCCGGCCCATTCGGACCTGGAAAAACTGGTCGAGGGCCGGCACGTCACCGAGGAAGGCCCCTACATCACCGCGCCGCACAAGTCCGGCGATATCTTCACCCACTCCTATAATGGCGGCGGTGGTTACGGGGACGTACTGGAGCGCGATCCCGTCAAGACCACACAGGATGTGGAGAACGGCTTCCTCACCCCGGAGGCGGCCGAGCAGGTATTCGGCATCGTCATCCGAGAAGTCCCGCAGACGGATCGGCTGGAGGCCGATCTCACCGCCACCGCCGCCTTGCGCGAGAAGATGCGGGCCGAACGCATCACGACTTCAGTGCCTGTCTCGGCCTGGATCGCCGAGGAGGCCAAGCGTGTCGCCGCCTGCGACTTCGCGCCCGAGGTCGCCAAGATGCATGCCAATGCGATGAAGCTCTCGCCGCGCTTTGCCGCCGACTTCCGCAAGTTCTGGGGCCTCGACGCCTCCTTCACGGTTCACTACTGAGGTCAGCATGTCCAGCTATCCCAAGGAAACCATTCGCGAACTCGTTGCAGGTACCCTGCCCTGGCACCAGACCCGGCAGATCATGAGCGCCTACAAGGACGATGACCGTTTCCAGACCTATATCCAGGTCCTGCAGGAGCGGATGGCCTGGAAGGACCCGATCCTGCTGCCGATCGGCGACCACCTGTTCATCGCCGACACGCCGAATGGCCGTGTCACCAAATGCGAATGCGGCCAGGAGTTCGGGCATTACAAGAAGAACTGGAAGCTCGGCGCCCATATCCGCGTGCGGCGGACCAAGGAGGCCCTGCGCGAGATCTATCCCAATTCCGATATCCCCGATCCGGAATGGATGGAAATACGCGAATTCCTCTGCCAGTCTTGCGGCACCCTTCACGAGGTCGAGGCGGCCGCTCCCGGCTATCCCATCGTCCATGACTTCGAACCGGATCTGGAAGGCTTCTATCGCGACTGGCTCAGGCGCCCCCTCGAACCGGAGGGAGAGAGCCGGTGAGCAAGCGGCCCAATATTCTCATTCTGATGGCCGATCAGCTTGGCGCTCCGGCGCTCGGCGTCTACGGCCATCCGATCGTCAAGACCCCCAACCTCGACCGCATCGCCAAGGGCGGTGCGGTCTTTGACAATTTCTACTCCAACTTCCCCCTCTGCGCCCCCGCCCGCTTGGCCCTGATGACGGGACGGCTGTGCTCGAACATCCAGGCCTGGGACAATGCCGCGCAGATCCCGTCCGATGTTCCCACCTTTGCCCACTACCTGCGCGTGCTCGGCTACCGGACCTGCCTGTCCGGCAAGATGCATTTCATCGGGCCAGATCAGTTGCACGGCTTCGAAGAACGGGTGACGACCGATATCTGCCCGTCCGACTTCAACTGGACGGCCGACTGGGACGATCCCTGGCGGACCATGGACTGGTTCCACAACATGAAGAACGTCAGCGATGCCGGCATCGCCGAACGGGCCCTGCAGCAGGACTATGACGAGGAGGTCGCCCACAATGCCCGGCGCTGGCTGTTCGATCAGGCGCGCGATAGCGACGATCGCCCCTTCCTGCTCGTTGCCTCCTTCACCCATCCGCACGATCCCTATGTGACGCCGCAGCGCTTCTGGGACCTCTACGATCACGACAAGATCGACATGCCCTGCGTGCCCTTCATTCCGCCGGCCCAGCGGGACGCCCATTCCCGGCGCCTGTGGGAACAATATGATCGCGGCGAGTTCGGCGTCGGCGACGAACATGTGCGCACGGCACGCCATGCCTATTACGGCAGCGTGTCCTATCTCGACGAGCGTGTGGGCGAGGTGCTCGATGCGCTCGAACGCTCCGGGCAAGGCCGGGACACCATCGTGATCTTCCTCGCCGATCATGGCGACATGCTCGGCGAGCGCGGCCTTTGGTACAAGATGAGCTTCTACGACTGGTCGTCGCGCGTGCCGCTGCTCGTGGCCGGTCCTAACGTGCCGGCGGGCGCCCGCATCAAGGCGAATGCTTCGCTCGTCGATATCCTGCCGACCCTGGTCGAGATCGCCGCCGGCCCGGAATGGAACGATTACCCCGAGCGCCCCGACGGGCGCAGCCTGCTGTCCCTCCTAAGGCAGGATGCAGACGATCGCATCGCTGTCAGCGAATTGATGTCGGAAGGCGTGGCGGCCCCCTATGTGATGCTGCGCAAGGGCCGCTACAAATTCACCTATGTCGAGCACGATCCGCCCCAGCTCTTCGACATGAAAGCCGATCCGGACGAGATGCATGACCTTGCGGGAGATAGTGGTCATGCGGACGTGGTGCGAGACATGCTCGGCGAGGTCGAGCGCCGATGGGACATGCCGAGGCTCAAGCGGGAAATCATCGCCAGCCAGCGTCGGCGCCGCCTCGTCTACAAGGCACTGACCACCGGCAAGGTCACGCCCTGGGATTATCAGCCCTGGAGCGACGCATCGTTGCAATATTATCGCGGAACGAAGTCGTATCACGAGGCCGAGGCCCGTGAATTCATTCGGCCATAAGGAAAGACCATGACCAGCTTGAAAGGGCGTGCCGCCCTGATCACCGGCGGCCTCACCGGCCAGGGCCTTGCCATCGCCCAGGCTCTAGCTGGAGCCGGTGCCAATGTCGCGGTCGGTTCCTATATCGGCGAAGGCGCGCGCCAGGGCGATGCCGCCGCCTATCCCGCTGAGGCCGAGCTGCAGCGCGTACGCGCCATGCTCGAGGCCGAGGGCGTCAAGGTGCATGCCGGCCATCTCGACGTGCGCTCCAGCGAGGTCATCGACGCCTTCATCCAGGCCGCACAAGCCGCCTGCGGCCCCATCGACATCCTGGTGAATGCGGCCGGCACCACGGCCGAGCAGCCTGTCAGCGGTCATTCCGACGCGCTCTGGGAGAAGATCCTCGACACCAACCTCACCGGGGCCTTTCGCACCACACGCAGCCTCCTGCCGGGCATGATCGCGCGTGGCTGGGGGCGCATCATCAATATCGGTTCGACGGCCGCCAGTGTCGGCTGGAAGGACAACCCGGCCTATTGCGCCTCCAAGTCCGGCCTGCTGGGCCTGACGCGCTGCGTGGCACTGGAAGGGGCACCGCATGGTGTCACGGCCGTGATGATCTCGCCGACCTGGGTGGAGACCGAGCTGATGCGCCGCAACGTCGCCCAGGTCGCCGAACGCGAAGGCAAGAGAGAAAGCCTGGAAAGCGCCATGGCGCGGATTGCCGGCCAGAACCCGCAGCAGCGCATCATCCAACCCGGCGAAGTGGCTGGTCTCGCAGTCTTTCTCTGCAGCGAGGCTGCGAAGGGCATCACCGCCGAAAACATCCAGATCACCGGAGGCGCGCTCTGGTAGAGAGCTTCAGGGAACGCTACCCTCCCCTTCGGCTACGAGTTCGCCGGTCAATAAACGTATTGAATTGGCTCGGCCTTTGTCATTGCCGGGCTTGACCCGGCAATCCAGCCCCCTTCCGGTTATCGAAGTCGGGGCCGCTGGATGCCCGGGTCAAGCCCGGGCATGACAAAGGCAGCGTCTCACTTATTGTAAGATAACGCTTATAGCCGAGCGTCACTTCGGCGTGGAAGGCTGCGGATGAAATCGACCCTGATCGCCTCCGGCCTGCCGCTTGCTACCGTCAATGCCGCTATCGGAGAGGCCGCCCGGCTGGTGGGAACATCCGACTTCTATGCCGCCCTGCTCGCGGCCTTTCGTTCCCTGGTCTCGCACGACATCGCCACCATGGTGCGCTACTCGGCGGTCGGCCGGCCGAGCTTCCTCATGCATCACGGCTTCTCGGATGCCCTGGCCCGCCAATATGAGACGACCTTCCACGTCTTCGACCCGTTCCATCGCTATTGGGTGCAAACCGAACGGCCGGGCGTGGTCAGCCTCGACATGTTCCCGGCCACGGCAACCCGGCAGAGCCGCTATGTCCGCGAATTCCTGCAGGAATCCAGCATCACCGACGAACTCGGCTACTTCCTGCCTGCGATGGGACGGGCCAGCGTCGCCCTGTTTCTCGAACGCCGTATCGGCCGTTTCCTCGAGAGCGAGCGAGCGGCGATGGAGGATTTCTACCCCCTGTTCGCCGGGCTGGAGAGCGCGCATGTCAATGCCGTCCTCGCGGCCGCGATCGGGCGCGGCGCAGGCGGCGTCTCGCTGCCGCTGGCCATCATGCTGCGCGATCTCGAAGGCTGCGTCATTCACGCATCCGAGGCCTGGCGGGACTTGGAGAGCCGGAATACCAACCTGCGGCGCGCCGTCGAACGGCTGACGGCCGAGAATGCCGGCGAGGCTGTACTGGACGACGCCACCGTTCTGCACAGGACTCGGATCTCGCCGGCCCATAGTTCCGCGCCGGAGGGCTGGCTTTTCACGGTGGAGAAATCGGCGTCCTCTTCAACAGATTACGACCAGGCGATCATCTCCGAGCTCAATCCGACCCTCACGCCTCGGGAGATCGATATCGTCAAGCTGGTGCTCGAAGGACACCCCACCGCCACCATCGCCCAGCGTCTCAAGCTGCAGCGCGGCACGGTGAAGAACCACCGGCTGCGCATCTACGAAAAACTGGACATCACCTCGGAGCGCGAACTCTTCCTCACCTATATCCAGGCGCTGCAGCGGCATCGAGCGAACGGCTAGACGCTTCAGAAAAAGCCAGTCTTTACGACATGACAACCGTAAAACTCGAACCAAATCATCCGCTTCATGATGAGGCGGCGAGGCCACCCGGCGATGATTTCCGGCGAACTCCCTCGTCGTCGAGGACAGATTTTAAATCGAACCAAATTCAACAATATCAATATATTGCTTGAATGTTCGGAAGAATCACATCGCCGCGACGGCTACCGATGTCACGGCGTGATGCCCGCTTACCAGCGCAGCAGACGACGACCGGCGACATATCCGACGATAGTGACGATGGCGGTGGCCAGGCTGTACCAGGTGGCGACGAAAAGCGGGCTGTCATCCACGCAATGGCTGGCATAAAGGGTCGCCGCGATGCCGCTCGCAGCAAGACCCGCTACCGCCCCGGCCCTGCCGGGATTCTCCGGAGCACCCTGGCGCAGGGCGTAGAGAATGCAGGCCAGCGGCCCGAGCGCCAGCAAGGGTATCAGCATCAGGCAGTAACGGGCATTGACGCCAATCCAGCGCGCTCCCCAGCTCGCGGACGGCATGACCATCAATTCCACAGCGACTGCGGCGGCCAGGAGCAGGGGCGCAACGATCAAGGCAAGGCGCCATCCCCCTGATCCGGCACCCGGCCGGACCAGGCGCAGGATCAGGCCACCGGCCGAAACGGCCAGGGACGCCGTCACCACAAATTTGAACAGAAAGCGCCACGTCTCGGCGGCTGCAGCGATATCGGGACGGGGTCGGAACCCCACGAAGAAAAGCACGGCCGAAAAAGCCGTACCGACGATCACCGCCAACGCAAAAATCCTGCCGAGGGACCATCTGATCGGCGCATCCTCGGAAATGGCATTGATGAGATCGTCGGTCTTCACGACTGGTCACTCCGATAGAGCGCTGCGAGCTTCTTGAGGCCCCGATGCAGGGCGACGCGAACGGCTACCTCCGTCATCGACAGCCGTGCAGCCATCTCCCGGATGCTGACGCCACCGAGGGAGATGCCTTCCACGATGTCCCGCTGCGGTGGTTTCAGATGCGCCAGCATTTTCTCGGCCTCATGCTGTGACAGTCCTGATGCCGGCTCCTCCGCCTCGAGAACCTCGATCACGTCCTCGATCGGCACCATCACCTGCCGCCCCCTGCGGCGCATGGTATCGATCATCTTGTTGCGCACGATCGCCGACAACCAGGGACCGAGCGGGCGCGAGGAATCCCAGGTTCCGCGCTTGAGGTGAATGGCGAGCATCACTTCCTGGACGACATCCTCGATTTCCGCCGGCGGCGCGCCGAAGCGCTCGCAATAACGACGCGCCGTCCCGCGTAGATAGGGCGTCACAGCCTGCAGGAACCGCCGATAGGCCGGTGCATCCCCGGCGATCGACTGCCGCAACCATGTCGCCCACTCCTCTTCGCGCATGGGATTATGCACGCGCCATCCTCTCTACGGTCGGTCTCACGGCTTTGTTACTACCGAATACCGGCACCGACTCACTGTGCCGCTGTCGCCTCGGCATAATCATCCAGTACCGCGCGTATGGCCAGAGAGAGGCAGGTCGCCATGTCGAGCGGGCCTTCATGCCCCGTCACGGCTGGCACGAACTGATGCACCAGGGTCGGCGGCAAGGCGCGCCCCGCCAGCGCCTGCGACAAACGTGCCACAGCGGCGGCCGCGACCGGATGCGGCCAGTAATAGCGGATGCGGTCGCTGTAGCTGTAGTGGCGCAGCACATGCTGGCTGGCGGCATTGCCCGGATAATAACGTTGCCAGTAGCCGGGCTCGGCCAGCATCAGGGCTTCCATCGCCTTGGCCAGCGAGCGCTCGCCATAGGAGGCATCGAGTTCCCCGGCGATGAGATCGAGGCCATAGAGCGCCTCGCGCCAGGCAAAGGTCAGGCCGGGCCCGACCTTGAGGATGGCGAAGCCGTCGGCTACCAGCCTCGTCAGCTTCTCCCGCGGCTGGTAGTCGGTGGAATGGGCTTCGAACACGAGGGAAGGTTCGTTGTCCAGCACGCCAACGAGGTCACGGGCCTTGTCGGGCTGGTAGACCACCACCTCCTCATGCCCGAACTCGACGCCGGGCTGCACCACCAGGCCGATCACGCGGTCGAGCGCCGCCTCGACGCCTTGCTGGCGAAAGATGGTCCGGTGGGTTTCGATGGTCTGGCGCGCCGCGCCCGCGGCGGTCGGCTGCAGGCCGTCGAGCGCGTGCCAGGCGCCGCCCGGCACCGGCACTTCGGTGCCGATGATATAAACCGGCGGGGGCAGGCCGTTGTCGCGCGCGGTCTGTTCCGCCACCCGTGTGAGGCGGGCAGCGCGCCCGGCGGTGGTTTCGTCGTCGAGCGCCTCGGGCTCTCCCTTGCAGCCCATGCTGGCATCGAGATGGATCTTGCCGAAGCCCGCCGCGACATAGGCCGCCATCATCGCCTCGGCCTTGGCCATCGCCTCTTCCGCCTCGAACTGGCGCCAGGGATTGGGGCCGAGATGATCGCCGCCAAGGATCAGCTTGGCGGTATCATAGCCGGCCGCTTTCGCCTTCTCGAACACGAAACGCCTGAAATCGGCCGGCGTCATGCCAGTATAGCCGCCCTCCTGGTTCACCTGGTTGCAGGTCGCCTCGATCAGAACCTCGCGTCCGCGCTCGCGGCCATGGGCCAGCGTCGTCCCGATCACGTCCGGATGAGCCGAACAGATCGAAGCGATGCCCCGTGGCTTTCCGGAGCGCCGTGCGGGAGCCAGGTCGAGAAGGGTGGTCATGTCGGGTCTCCGTGAAATGAGGATCGCAATCAGGCCGAGGCCCGCATCATCAATTGGGCACCGAGCCGCAATTGCTGCTGCCCCTGTGAAGGTTCTTCGCCCTCGACCTGGGCGAGCAACAGTTCGACGCCGAGATTGCCGAGGCGGAAAAAGTCCTGCGCCACCGTGGTCAAGGGCGGACAGCCGAAGCGGCTATAGGGCTGATCGTCATGGCCGGCGACGCGCAACCGGCAATCGGCTTCGCGCCCGACCTTCAGGCCGCGCTGGAAGGCGGCGGCCATCACCCCCACGGCGATACGGTCATTGGCGCACAGCACCGTCGAGGTCGGAAACCCCGCTCCGTCGATCACCTGCAGGGCCTCGCCATAGGCGATTTCCTCGAAACGCCAGTCCGGCTTGCCTGCGACGGTGACGATCTCCGGCTGGAAGCCGAGCCGTTCCATTGCCTGGACATAGGCATTGCTGCGCTCGGCGGCATTGTGATTGACCGCAGGCATTTCAAAGAAGCAGGGGGGCGTCCCCGTGCGGCAGAGATAATCGGTGATCAGGCCGATGCTCTGCTCGTTGTCGGTGCCGACGAAGGGCGAGCCGTCCTGCAGCGAGGAATCGAGATAGACCACGGGAATATGGGCGCGCAGGGTCTCCATCCGCATCGCATCGGTATAGGCGCCGAGGGGGGCAATGATCGCTCCGGCAATCTTGAGCGACAGCAGCGTCTCCACCGAACGCGCCTCATGCAAGGCATCCCCTCGCGAGGAGAGCACCAGCACGAAGTAACCGTCCTGCGCGCAGCGTCGCTCGATGTGACGCACCATCTCCGAATAGAACATGTCGGAGGTATCGGGCACGATCACGCCGATGATCTTGGGCCGCTTTCGATTGAGGTTCACCGCAAACAGGTTCGGCCGATAGTCATATTTAGCCAGGGCTCGCTCGATGCGGGTGCGGATCGATTTGCGCACGCTGCCTGGGTCATTGAAATATTTCGACACGGTCGGCCGTGAAATGCCACTGAGCTCGGCGAACTCGGCCATGTTCCTGATCTTTCGCACCAACCGCCGCTCCCTGTCGCATTCAGTTCGCCTTTAATTTTTACACAGGCAAACAATTTTATTTTTTACATGCCATAAAATTGGTCACTCGGAATTTTCATCCGATCATTGCTTTCAAAAAATATATTATTCTAATTCAATATGATAATGCCAAAACCATTCCTCCAAACAAGGTTCGTTTTGTCAATTTTTCCATGCGCAATATCTTTAATTGACGCTCACAGCGCAAAACCATAGTCTGACAATTAATAAAAGACAAAAACAAATTCAGGGAGGGAGAAGACGAGGGCGTGCGGCGCGACTTTGCTCGCGTTTGCCGCAATCAAAATCCCTTTCCTCACCTTGATCGGCGGCCTTTCCCGCCATGACCGGCCGGCGACCTCCCGTCAGAAGAGGATCCGTGCCGGAGGGATCGATCCGACTTACGTCAAACCGAGGAAACGACATGAGGAAACTGCTTACGGCCCTTGCGGCTCTTGCCATCGGGGCCAGCGTGCTCGCTGCTCCGGCGCAGGCCCAGGACAAGAAATACACCATCGCCCTCATCCCGGGCCTGACCACCGACGCCTTCTATATCTCCATGCGCAAGGGCGCCGAGGCGGCCGCCAAGGTGGTGGGAGCCGAGCTCGTGTTCCAGGGCGCGCCTGACTTCAACCCGGTGACGCAGACGCCCGTGCTCGATGCCGTCATCGCGCGCAAGCCCGACGCCATCCTGATCGCACCGACGGACAAGGTTCAGCTCGTTCAGCCGCTGAAGAAGGCCGCCGATGCCGGCATTCCGGTGATCACCGTCGATACCTTCATCGGCACCGGCAAGTACCAGACCGGTGCGGGTGACGCCGACTTCCCGCTCTCCTATGTCGCCTCGGACAATATTCTGGGCGGACGCATCGCGGCCCGCGCCCTTGCCAAGGCCATCGACGAGAAGGGCAAGGTCTATGTCTCCAACGTGAAGCCGGGCATCTCGACCACGGATCAGCGCGAGGAAGGCTTCAAGGACGAGATGAAGAACTATCCCAACATCACTGTCCTTGAAACGCAATTCAACGACAACGATGCCAACAAGGCCGCTTCGCAGATGCAGTCGGTCTTCGCCCGTAATCCCGACCTCGCCGGCGTGTTCGGCGCCAATCTGTTCTCCGCCCTCGGTGCCGCCAACGGCGTGCAGCAGGCCGGCCAGAGCGGCAAGGTCCGCGTCGCCGCCTTCGACGCCCCGGCCACCATCGTCGACAACATCAAGTCCGGCCTGGTCGACATCGCCATCGCGCAGCATCCGGCGGAGATCGGCTATTTTGGCGTACTTTCCGCCTATGCCCATCTCACCGGCCAGTCGATCCCTGCCTCGATCGGCACGGGCTTCACCGTGATGGACAAGTCCAACGTCGACAAGCCGGAAGTGGCCGCCTTCATCTACAAGGAATGAGGCCTTCCTCGCATCTGCGCCGCCGGAGCCCTTGGAGCAGGACGCTCCGGCCCGGCGGCCTCTTCATGACCTCTCAACGGAGCGCCTGATGTCGGCAGCCCAATCCTCCCTCAGCCGGGCGCAGCCCGCGGCAGGACCTCATCCCATCCTTCTGCGCATCGCGGAGCTCAGGGCCTGGCTCTTCCTCGTCCTGCTCCTGGTTTTCTTCGAATGCTGGGCCAGGATCGCCTACGGCTCGACCTTCGTGTTCTCGGTCCCGACGCTGCAATCGATCTCGATCTATGCCGTCGCACCGCTTCTGCTGGCCCTCGGCTCGACCTTCGTGATCATTTCGGGCGGCATCGACCTCTCGATCGGCTTCATCATGGGACTGTCGGCGGTGGTGGCAGCCCACACGGCCAATCTCATGGGCGCCTCCATGCCGCCCTTCCCGGCCATGCTGGTCGGCATCGTGGCCGGCGTCGCCGTCGCCACCATCCCCGGCTACATCAACGGCCTGCTGATTTCGAAACTCAGGGTCCCTCCCTTCATCGGCACGCTCGGCATGTATGGCGTGGCGCGCGGCATCGCCTATCTGCTCGCCGGCGGCACCACGGTTCCGGTTTCGAACGCCTGGTTCGCGGCGCTCGGCAATGGCCGCCTCTACGGGGTGCCCATCGTGGTGATCGTGGCCGCCCTCTTCCTGATCGCCATGCATTATCTGCTTTCGCAGACGCGCTTCGGCCAGCATACCTACGCCATCGGCGCCAGCGAGCAGGCCGCGCTTCGGGCCGGCATTAATGTCTCCAGGCACACCCGCAAGCTCTATGTCCTGTCGGCCGTCTGCGCCGGCATCGGCGGCGTGCTCTATGCCGCCCGTTTCACTGCCGGCGCGGCGCAAGCCGGCGAACCGCTCCTGCTCGATTCGATCGCCGCCGTGGTGATCGGCGGCGCCAGCCTGTTCGGCGGCTCAGGCTCGATCTCGGGCACGCTGGCCGGGGCGCTCGTCATCGCCGTGATCCAGTTCGGCCTCGTCTACATCAATGTCGAGCCGTTCTGGCAATTCGTCTCGGTCGGCGTCGTCATCATCGTTTCCGTGCTGGTCGACCAGGCGCAGCGCAGCATCGCCGGAGGCCGCCGTTCATGAGCACCCAGCCCCTCCTCGACATACGCGACGTCTCCAAGCATTTCGGCGGCGTCACCGCCCTCAACGGCGTCTCACTGCAGCTCAATGCCGGCGAGGTCGTGGCTCTCGCCGGCGACAATGGCGCCGGCAAGTCGACACTGATCAAGACGATCTCCGGGGTCTACCAGGCCGATGGCGGCGAGATCCGCCTGAAGGGCGAGGTCGTAAAATTCGCGACGCCCGAAGCGGCGCGCGGCCACGGCATCGAGACGATCTACCAGGATCTCGCTCTGGCCGACAATCTCTCCATCGGCGCCAACATCTTCCTGGGACGCGAGCCGATGACCAAGGCCTTCGGTTTCCTCCCGGTGCTCGACCGCAAGAAGATGGCCGAGGCGGCGCAGGAGACCATGGCGCAGCTCGATTTCCACGTGACGCGCCTCGACGCTCCCGTCGGCAACTTCTCCGGCGGCCAGCGCCAGGCTGTCGCCATCGGCCGCGCCGTCTACTGGAACGCGCAGGTGCTGATCATGGACGAGCCGACCGCCGCTCTCGGCGTGCCCGAGCAGCGCAAGGTCGTTTCCCTGATCAAGACCCTCAAGGCCCAGGGCCGCGGCATCATCTTCATCTCGCATAATCTGCAGGACATCTTCGCGGTCTCCGACCGCATCGTGGTCCTGCGCCGCGGCACCCTGGCGGGCGAGCGCAAGATCGCCGAGACCAACCATGACGAGATCGTCAAGCTGATGGTGGGCGGCTAATACTACAGTTGCGTTTGCATAATGGGGCGCGAGACATGTGGAGTGTCAGCCTCCTGGCTGACATCTTACTTGTCGGCAAGCACTTCGTTTCAAGATGTCAGCCAGGAGGCTGACACTCCAAATCCCCTTCGAATAAAACCGCAACTATACTACTAAGAATGGCAGAGCGGGTCACCGACGAGAATGTGATCAGGGCAGGACTTCTCATTTCCCCCAGCCCGTGACATCACTCTGGCGTGACCTGCTGGCATCTCCTTTCCCGCATGCTCTCGATCGTCATGATCGCAAGCCTGCTGAGCGCTCCGATGGCGCCCTTCTCGGCTGCCATGGCGGCCGTGCCGTCGCACGCGGTGAGCCAGGCCGCCATGGCTTCCGACATGCCGTGCTGCCCTGAACAGAACCCCTCGCTGCCCGGAGGGCAGAAGTCCTGTCCGGTGGCGATCGTCTGCATGGCCAAATGCGCCCCCGGTGATCCGATCGCGATAATGGCCCAAGCACCTCTCTTCGAGACCGGCCGCCTCGCCCCACCCGGCAACGACCTGGACAGGACGCCCTTCATCACGGCGCCGCCGGACCGTCCTCCCCGCACCTGAATTCATCCGCGCCCCGTACTGGGGCAGTCCGTCCGGCGCCTTCGGGGCCGGACAGCATTAGCAGCCGTCAAACCTCCTCCAGAGCAAAGCGGGTCCACGCGAGAACGCCTGTCGATCCCGGCTTTCGCTCCGACGCGACCTTGCGTTCTTCGTCGATTACGGCGGATCGCAAAAGGCCTGGGAGACGTTCGTCGGCCAGGGATGAATCCGGAATATTTCAGACATGACGTCATTTGGCACCAACCGCATCACCCTTGCGGCAGTGATCGGCCTTTGCTGCGCAACCGCCTCCCCCGCGCGGGCCGATATCGCAGACTACGAATTTCAACTCGTCCAGCCCGAGATCAAGCTGAACGAGACATCGGAAATCGCCGTACGCCTCGTCGACAGGCACTCTGGCCAGCCTGTCCCCAACGCGGTGATTTTCGCCCAGCGCGTCGACATGGCGCCGGACGGCATGGCGGCGATGAAGGCCCCGATCGAAGCCATCGCATCCGATGAACCCGGCATCTATCGATTCAAGGCAAGGCTGAGCATGGAGGGCGGCTGGCGGCTGTCGCTCGCCGCCAAGGTCCAGGGCGAAACCGGAACGCTCGAAAGCAAGCTCGTCTTCAAGGCCGTGCCATGAACCGCGTCGGTCGAACAAGCCTCCTCCTCATCGCGATCGTCGCGGCAGGAACCGGCGGCTATTGGGCAGGCCGGCATGGCACGGCCCTTTCGGCTGCAGCTTGGCGGCAAATGCTCACACTGACCGGCGGGCCTTCGTCGCCCATGGCGACTGCGGCAGCAGGGCCGGTGATATATTATCGCGCGCCCGATGGATCTCCCGCCTATTCGGCAACGCCGGCGAGGACAGCCGATGGCCGCGACTTCCTCGCCGTCCACGTCGGCGAGGAGGTGAGCTTCGACGAGAAGCCCGCCGACGCCGCCCCGGCACCCGCCGTCGCAGCCCCCCGTCCCATCCTTTATTACCGCAACCCCATGGGCCTTGCGGACACGTCACCGGTTCCGAAGAAGGATTCCATGGGCATGGACTACATCCCCGTGCATGCCGGGGAAGAACCGGAAACGGGAACCGTCAAGGTCGCAGCAGGCAGGCAGCAGCAGACGGGCGTCCGTACCGAGATCGCGGCAATGCGCGCCCTCGTCCGGCCCGTGCGCGTCCCGGGCAGCGTGCAGCTCGACGAGCGTCGCATCAGCGTGGTCGCCACGCGATCGGACGCCTTCATCACCAAAGTCTCGGATGTGACGACGGGCGATCGGATCGCCAGGGGCCAACCTCTCCTTCAGCTCTACTCGCCCGAAATCGCTGCTGCCGGCGCCCAGTTCCTCACCGAGCTTGGCAATGGCGGGCGTGGCGGAACAGGCGGCGCACGGCAGCGGCTGGAAAATCTCGGCGTCCCCCAAGAGGCCATCGCCGAACTCGAACGAAACCGGAAGGTGCCGCCGGCAATGACATGGCGAGCCCAGCGAGATGGCATCGTGCTCCAGCGCAACGCGACCGAGGGCATGAAGGCCGCGCCCGGCGACATCCTCTTCCGCCTCGCCGACATCTCGACCGTGTGGGTGCTGGCCGATGTGCCCGAATATCAGCTCGGCGCTATCAGACCCGGAGCCCCTGCGACCGTCCGGATCCGCAGTCTGCCCGGCCGCGTCTTCGAGGGACGGATCGCGCTGATCTATCCCGAAGTGGTCAAGGAGACGCGCACCGCCAAGGTGCGGATCGAGTTGCAGAACCCGGAAGGCCTTCTGCTGCCGGACATGTATGCCGATGTCGACATTGCAACCGGCGATGCGAAGGAGGCGGTGACAGTCTCCGACAGCGCGGTGATCGACACCGGCACGCGTCAGACGGTCATCCTTGCCAAGGGAGACGGGCGTTTCGAGCCGCGAGAGGTCAAAGTCGGCGCCCAGGGCGGCGGCTTCGTCGAGATCCGCGACGGCGTTGCGGCCGGTGACCGCGTGGTGACGGCCGCAACCTTCCTCATCGACGCCGAAAGCAACCTCAAGGCCGCGCTGAACGGCATGACCAGTCCGGAGGCCACGCCATGATCGCCCGGCTGATCGCCTGGTCTGCACGCAACCTCGTGCTGATCCTCGTCGGCACCGTCTTTGCCGTGGCATCCGGGCTTTATGCCTTGAAGACGCTGCCCCTCGATGCCATTCCCGATCTCTCCGACGTCCAGGTCATCGTCTACACCGATTATGCCGGCCAGGCGCCGCAGGTCGTCGAGGACCAGGTCACCTATCCGCTGACGACGGCGATGCTGACGGTCCCGAAGTCGAAGGTGGTGCGTGGCTTCTCCTTCTTCGGCGTCTCCTTCGTCTATGTGATCTTCGAAGACGGCACCGATCCCTACTGGGCGCGCAGCCGGGTTCTCGAATATCTCAATGCAGCGGCGCAGCGCCTTCCCGCCGGCGTAACGCCAAGCCTCGGTCCCGATGCGACCGGGGTCGGCTGGGTCTATCAATATGCCGTCACTTCCAAGGACATGTCGCTTGCCGAACTGCGCTCGCTGCAGGATTGGAAGCTGCGCTATGCCGCCTCCAAGGCGGAAGGCGTGGCCGAGGTCGCCGGCGTCGGCGGCTTCGTCAAGCAATACAGCATCGTGGTGGATCCGTTGCGGCTGCAGGCCCAGGGCATCTCGCTGTCGACGGTGCGCGATGCGGTCAGGGCCAGCAATCGCGACGTGGGCGGGCGCACGCTGGAACTGTCCGAATTCGAATTCATGGTGCGCGGCCGCGGCTACGTCAAATCACCGGCCGACCTCGAGAACATCGTGCTCAGGACCAGCGCCGGCGTACCGCTTCGTCTCAGGGACGTCGCCCGCGTCGAAATCGGGCCGGACGAGCGCCGCGGCATCACCGAACTCAACGGCGAGGGAGAAGTGGCTGGTGGCATCGTCCTGCAGCGCTTCGGCGCCAATGCCCTGACCGTCATCGACAATGCCAAGCAACGCCTGGCGGAGATCGCCGCAAGCCTGCCCAAGGGAACCGAGATCGTCCCGGTCTATGATCGCTCCCACCTGATCGAGGCGGCGATCGAGACGCTCAAGGGAACGCTGTTCGAGGAAAGCGTCATCGTCGCCCTCGTCTGCATCGTGTTCCTGCTTCACCTGCGCAGCGCCCTGGTCGCCATCCTCATGCTGCCCGTCGGCATCCTCATGGCGTTCGGTGCCATGAAGCTGATCGGCCTCGGCTCCAACATCATGAGTCTCGGCGGCATCGCCATTGCCGTCGGCGCAATGATCGATGCCGCCATCGTCATGATCGAGAACGCGCATAAGCATCTCGAACGCGCTGCGCCCGGCCAGTCCCGTATTCAGATCCTCGTCAATGCGGCAAGTGAGGTCGGTCCGGCCCTGTTCTTCAGCCTGCTGATCATCACCGTCTCCTTCCTGCCCATCTTCACGCTGGAATCGCAGGAGGGACGCCTGTTCGGGCCGCTCGCCTTCACCAAGACCTTCGCGATGGCCGCCGCCGCCCTCCTGTCGGTCACGCTGGTGCCGGCGCTGATGGTGATCTTCGTGCGCGGCAGGATCATTCCCGAGCACAGGAATCCGATCAACCGCCTCCTGATCTGGCTCTACCGGCCGGTCATTCGCGGGGTCCTGAAAGCCAAGACCTTCACCATCATTCTCGCCGTGGCGGCGCTGGCCGTCAGCATCTGGCCCGCACGCCAGCTCGGCTCCGAATTCATGCCGTCGTTGGACGAGGGAACCCTGATGTATATGCCGACCACCCTGCCCGGCATCTCGATCACCAAGGCCGGCGAATTGCTGCAGATGCAGGACCGCATCATCAAATCGTTCCCCGAGGTTGCCTCGGTCTACGGCAAGGCGGGACGCGCCGCGACGGCAACCGACCCCGCCCCCACCGAAATGTTCGAGACCATCATCAATCTCAAGCCCAAGCAGCAATGGCGGCCGGGCATCACCCTCGACGGCCTCAAGTCCGAGATGGACAAGGCCCTGCAATTTCCCGGCGTATCCAACGCCTGGACCATGCCGATCCGCGCCCGTATCGACATGCTCTCGACCGGCATTCGAACACCGGTCGGCGTCAAGGTCTTCGGCACGGATCTCGCCGAGATGGAAAAGATCGCCCGCCAGATCGAGGCCATTCTCAAAACCGTGCCGGGCACCTCCAGCGCCTATGCCGAGCGGGTCATCGGCGGCTACTATCTCGACATCGTGCCGGACCGGGACGCACTCGGCCGCTACGGGCTCGCCGTGGGCGATGTCCAGGACGTCATCGCCACGGCACTCGGCGGCGAGACCGTGACCACGACCGTCGAGGGGCGGGAACGCTACGGCGTGAACATCCGCTATCCGCGCGATCTGCGCTCCAGCCGCCAGGCCATCGCCGCCGACGTGCAGGTTCCCCTCCCGGGTGGTGGCACGATCCCGCTGGGCGAGGTGGCGAAGGTCGAACTGACGCGGGGTGCGACCTCCATCCGCACGGAGAACGGCCAGCTCGCAACCTATATCTTCGTCGACATCGACGGGCGCGATCTCGGCGGCTATGTCGCCGAGGCGCAGAAGGCCGTGGCTGCGAAAATCGTGCTGCCGCCGGGCTATTCGGTCGGATGGAGCGGCCAATATGAATATCTTCAGCGGGCCGAAGCCCGGATGAAGATCGTGGTGCCGGTCACGCTGCTGATCATCTTCCTGCTGCTCTATCTCAACTTCCGCAGCCTGACGGAAACTCTGATCGTCATGCTGTCGCTGCCCTTTGCCCTGGTCGGCGGCATCTGGCTGATGTGGTGGCTCGGCTTCAACATGTCCGTGGCCGTCGCCGTCGGCTTCATCGCGCTGGCGGGCGTGGCGGCTGAGACCGGCGTCGTCATGCTGATCTACCTGCAGCAGGCCCTGGCCGAGGTGAAGGCGGAGCGATCCCGCAAGGATCAGCCCTTTACCAGGGCGGATCTTCGGCAGGCGATCATGCTGGGTGCCGTGGAACGGGTTCGTCCCAAGATGATGACGGTCATCGCCATCATGGCCGGGCTCATTCCCATCCTCTGGAGCACGGGGGCCGGATCGGAGGTGATGCAGCGAATCGCGGTTCCCATGATCGGCGGGATGGTGTCCTCGACCCTGCTGACCCTGGTGGTCATTCCCGCCATCTACGGCATTATCAAGGGATGGCGCCTGCCCGCCGGCCGGCAGCAGGAGATGGATGCCGTGACACCCGCCCCTGCAGTCGAGCATCGGGCTGCATAAGGACGCGCCAAGCTTCGGTCAGGCGCGCTCAACGCAGATCCATGCTGGCTTCGAGCTTGTCGAGGCCCTGCAACAGTGCCTCGGCCTCCGGGCCGAGGGCTGCCAGCAAGGCTGCTTCGAAAGCCAGCGCCCGCGGCACGATCTCGGCATAGACCCGCCGCCCCAGTATTGTGAGGCTGAGGATCTCCTCGCGCCTGTCCTCGGCGCTCTCGCGGCGCTTGAGCCAGCGGCGTTCCTCCAGTGCCCGCACGGCCCGGCTGACCTTGGTCTTGTGCATGGAGGAATGGGCACCGATCGCCTTCGCGCCCATCTCGTCGAATTCGCCCAATGTCGCCAGCACCCGCCACTCGGGCACGGTCAGGTCGTGCTCCGGGCCATAGACGGTGCGAAAATCGCGCGACACGGCGGCGCCGATGCGGTTGAGCCGGTAGGGCAGAAAGTTCTCGAGCGTGAGCTTGGCCATGCTTTGATAGTTACATTATCGACAGTTACAACTGCAACTTCATAAACGAGCGGCCGCTTCTCGACGTGTGGTCGCATAACCAAAGATCCGCGACCGGGAGGATGAAGATGGCTTCGATGGCGTCCCGCCTGAAGGTGATGCTTGCCGCCACATTGGGCTCGACACTGGAATGGTATGATTTCTTCATCTTCGCCGCGAGCACTGTGCTCGTCTTCAACAAGGTGTTCTTTCCAGCCGACGATCCCTTCGTCGGCACCCTGCTCGGCCTCGGCACCTTTGCCGCCGGCTTCCTCGCCCGCCCCTTCGGCGGCGTCGTCTTCGGCGTGATCGGCGACCGGCTCGGCCGCAAGAACACGCTGATCGTCAGCCTGTTGATGATGGGCGTGGCCACCGTCGCCATCGGCCTCCTGCCGACTTATGAGACCATCGGCGTCGCCGCTCCCCTCCTACTCCTGCTCATCCGCATCTTCCAGGGCGTTGCGGTCGGCGGCGAGGCAACCGGCGCGCTGACCATCGTGGCCGAATCCATGCCAGCCCGGCATCGCGGTTTCTGGACCAGCTTTCCGATGGCAAGCGGCCCGGCCGCCAATGTCCTCGCCCTCGGCATTCTCGGCCTCGTCCAGCTCTGGCTCGGCGAGGAGGCGTTCCTGGCGTGGGGCTGGCGCATTCCCTTCCTGCTGTCGATCGTGCTGATCGCCCTCGGCTTCTGGGCCCGCCGGCAGGTCGATGAATCGCCAGCCTTCCTCGAGATCAAGGCTGAAACCGAAATCGCCCGTGCCCCGCTGGCCGAAGCCTTTGCCACCCAGAAATCCTCGATGGCCAAAGTCTTCTTCGTCAAGGCAGCCGAGAACACACTGCTCTATCTGTTCTCGACCTTCGTCCTGCTGCTGGCAACGACCCGGCTCGGGCTGAGCCGGGCCCAGGCCATCGATGTCGTCCTCGTTGCCTCGCTCGCCTCTTTGCCCGTCATCCTCGGCTCGGGCTGGCTCAGCGACCGTATCGGGCGCCGCCCCGTGATGATCGCGGGTTTCATCGGTGCCACGATTGCCGCTTTTGCCCTGTTCACCCTGGTGCAGGGCGCGGCGCCATCAGCTCTCTACCTTCGAGCCGTCCTGGCCCTGTGCACCCACGGGTTCCTCCTCGGCGGCCTTGCCCCCTATGTCACCGAGATGTTCCCGACACGCGTGCGCTACACCGCCCTTTCCGCTTCCTACCAGGCTGCCTCCGTGCTCGGCGGTTCGGTCGCGCCGCTGATCGGTGCCCTGCTGATCGAACGCACGGGCACGCCGATGTCGGTCGCCATCTATGCGGCCTTGATGGTCGTGCCGGCCCTGCTGGTGCTCATATTGACGCCGGAGACCCGTGGTAGAGCTACGGATGGCGATGCCTCCAGCCCGCCTGGCGCCGGCCCCTTCGGGCAGGAGGACCTGCGGCACAGGCCGCAACTTTGATGGTTACAAACGCAACGATTATATCAGGAACGTTCGAATTCAGGAGGTGATCATGAATCTCCAGTCTCCCCGACCAGACAACGATCGAAAAGGCGAGGCCGTCAGTGCCATCCAGGCCGGCTACATGTCGGGCTTCGGCAACGGCTTCGAGACCGAGGCACTGCCGGGCGCCCTGCCCCTTGGCCGCAATTCCCCGCAGCGCTGCGCCTATGGGCTCTATGCCGAGCAGCTCAGCGGCTCGCCCTTCACGGCGCCGCGCACCACCAATGAGCGCTCCTGGCTCTACCGTATCCGCCCGACGGTGAGCCATTGGGGTGCATTCGCCAAGGCCGATATCGGGCTCTGGCGCACCGCACCCGCCCCCGAGGTCGAAGTTCCGATCGCGCCGCTGCGCTGGGATCCGCTCCCGATCCCGGCCGAACCGGTTTCCTTCCTCGACGGCGTGCATACGCTGACCACGGCCGGCGATGCCGCCAGCCATGCCGGCATGGGTGCCCATGTCTATCTGATCACCCGCTCGATGGTGGATGAGTATTTCTACAATGCCGATGGCGAACTTCTCTTCGTGCCGCAGCAGGGTTCGCTGCGCCTCGCGACCGAGTTCGGCATCATCGATATCGAGCCAGGCGAGATCGCCGTCATTCCGCGCGGCGTGAAGATCCGGGTCGAGCTTCAGGATGGCCCGGCCCGCGGTTATCTGTGCGAGAATTACGGGGGCGCCCTCACGCTACCCGAACGAGGACCGATCGGGGCCAATTGCCTGGCCAATCCGCGCGATTTCCTTACACCCGTCGCCGCCTATGAGGACCGGGAGGTGCCCTCGCGCCTCTATGTCAAATGGGGCGGTACATTATGGGCTGCTGCCATCGGCCAGTCGCCGCTCGACGTGGTGGCCTGGCACGGCAACTACGCGCCCTACAAATATGACCTCAGGCGCTATTCGCCGGTCGGCCCGGTGCTCTACGACCATGCCGATCCGTCGATCTTCACCGTGCTGACCTCGCCCTCGGAAACGCCGGGTACCGCCAATATCGATTTCGTGATCTTCCCGGATCGCTGGCTGGTGGCCGAGAACACCTTCCGCCCGCCCTGGTATCATATGAACGTGATGAGCGAGTTCATGGGCCTGGTCTACGGCCAATATGACGCCAAGACCGGCGGCGGCTTCGTGCCAGGCGGGGCATCCTTGCACAATATGATGCTGCCGCACGGGCCCGATCTCGACGCCTTCGAGAAGGCCAGCCATGTCGAGCTCAAGCCCCACCGGCTGGAAAATACCCTGGCCTTCATGTTTGAATGCCGCTTTCCGCAGCGCGTGTCCGCCTTCGCAGCCGGCTCCGACGCGTTGCAGAAGGACTATGGCGGCTACGGCCACAAGATGACCAAGCATTTCGATCCGAGCAGGCCCTGATGATTGAGCTAGACCAGACGCACGACCCTAAACTGACCAGTTGGGTCGCCTCGGCGAACGGCCATGCCGATTTCCCGATCCAAAACCTGCCGCTTGGCATCTTCAGCCCGGGGGGCGCGACACCGCGCGCTGGCGTCGCCATCGGCGATGCCATTCTCGACCTGCGTGCCGTCCTCGATGGCGGCCTGCTCAGCGGCGCCGCCGAACGGGCCGCCGAAGCGAGCCGGGGCAATGACCTCAACGGTCTGCTGGCCTTGGGTCCCGGCCCGCGGCGTGCCCTGCGCCAGGCGCTTTCCAACCTTCTGGCCGAAGCCAGCTCCCTGCGCGCCCGGCTGGAGCCGCTGCTGTACAAGGCATCCGACTGCCTTCTCCATTTGCCGGCGCGGATCGGCGACTACACCGACTTCTATGTCGGCATCCACCACGCCACCGCCGTGGGCAAGCTGTTCCGGCCCGACAATCCACTCCTGCCCAACTACAAATATGTGCCGATCGGCTATCACGGCCGCGCCTCTTCCGTCCTTCCCTCGGGAATCGCGATCCAGCGCCCGCTTGGCCAGTCGAAACGGCCGGAGGCGGAGACGCCGACTTTCGGCCCGAGCGCGCGACTGGATTACGAGCTCGAGCTCGGCGTGTGGGTGGGACCGGGTAACGATCTCGGCACCCCGATCGGAATATCGGCCGCAGGCGACCAGATCGCAGGCCTCTGCCTGCTCAACGACTGGTCGGCCCGCGACATCCAGGCCTGGGAATATCAGCCTCTCGGGCCCTTCCTCGCCAAGAGCTTCGCGACCACCGTCTCGCCCTGGATCGTCACGGCCGAAGCGCTCGCCCCCTTCCGCATTGCACAGCCACCTCGCCCCGAGGGCGATCCTGCGCCACTTGGCTATCTCACCGATGCCGGCGACCAGGCCCAGGGCGCCTTCGATATCGAACTGGCGGTCCTGCTGACGACTGCCGAATTACGAAGCCGGGGCTTCCCAGCCCATTTGCTGGCTCGCTCCAATGCCAGGCATATGTATTGGACTGTAGCGCAGATGCTGGCCCATCACAGCTCCAATGGCTGCAATCTGCGCCCGGGCGATCTCATCGGTACGGGCACCATTTCGGGGCCAGGACAAGACGCCTGCGGCAGCCTTCTGGAAGCCAGCCAGGGCGGCAAGAATCCCATCCGCCTCGAAACGGGCGAGGAGCGCCGCTTCCTCGAGGATGGCGACGAGGTTATCCTCAAGGGGCACTGCCGCCGCAACGGCTTTGTTTCCATCGGCTTCGGGGAATGCCATGCAGTGATCCGGCCGGCGCTGTAGTTTCGTCGCAAGGATGGAGGCTGGCGCACGTTTGGTGTGCCGATCTCGCTCCGTCACGTGATGGAGTTGAGGAGATTTGCATACCGGATCTCGCGCGTATCGCGCTCTGCGCATCGCCATGACAGGAAGGCAACGCGACCATGAAACTCTACACCTATTGGCGCTCCACTTCGTCCTATCGGGTCCGGATCGCCCTTGCCCTCAAGGGCCTGGAAGTGGAACAGGCCTTCATTCATCTCGTGCGCAATGGCGGCGAACAGCATGGCGAGGCCTATCGGGCTCTCAATCCGCAGGAACGTGTGCCCACGCTGGTGCTCGATGACGGCACGGCTCTGACCCAGTCCCCGGCCATCATCGAATATCTCGAAGAAGCCTATCCCGTACCGCCCCTGCTGCCTGCCAACCCCGCGCAGCGCGCCAAGGTGCGGGCGGTCGCCGCGATCATCGGCTGCGATATCCAGCCTCTGCACAATCTCGGCCCGCTGACCTATCTGCGCCGGACGCTCGGCCAGGCCGAGCCGGAGGTCGACGCCTGGATCGCGACCTGGGCCGGCTCGGGGCTGAAGGCGGTCGAGGCGCTGATCGGCGACGGCCCCTATTGCTTCGGCGAAACACCGGGGCTGGCCGATGTCTACCTCATCCCGCAGCTCTACGCCGCCCGCCGCTTCGGCGTGCCGCTCGACGCCTATCCTCGCATCCGCCGCGTCGAGGCCGAGGCCGAAGGGCATCCCGCCTTCGTCAAGGCGCATCCGGCGAACCAGCCTGACAGCGAGTAGAAAGAGGTAACGAGCGGCACACTGCCCTAGATCTTTACGCCCTCGGTGATCAGCCCGCGCGTGATGCTGCCGGTGGTAGGCAGCAGCGGAATAAGGCAGGCCTGGAGGGCGTGGTAGATGTCGACCTTGCCGTAGAACGGGCCGGTGTTGGGCTTGAGGTCATCGCCGAGCTGGGGGAACCAGCCGCCATGCACCTTGTCGATGAAGCGTGCGGCGCTGAAGTTCCAGATATTGCGGTACCATTCTTCGTAGAAACCGTCGCCGTCGGTGGCGTTGAGGAAAGCCGCCGCGCCGATCCCCTCGCAGCAGGGCCACCAATAGCGATCGCGAATGCGCGCCGCACCGGTCCAGTCGAGCGTATAGTAGAAGCCGCCTTTTTCATGGTCCCAGCCATCCTTGACGGCCTGGCGGAACAGGTTGGCGGCGGCTTCAGGCAGCCAGGTCAGCTTACGCTCGCCCAGTTCCCACAGCTGCAGCAAG
Organism: Labrys sp. (in: a-proteobacteria); assembly: GCF_047605565.1. Lineage (NCBI taxonomy): Bacteria > Pseudomonadati > Pseudomonadota > Alphaproteobacteria > Hyphomicrobiales > Xanthobacteraceae > Labrys > Labrys sp. (in: a-proteobacteria). The sequence goes on from NZ_JASGFM010000008.1 coordinate 102,828, forward strand.
AGGCGCGCCCATTCCAGCCAATGGCCCGGCGTGGTGCCGTAGGGGCGGAAGACCGGGCTGCCGGAATAATCCTTGTTGAGCTGCCAATCCTGGCTGAAATGCTCGGGCAGGTGCCAGCCATTCTCGGCGGCGTGGCGCCGCACGATCAGGTCGGCGATGCGCTCGGCCTTGTTGAGATAGCTGCTGTCGCCCGTTGCCTCGAAGGCAGCCATCAGGGCCTCGGTCAGGTGCATGTTCGAGTTCTGGCCGCGATAATTGTCGAAAGGCTGCCAGTCCCGCGTGAATTCCTCGGCCGTGGCACCGGGCCCTTCCTCCCAGAAATGCTCCTCCAGCACGGTGGAGATGTCGGCGAGCAGCCGGTCGGCGTCGGGATGACCGGCGACCTTGGCGCTGGAGGCTGCCAGCAGCACGAAGGCATGGCCATAGGCCTGCTTGGTGTCGTCGGTCGGCCCTTCATAGCCGACACCCCAGAAATAGCCGCCCTTGTCCTTGTCGCGATGACCGTTCCAGATGAAATCCATGCCGTGATCGATCATCACGTCGGCACCGGGGCGACCCATCAGATGGGCGATGGCAAAGCAATGCACCATGCGCGTGGTCGAATGGATCTGTCGGGTGGGTCGGCTGCCGGGCGGTTGTCCGGGCACGAAGGGTTTGCAGGCCATGTCGAGATCGTAGAAGCCGCCCAGGGGATTGAGGCTGTTCTGTTCGAATACGGAGAACAGCGTATCCGCCTGCTGCAAGAGCCAGGCTCGGTGGCTTGATAACGTCACCCATTTCGGCGTGGCAGAAGCGGAAGCGGCGGACGTCATCTGAAGTCTCCTCGATACGGCACATATTGGGGCGTCGAGCCCGTTCCCTGCTTAGAACAGCTCGGGCGCACGCGCCACTGATTGGTAGGAAGAAATAGCGGCCGCCAAGGTTGACCCAAGCAAGCGCATGCCTATGCTGCCGCGATCATGATGATGCAGACACTCAACATCGCCACCGTCTTCTTCCTCGTCCGCTAACCGAGGAAAGACTGGATGCCGGTCCGCTCCGGCGGACCTGTCGCCGTGAATCATACGGCGGTTGCCGTTCGCCCGTGGCGGCGCAACGGCGCGATGATTGAGATTTCTCATGCCCACACTCCCACAAGAGCGCGCTCTCGATGCCGCGCAGATCGAACGATTCATCGAAGACGGCTTCGTGAGGATCGATGGCGCCTTTTCCCGCGACCTGGCGGTGCACGCCCGTTCCATCCTGTGGCGGGACATCCCCTGCGATCCCGACGATTCCGCCACCTGGAAGAAACCCGTGATCCGACTCGGCGGCTATGGCGGAGGCCCGTTCCGGGAGGCCGCCAACACACCCGTGCTCAAATCGGCCTTCGACCAGCTCGTCGGCAAAGGGCGCTGGCATCCACGGGACGGCCTCGGCAGTTTCCCGATACGCTTTCCCCACCCCGACGATCCCGGCGACGCCGGCTGGCATGTCGACCTTTCTTTTCCTGGCGAGGACTGCGACCCCGATGAGCGCACCGACTTTTCGGCCTGGCGCGTGAACGTCACCTCACGCGGGCGGGCCCTGCTGATGCTGTTCCTGTTCTCCGACGTGGGACCGGACGATGCGCCGACCCGCATTCGCATCGGCTCGCACCTCGACATGGCGCGCTACCTCGCTCCGGCGGGCGAAGCCGGGCGTTCGCGCATGGAGCTGGAACAGATGGGTGTTCGGCGCCAACAGACGCTGGCAACGGGCGAGGCCGGTACGGTCTATCTTTGCCACCCCTTCCTGGTGCACGCCGCGCAGAAGCATCGGGGCTCCACACCGCGCTTTCTGGCGCAGCCTCCGTTGATACCGAGGGAACCTTTCCGGCTGCAGCGCGACGATGGGGACTACTCGCCCGTGGAGATTGCCATCCGGCGTGCCCTCTCGGAGACTGGGCCAACCTGACGATGACCGCTCTCCCCGGAGAACCGAGGAGAGCGGGAACACCGCTCACCCCTTCCGGAGGACATTATGGTCCAAGCCCTGCGCCTCGCGACCGCCGCCGATCTTCCGGCCATAGAGCACATCGTCGAGGCAGCCTACAGGCCTTATGTCGTGCGCATCGGGCGCAAGCCCGGGCCCATGCTCGACAACTACGCCGCGCTGGTAGAGGCAGGGCATCTGCATGTCCTCGTCCTTGATGGCGATATCCAGGGCATACTCGTCCTGATCCCGCAAGCGGATGCGATGCTCCTGGACAATGTTGCGGTCGCTCCCGCCGCGCAGGGGCGAGGACTGGGTCGCCGCCTGCTCCTGGCGGCCGAAGACTTCGCCCGTGAAGCGGCCTATCGCCGGATCCGGCTCTACACCAATGAGGCGATGACGGAGAATATCGCGCTCTACAGCCGCTGCGGCTATGCCGAGACACATCGCATCGAGGAAAAGGGCCTGCGCAGGGTCTATATGGAGAAAGATCTGGGCTGACGCGCTCCGTTCCCCTTCAGTCTGCGTCGACGCTTTCCAACCTGGCCTCGAGAGCTCCGATTTCCGCCGGCGTGAAAACCTCGAGGCCCTCCGCCCGCAGGAGCGCGGCCGTGACGCCGGCACCGGCATGTTTCCGCCCTGCAAAAGCCCCGTCATAGATGAAGGCACCGCCGCAGGATGGGCTGCCATCGATCAGGAGCGCGAAGCGGCACCCCTCCGTCTGCGCCAAAGCCAGGGCGTTCCTGGCGCCGTCGAGAAAGAGCGCGGTGACATCGGCGCCGGTGATATCGACCACCCGCGCAGCGCCCGCCAGGACGTCGTGGCCCGACAGTCCCCCGGCGATCTCGGCCGGGGCCCGGGGTACGCTGAATCCTCCGGCGAGTTCGGGACAAACCACGACGAGACGCCCTTCGTCGCGCCAGCGCGTGAGAGCCGGGTGATCGAGCGTCTTCGCCGCACCGTCGTAGCGAACAGGCCGCCCGACGAGACAGGCGCTCACCAGGATCTTGGCCGTCATTGCCGCCCCGTATCGCTCTTGAGCATCAGCGCTGTGATAGGACCAAGTGCCGGCTGCGACAACCGTCGACTTCGGCTCCCGGCTTACCGGCTGTCAATGCCCCAGCGCTGCAGCCGGATAAGTTACCGTTGGTACGGTCCTGGTATCAGTCCAGTCGCATTCTGGTTCTATTCTTGACAGGCATGCAGTGGGGATTCGCGGATACAGGTGAGCTCGAAGAGCACGAATTGTCTTAAGATTCTCACATATTGAGGCGTTCATGTCAGACAATTTTCGACCATCCAAGCAGTTAATCGATTTATCCGATGATGGCATCGGACATGCTTATTTTTTGTATTGATGAGCGTAGCCAGCTTTGTTACGGGATGGCGCAAGCTTGCACTGAAGTTATGAAGTCGCAGACGCCTTATTTGCCAGGAGATGCTTAAATTTAGCATCCAAGCGCAGATTTCGATTGCAATAACTTAACGTCATGCAAGTAAATGCCCGCCGGAGGAGGAAGACAGGCGCTTCCTCCTCCGGCTTTTCTTTGCTTGATACCCCGCCAGGTCTACCGACCAGCCGACCTCCCCCCGCACCTGCAGGCAAGCAAGCTCATCGACCTCACCCATGCAGGACCCCGGGAAGCCCTGCCAGCGGCTCTCAAGTGACGCTCTGCCGACGCTTGAAGGGCAGGCTGTCGATACCCGCAAAGCGGGCCTTGGATCCGAGGGCTTCTTCAATACGCAGGGCCTCGTTCCATTTGGCCATGCGTTCGGAACGGGCGAAGGAACCGACCTTAAGCTGTCCGGCATGCCAGCCAATCGCGAGATGCACGATGGCGACATCCTCTGTCTCCCCGGAGCGAGCCGACACAATCGTGCCGAAACCGGCGCGTCGTCCCGCCTCGCAGGCAGCCTTGGCCTCGCTGACCGTGCCGGCCTGGTTGACCTTCACCAGCACCGCATTGACGGTTTCGTTCCTCGCCGCCTGTTCGACCAGCCCGGCATTGGTTACCAGGAAATCATCGCCGATGACCTGAATGCGGTGGCCCACGGCCGCAGTAAAGCGGGCAAGCCCTTCGGCATCGTCCTCGGCGAAAGGGTCCTCGATCGACAGGATGGGATAGCGCTCGCACCAGCCCAGGAGATAGTCCGCCATGCCGTCCCGGTCGAGCTCGCGTCCCTCCAGGCCGAGCCGGTAACGCCCGCCGCGGCCGAATTCGGAGGCGGCGATATCGAGCGAGATCGCGGCGTCGTCGCCCGGTGTGAAGCCGGCTCGCTCGATGGCCAGCACCAGCGTGTCGAGCGCCTCTTCGTTGGAAGCAAATGCAGGCCACCAGCCTCCTTCATCCGCAACGCCCTGCAACAGGCCGCGCTCGGCCATGATCCTTCCAGCCGCCAGATAGACCTCGGCCGTGATCTCGAGCGCCTCGGCAAAGCTCGCCGCCTTGGGCGCCATCACCATGAAATCCTGGATATCGGTGCGGCGGCCGGCATGCGCGCCGCCGCCGAAGATCTGGATTTCCGGAAGGGGAAGGGTAACGCTCCCCTCACCCGCCAGATATTGCCACAGCGGCTGGCCCTGACTGGCGGCTGCCGCATGCAGCACAGCGAGCGAGACCGCGACGGTGGCATTGCCGCCGAGCCTTTGCTTGGTCGGCGTGCCGTCCAGCGCGATCAGCGCCGCGTCCAGCCCCGCCTGGTCGAACGGGTCGCGGCCGATCAAAAGCGGCGCGATCTCCTCACGCATGCCAGCGAGGGCTCCCTGGACGTCGAGGCCACCCAGCCTTTCGCCGCCATCCCTGCGCTCGAGCGCCTCGCGGCTGCCCCGGGAGGCGCCAGCCGGAGCAATGCCCCGCGCGATAGTGCCGTCGCTGAGCTCGATTTCGGCTTCGACGGTGGGACGGCCGCGTGAATCCCAGATGCGGCGCGCATCAAGTCTACGGATGAATATATCGGTCATTGGCGGGCCCAGGCATTGGCGATGGCAATCAGGTCTTGCTGCGGGTCGGCGATCAGCGGTCTGGCAAAGTGGCGCACGGCTTCCCGTTCGTCCTCTTGTGTCAAATATTCGACAGGCGACTTGCCATCCACACGCGCCAGGAACAGCACCGGCAGCAGGGCAGCCGTCCTGGCCTCGAGAGCAGCACGGTCCTCCCAGTCGATCCTGGCGAAATAGGTGCCGACAAGGGCTTCGAAGGCATCCCGATAGGCCGCGCGTGGCACGCCTCGCCGCGCCCCTTTCAACAGGAGATGATTGAGGCAGAAGGCGAGATCGAAGGCCGGGTCGCCAAAACAGGCACATTCGGCGTCGAGAAAGACAGGCCCCTTCCGTCCGCACAGGATGTTCTTCGGGCTGACGTCGCCGTGGATCAGCGCCTTCTTGCTGGCAAGCGTGCGGGCGGCGATGGCCTCGATCCTGCCGGCCAGATCGGGATGCGCGCGGGCCGTGGCCATGAGATAGGGCTCGATGCGGATCGGCCCGAAGGTCGTGTCATTGGCAAAGCGCAGAGCAAGCTCTCCCTCCCGGGCGCTGGCTGCATGAATGAGGCCGAGATCGGCACCGACACGCGCCGCGAACGCGCTGTCGACCCGCTGTTCCAGCAGATGCTCCTTCCACACCGGGTTGAGTTCGGGAGCCAGAAAGGCCATGGCGAACAGGCCGAGTTGCTCGTCCTCGCCAAGCAAGGCGGGCACGCCATCCGGCAACCACTGGCCTATCTGGCGAATCCAGGCTGCTTCCGCCGCGTTGCGGTTCGTTGGCGCCTCCCAGACGGCCGCTACCTTCAGGCGGGCCAATGCCCGCTTGACGCAGAAGCGCCGGCTCGCGGTTTCGACCAGATGGATGTCGGAAGAAACCCCACCCGTCAGGGCTGAAAAGCGCGCCGTCTCCCCCGGTCCGAGCAACCCCATTCGGCGCAAAGCCGCAGGGATCGTCAGCGAGGCATCATCGGATTGGTGATTGGAATGCATCCTCTGATCCTTCATCCAGCCGGAACGCGCAAGCCATCGAGCACGCGCCGGATGAGCGCCCGCCATTCCTCTCCGGCCGCTCCCGCGGCCATCGACAGTGCCGCCCTGTCATAGACGGCCGACAGGAGCAGCGCCGCCGTTTCGAGGGGTACCGGTCGTAACAACCCGCTTGCGACCGCTGCGGCGATACCTTCTCGCAGCGTGCGACCACCATGGGCGGCGTCGATGGCATCCACCGTCTCGCGCCCCAGCACGGCCGGGGCCTCGATCAGCAAGAGCCGGGTACGCCCGGGTTCGGACATGGCGGCCAGAAAAGCCTCGCCGCCGGCGATCAGCGCCTCCATCGCACCGAGTTCTTCCGGTGCCGCCCGTTCGATCTCAGCGGCCAGGGCAGCATTCTCTGCCTCGACGACAGCACGGAACAGCGCCTGCTTGTCGACGAAATGATGATAGAGCGCACCGCGCGTCACGCCCGCCTCGGCCACCAATTCGGGCGTTCCCGTATCGGCATAGCCCTTGGCGACGAACAGGCGCCGCCCAGCCGCGATCAAGGCCGCCCGCGTTCTGAGCGTGCGATCCTGGTTGGAGCGTCGGCCGTCCTCTTGCATGCATACAGCCTGTATGTTATCAAAAAACATTCAGACTGTATGTTTATAGGGGAGGCGCAGGAATGTCCATGAAGATCACCAGCTATTATCCCGTGATCATGACTAGGCAAGTGGCCGCGACTGCGGCCTTCTATGTCGAGCATCTGGGCTTCCGGATCCTGTTCGAGGCGGACTGGTATGTGCATCTGCAATCGGCAGCTGACGAGACGGTCAATCTCGCCGTGCTCGACGGCGGTCACCACACCATTCCCGAACAGGGGCGCGGTGGGCAGGTCGGCGGTCTTCTGCTCAATTTCGAAGTCGCCGACGTCGATGCCGAATATGCAAGGCTCAAACAGGTGGGCCTGCCGATCCTGCTGGAATTGCGCGACGAGGCGTTCGGGCAGCGTCATTTCATCACGGCCGATCCCAATGGCGTGCTGATCGACGTGATCACGCCCATTCCACCCGCTCAGGAATTCGCCGGCAACTATGCGCCCGATGCCGCGCCGCAGTGAAGGCGAGCCCGGATGGGCATCTATGCAGACGTTTTCACGACGTGCCGGAAGCACGATCCGTGCCCGACAATGGTCACATGGATTCCATAGGCTTGCTGGATAAACGTCCTTCATGGCGCAACACGCCATGACAGGTGAACACAGGAGTTCTTGATGTCCGATCTTATTGTCGTCGGCTTTGATTCCATCGATGAGGCCGACAAGGTCCTGCTCAAGCTGGACGCGCTCAAGAAGGAATATCTGGTCGATCTCGAGGATGCGGTGGTGGTCACCCGCAATGCCGAGGGCAAGGTTCATCTCAAGCAGAGCATCAACCTGACCGGCATCGGTGCGAGTTCCGGCCTGCTCTCCGGTGCGTTGTGGGGCGGGCTTGTCGGCCTGCTCTTCCTCAACCCGCTGGCCGGTTTCGCCATCGGAGGCGCCGTCGGTGCGGGCGTCGGCGCCCTCTCCGGTTCGCTCGCCGATTACGGCATCGACGACGACTTCATCAAGTCGCTCGGCCAGACCATTCCCAACAATTCCTCCGCCCTGTTCGTGCTGGTCCGCAAGGTCCAACCCGAGAAGGTCCTGGCCGAATTCAGCGGCCTCAAGGGACGGGTGATCAAGACCTCGCTGTCGCCGGAACAAGAGCAGAAGCTGCAGGAAGCCCTGTCGGCAGCACCTGCCCCGACCAACGGCTAAGTCCCGCTTTCTGTCCTGTAGCGGCCGGCCGACAGCCGGCCGTTGCAGGCCCTTACCTCTGCTCCCTAGCCGGGGCTGGGTGTCTCAGCGTCCGGTCGCTTCGAGCGAAGCGAAATCGCTTCGCGTCATCTGGAAGCGCTTCCAGGTCGCGCCTTGATCATCGCGCATGCCGGCATCGCTGAGGCCCAGCTTCTGCGCGACGCGCAGCGAAGCGGCATTGCGGGGAGCGATCTCGGCTACGATCCTGTCTGCCTCGAGCGTGGCAAAGGCATGCCGAACCACCGGCACGGCCGCTTCGGTCGCATAGCCCTTGCCCCAGGCCTTCCGCACCAGCCGCCAGCCGATCTCGATCTCAGGCCCGGTTCCGTCGGCGGGAATGAGCAGGATCCACCCCAGGAAGCGATCGGGATGAAACCTGTCGACGACAGTCCCGTAGCCCAGCCCCGGCCCATAGTCGGCCTGCATGCGCTGCCTGACGAACGCCTCGTGCTGTTCCGGATCGTGCCAGGGCCCCGGAATATGCTTGGTGACCTCGATATCGCGATCCATGTCAAGGCAGGCTTCGAAATCGGCCATGGTGCGCGGCCGTATCAGCAGGCGCTGCGTTTCGAAATTCGGCAGCACGACATTTCTCCTTCACACCGATGCGATTGGCAGACTCTTCGTTCCTTCTCCCGCAACGCAGCAGCAAATGGCAAATCTCATCCATGCGAATTCGCGTCGCCCTCCACAAGGATTCCTGCCCTGCGGATGCCAGCGATAATCCTTGTGAACGGAAAATTTTGCACTGGTTTGAAAGATTTTGATCGTATATGAGTGTCATTGAAATGAATGCGACTCGCCGCAGCGAGGAAGCGGCGGCATTCATCGCCAGTCCAAGGAGCATGTGCGATGGCCTACCCCCAAACCCGTCTCGACCAGAAATTGCGCAATATCAGAGCGGGCAACTACAAGCGTTCCGACTTCATCATTGCCGATGCCAAGGACGGCGACATGGGCTCCGGCCTCGCGGCAACCGGCTTTGCCCGCAGCACCGACGGCGGCCAGGGCCGGGTGCGCACGCGCGCCGAATTTCTTGACCAGATCCAGGCCATCGTCGAGCAGGATATCGTCGACATCATGCTGGTGTCGGCCTCCAATCTCGAACTGCTGCACGAGCGCGGCGTCTTCCGCACTTCGGCGGTGAAACCCTCCATTCGCGCCAATGACACCACCGATTGCTGGGGTGGCGTGCGCCACCAGGCCTATACCAAGCATCCCTCCCGCCATTTCCGGACCGCCAACCTTTCGCGCGTCATGTACGGCACCAACGAGCCGGCGATTGGCGCGCCCGTGACCGGCACCGATCTCGGCCTCTATTCGGTGACCTTCCTCAACGACATCGATCACGATTATGAAGCACTCGACGCCTTCGCCGCCTTCCGCGAAGAGGCCGCCGACAACAATTTCAAGTACTTCTTCGAAGTCTTCAATCCCAATGTCGACTGCGGCCTCGATCGCCAGCAGATCGGCGAATACATCAATGACAGCATCCTGCGCTGCCTGGCCGGCGTGACCAAGGCGGACCGCCCGCAATTCCTCAAGATCGTCTATAATGGACCCAAGGCGCTCGAAGAACTGTCGAGCTTCGATCCCGACCTGGTGGTCGGCGTACTTGGCGGCGGCGCCGGCACGACCCGTGACACCTTCGAATTGCTGCACCAGGCCGAAAAATATGGCGGCCGCGTCGCGTTGTTCGGCCGCAAGATCAACCTGGCCGAGGATCCGCTTGCGCTGCTGGTGCTGATGCGGCAGGTCGCCGACGGCACTATCGCACCGGACGAAGCCGTCAAGGCCTATCATGGCGAATTGTCCAAGAGCGGCCTCAAGGCCAAGCGCAGCCTGGAAGATGACCTCGCGATCACCGAGGATGTGCTCAAGCCGGCGGCCCTGAAGAAGGTCGCCTGACGGTTCCAATGCAGTTCCCTTAAGGAGGAAACACTCCGAATTGTCATAGCCGGGCTTGACCCGGCTATCCAGAAGCCCCCGCGCAACGGGGCTAAAGGCTGGATTGCCGGGTCAAGCCCGGCAATGACAAAGGTCGTGCAAACTCGAAGACGCTTCAGTGAGCTGCATTGGCCTGACGGTTCCGCCATTCGATCAGACAAGGCGGGTCGTTTCGATCCGCCTTTTGTCCATCTGGGAAGCAACGCGCTTCAATGGCAGAATCTGCAAGATTGTGCCTAAGTCGAGCCTGTATCGTCTGACGGCACCGAGGGTCTGTGCATCTCGGGGCCGCGTCGATGATCTGCATGCTCAAAGGAGTCCGCCTTATATGGAAGCCCCCACCAAACGCGTCGAGATCATCCCCGCCAAAAGGCGGGCGCTCATTCTGGAGCATCTGCGCATCAATGGGGCGGCCTCCATCCAGGAACTGGCCGACTCGATCGGCGGGTCGCAATCGACCATTCGCCGCGATCTCGAACATCTGATGGAAGGCGGCTATCTCGAACGCACCCATGGCGGCGCATTGCTGGTGCCGCCGCTGCAAGCGACCTTCGAACGTGAATCGCAGATCAATGCGCATATGCAGCGCGCCCAGAAGATCGCCATCGGCGCCGAAGCGGCCCTGCGCATCAACAATCGCGAGAGCGTGATCTTCGAAGCCAGTTCCACCGTGATGGAAGTGGTACGGGCCGCGGCCCTGCGTGACCTTTCCCTCACCGTGGTTACCAACAGCCTGGAGATCGCGCAGGTCAGTTCCGACGTACCGAGTTGGAGGGTGATCATGCCGGGCGGCACCATCCGGCCCGGCGGCTGGCGTTCGCTCTGGGGCGAGCCGGGCGAGAGCTTTTTCAACACCGTGCACGCCGATGTCTGCGTCACCGGTGCCTATGCCGTCAGCGGCAATGTCCTCACCGATGCCGCCCTCGAAGTCGCTTCGCTCAAGCGCAAGATGATCCAATCATCCCGTCGCACCATCGTGGTGGTCGACAGCTCGAAATTCTCGGCACCGTCCTTCTCGACCTTCTGCGAGCTCTCCGCCATCGACGAACTGATCACCGATGACGGCATCAAGCCCGAATATCTGGAAGCGCTGAACAACTATGGAACCAAGGTCACAGTGGTGCCGATGAAGGGGACGACACAGCGATAGGCCGCCTTCATCCGCGCACCCGGTGCCCTTGCCTGCCCAGCTTCCTGGCGACGCCTATGCCGCGCTGCGCGCAGCGGCAAGCGCCTCGCCGGTCTCGTCCAGCGCCGCCTTCAGCCTGGCAAGCAGCCAGCTCGCAGCGGGGCCGAGGGCGGTGTCCGTGCGCCGGATGCTCTGCAGGGGATAGAGATTGCGGTCCCAGCCCGTCATGGCCAGGCGCACCAGCCGGCCCGCTACGATATCGTCGTTCACCATGTCCTCCGGCATGCTGCCCCAGCCTATGCCGGAGCGGAGCAGCATAAACTTGGCGCCGAGATCGGCAATGCGCCAGGTCTTCGAGCTGACCACGCCGAATTCCTGACCTTCGGTGAATTTGGAGCGATCGGTCAGGACGAGTTGGACATGTTCCTGGGCCCTGACATCGGCCTCCTCGCTGCCGAGCCCGGCCAGAGGATGGGAGGGAGAGGCCACCGGAATCAAGCGGATCGAGCCGATGCCGCGGCGCTCGATGCCGATGATGTCCCGCGAGAGCGGACCGCCGACACCGAGATCGGCGATACCGTCGAGCACATGCTGGGTGACCGCCCCGAGCGCCTCGACGTGCAGGCGCAATGACACCGTGGGAAACTCCGCCTGGAAGGCGTTGAGCACCCGCACCAGGGCGCAGGGCGGCAGCATGACATCGACCGTCAGCGTGACCTCGGCCTCCAGGCCCGAGGTCAACCCCTTGGCCTTGGCGATCAGGCTGCCGATGCCGCGCGCCACGACGCGCGCCTCGGCTAGCATGGCCTTACCCCCTTCGGTGAGCTGGGGCTTGCGGGTGGACTGGCGATCGAAGAGCTCCAGGCCAAGCTGGGCTTCCAGATTGGCGATGGTGTAGCTGACGACGGAGGTGGCTCGCCCGAGTTGGCGGGCCGCGCCGGCAAAGCTGCCGGCCTCGACAATGGCAAGGAAGACCTGCAGCTGGTCAAGCGTGGGGCGCGGATCAGACATATCAACTTTCTCGAACGTATTTGTCTATATTATCCATATTTTCCTGAACATCAATCTCTGAGATAACAGCGCCAAGTTCAGATGAGGTGCTCGCCATGTTCATCGCCACCCTGTTCGATCGCATCCTCGGCCGAAAAGCCAACCCAGCCTTGGCGGCTCTGCTGCTCAAGGAGCAGGCCCAACCGCTGCCGAGAATCCATATCGTGGCCCTCGCCCCCTCGGGTGCCACGGATGCGTTGGCCAAGGCTCTGGAAACCGCACACTTCACCGACATCAAGGCCTGAGCGGACAAAGCCGCTCACCGCCCTCAACCAAAAAGAGAAACTGCCATGTCCTCAGACGTTCGCTACACCCCCCTGCTCGGCCGCGTGCTGATCGCGGCGATCTTTCTTCTCAGCGGCTTCGGCAAGCTGACGGCTCCGGCCGCCACTGCCGGCTATATCGCGGCTGCCGGTCTGCCGCTTCCCTATCTCGGCGTCATCCTCGCCATCCTGGTCGAGCTTGTCGGCGGCATCCTGCTGATCGTCGGCTACCAGACCCGCCTCGTCGCCCTCGCCATGGCGGTGTTCTCCGTCGCCGCCGCCGCCTTCTTTCATAACAATCTGGGCGACCAGAACCAGTTCATCCATTTCTTCAAGAACATAGCCATGGCAGGCGGCCTGCTCCAGGTCGTGGCCTTCGGTGCCGGCAGCCTCAGCGTCGACGCCGCCCTCAACCGGAAAAACGTTGCGACCGCCTGAGGAGGAAGGCCGGGCCAGCCCGGCCTTGCGTCGCCAACTGCCAGACGGATCGAAAAGATCCGTCTGGCCTTTTGGCAAAACCGACCGAAGCGCTACGACATCTCAACCTTTTCGCATCTAACCATCGAAATTATCCAGATTTCCATCCCGTCACATTCGAGGCATGGAGGGCTGCGATAAGAAGTGCCGCAAGCGACGGCCCTCCTCGACGTCACACAGATAGAGAAGACTCCTCATGTCCAAGACCTTTATCGATCATATCAAGACCCGCCGCACGCAATATGCCCTGGGCAAGACGCTGCCCAAGAGCGAGGAAGAGATTTCACTGCTGATCCAGGACGTGATCAAGCATGTGCCTTCCTCCTTCAATTCGCAGAGTTCGCGCGCCGTGATCCTGTTCGGCAAGCAGAGCGACAAGTTCTGGCACCTGACCAAGGAAATCCTGCGCAAGATCGTGCCCGCCGACAGCTTCGCCTCGACCGAGGCCAAGATGGATTCCTTTGCCGCCGGCGCCGGCACCGTGCTGTTCTTCGAGGATCAGGACGTGGTGAAGAGCCTGCAGGACAAATTCCCGCTCTATGCCGACAATTTCCCCATCTGGTCGGAACAGTCGGGCGGCATGGCGCAGTTCGCCGTGTGGACGGCCTTGGCCGAGCACGGCATCGGTGCCAGCCTGCAGCACTATGCCCCGCTGGTCGACGAGGCCGTGCAGAAGGAATGGCATGTGCCCAAGTCCTGGAAGCTGCGCGCCCAGATGCCCTTCGGCTCCAACGAGCAGCCCTTCCCCGAGAAGAGCTTCATGAACGACAATGATCGCTTCAAGGTCTACGCCTGAAGACACAAGGATTGGTGCTGGTCCCGGACTGGTCCGACCCATGGAAAAGGCCGCTCCAGCAGCGGCCTTTTTGATTCATGCATCATGATTGGAATTGGTGCAGAACCAGTCCCTACTCCTTCGGCAGGTCCGGGCTCGCTGTCCGCGCCACCATCGGTTCGCCGTCGATCAGGATGGGCGTGCGTACGGACGGAATGGAGCCGCCCTTCACGCCGGGATGCGGCAGGTCGACGATCATGCCGCGATGGGTAGCCTGGGGATCGTGCAGGGCGTCGGCGACCGAATTGATCGGTCCGGCCGGCACGCCGACCTTTTCCAGAGATGCCAGCAGATCCGCCCTCGTCCGCCGCCCGGTCAATCCGGCGATCAGGGCCGCCAGGGTATCGCGGTTGCGCACCCGGTCCTTGTTGGTAAGATAATCGGGATGAGCGGCGATATCCTGGATGTTGAGCACGCCGCAAAGCTTGACGAACTGGCTGTCATTGCCGCAGGCGATGATGATGTGCCCGTCGCTGGCGGGAAAGACCTGATAGGGTACGATATTGGGATGGGCATTGCCCATGCGCGTGGGGCTCTTGCCGGAAGCGAGATAGTTCATCGCCTGGTTGGCAAGCACCGCGAGCTGCACGTCGAACAGCGACATGTCGACATGCCCGCCCAGCCCCGTCATCTCGCGGCGGCGCAAAGCCGCCTGCACGCCGACCACGGCATAGACTCCCGTGAAGACATCCGCGAAGGCGACGCCGATCTTCTGCGGTTCCCCGTTCGGATCGCCGGTCAGGTCCATGATGCCGCCCATGCCCTGGATCATGAAGTCATAGCCCGCCCTGGCGGAATATGGACCATCCTGTCCAAATCCCGTGACCGAGCAGGTCACCACACGGGGATTGATCGCCTTCAGGCTTTCATGGTCGAGGCCGTATTTCTTCAGGCCCCCGACCTTGAAATTCTCGAGCACGACATCGGCCTCGCGCACGAGCGCCCGGACCTGATCGGCCCCTTCAGCCGTCTCGAAATTGAGGGCGACCGAGCGCTTGCCGCGATTGCAGGAATGGAAATAGGCAGCGCCCAGATTCTCGCCATCCTCCGTGGTGATGAAGGGAGGTCCCCAGGTCCTGGTATCGTCGCCCTGCCCCGGCCGCTCCACCTTGATGACCTCGGCACCGAGATCGGCGAGCAGCTGTCCGGCCCAGGGCCCCGCCAGGATGCGGGCGAGTTCGAGCACGCGCACGCCATGCAGCGGCTTGGGCGGATTGTGGGCGGGAAGGTCCGACAGAGGTGTCCACATGATGGCTTGCAGGGCTTTCTTGAAGGATGTGTTCTGGAACGTGTCAGGCGGCGGACGGGAAAGCCGGAGGCCTGAGCCCCTCGACCCATTTGGCCAGCGCCAGCACGCCGCGATCGTCATGGCGATGACCGACGATCTGCACGCCGGCCGGCATGCCGCTGGCGCCGAGACCCATCGGCACGGAAATGACGGGGCATGAACTGGTCAGGTTGAAATGGCCTGTCATGTCGACAGACTTGAAACGACCGTCGGGCAGGATTTCGTCACGCTCGCGCCGGGCCGGATCGGCAAAAGGTGCAGTCGTGCAGGTGGTGGGGCACAGCAGGGCATCGTACCCCTTGAGCACATCGGCAAAGGCCCGCCACAGAGCGGTACGCCGGTGCTCGATGGCCCGCAGCTTGACGGCATCGAGCTTGCGACCGGCCTCGATCAGCGCGACCACGTTCGGATCGAGGTCGCCGCGATGCTGTTCGAGGAGATAGCCGACATCGCCCGCAAAGCAATAGGCCCACAGATCCTCCCAATCGAGGACCGACTGCACGCTGAACGGCGTCTTCACCCAGGTGATCTCGGCACCGGACCGGGAAAGATCGTCGATCAGGCGATGAAAGAGGTCGGCGACCTCATCCGAGATCGCATGGGTGTCGAGATCGAGCGACACGGCAAGACGCGGCCGGGCCGGCGTCGATGCGACGGGAAAAACCGGCGGCAGGGCAGGCAGCGACAGGGCATCCGCGTCATCCGGCCCCTCGCTGACGGCGAGGAACAGGGCGGCATCGTCGACGCAACGCGCCAGCGGTCCGAAATGGGCGAGCGTGTCATATTGCGTGCGCAGGATATCCATCGGAATGCGGCCGAAGCTCGGCTTCAGCCCGACTACGCCGCACAGAGAAGCGGGAATGCGCACCGAGCCGCCCATGTCGGTGCCTTCGGCCAGCATCACGCAGCCGGCGGCGACCGCCGCCCCCGAGCCGCCGGACGAGCCGCCTGCACTGAGTTCGGTATTCCAGGGATTGCGGGTGATGCCCCACAGCGGGCTCTGGGTATTGCCGGAATAGGCGAATTCCGGCGTGGTGGTATGGCCGACGATCACGGCACCGGCCGCCTTCAGCCGGCGCACGATCACCGGATCGTGCTCGGCGACATGGTCGCGGAAGACCTTCGAGCCGAAGGTCGTCAGCTTGCCGGCGATCGGCGTGAAATCCTTGATACCAACAGGCACGCCGCACAGGGCCAGTGCCGCCCGTTCGGCTAGGGGCAGAGCATCGATGCGGGCGGCCTGCTCGCGTGCCTCATCGGCATAGATCTCGGTGAAGCAATTGATCCTCGGCTGCGCCAGGGTCGATCGCGCTAGGCTCGCTTCGACGGCTTCGAGCGCGGATGCCTTGCCGTTCCTGATCGCCTCGGCCAAGGCGACCGCGCTGTTCAACTCCGTCATGGCTCCCCCCCTCAGACTCAGCGGCCTCAACCTAGCGGCAGAACCGTTGCCGCGGTAGGGGCTGCGACGTCACTGCAGATCGTGGTTCCGGCTTCGGTCATACAAGCCCTAGCTGCGCAGCGAGCGCCATGCCGCCAACGCCCTTTCGCGAGCGATCTTGTGATCGACGATCGGAAGAGGATAGGTCTTGCCGAGGCGGATGCCAGCCGCATCGAGCTGTGCGGACGAGGCGGTCCAAGGCCGATGAACGAAGGGAGCGGCCAGGCGCTCGAGCTCCGGCAGCCAAGTCTTCACGAAAACTCCCTCCGGATCGAATTTCTCGCCCTGGGTCACCGGATTGAAGATGCGGAAATAGGGTGCGGCATCGGCACCCGACCCGGCGACCCATTGCCAGCTCGCCGGATTATTGGCCGGATCGGCATCGACCAGGGTATCCCAGAACCAGCGCTCCCCCTCGCGCCAGTCGATCAGCAGATGCTTGACCAGGAAGGAGGCCACGATCATGCGGGCGCGATTGTGCATCCACCCCGTGGCCCACAACTGGCGCATGGCCGCGTCGACGACAGGATAGCCTGTCATGCCCTGCTTCCAGGCAACGAGATCCTGCTGGCTTCGGCGCCAGGGCATGGCGTCGAAATCCGGTTGCAGGTTGCGCTCATGCAAGGGCGGACAGTGATAAAGGAGGGAATAGGAAAACTCGCGCCAACCGAGTTCCGATTTGAATTTCTCGACGTCGCGATCGCCAGCCGCCACACCGCCATGCTGCCGTGCCGAGAGGGCATGCCAAAGTTGCCGCGCGGATACATTGCCGGCATGCAGATAGGGGGAAAGCCGCGACGTCGTTCTCCTGTCGAGACGATCGCGATTGTCGGCATAGCCGGCGAGATCCTCGTCGAGGAAATCCTGGAGGCAGGCAAGGCCCGCCGCCTCGCCGCGCGTCCAGTCGGCGCGCATCGCCACGGCCCAATCGGGGCGCTGGGGATCGGGCTCGAGACCGGTTGGATAGCTGAAGTGCTGGGCAGCCTCTTCCGGAAGCGGCGCAAAGGCGCATGCGGGCGGTGCCGGCAAGGGAGGTTCGACGGTTCTTTGCTGGAAAGCCCGCCAAAAAGCCCCGAAGACGCGATAGGGTTCACCCGATTGAGAGGAAATCGTCCAGGGTTCGCTCAGGAGCGAACCATTGAAGCTATGCGCGTCGACGCCGCGAGCCCGCAGGTCCGCTTTGATCTGCGTATCGATGTCCCGCCCTGCCGGATCATAGCGCCTGTTCCAGTAGACGGCGCCGGCATCGATCTTGTCTACAGCCGTTTTCAAAACCTCGCCGGCTGCGCCGGCGAGGACGTGCAACTGTCCGCCTCTTGCACGAAGGTCTGCATCCAGCGCGGCAAGCGAGCCGTTCAGCCACCAGAGAGCCGCGCCTTCAGGCCGCCGTCCTTCGCCCGCTGGTTCGTGGATATAGAGGCAAATCACGGGAACGCCGGCCTGGCAGGCGGCATGCAAGGCAGGATTGTCGCGCAGGCGAAGATCGTCGCGAAACCAGACGATGGCGGGCTTGAGCACGGGGGAAGTCGTCATCGTCACGCCATTGCCCCCGCTTCAGCCTGCTTTCACGCGCGGCCTTCCTCCAATTGCACCCCGAGCGAGGCCAGCGCCTGCCAGTAGCCGGGATAGGTCTTGGCGACACAGCCCGGATCCTGGATGGAAATGCCGTGGATCTTCAGCCCCGCCAGGGCGAAGCTCATGGCGATGCGATGATCGGCATAGCTGTCGATCGAGGCAGGCAATGTCTGGCCCGCGAGCCCAGGATCGGAGGCGACGATGAGGTCGTCGCCCTCCTCGCGGGCGAGATCGGGACGGATGCGGGTCAGGCCGTCGGCCAGCGCGGCCACCCGGTCGCATTCCTTGACGCGCAGATTGGCGATGCCGGTGAAGCGCACCGGCGTCTGGTTGAAGGCGGCCAGAACGGCCAGCGTCGGCACGGCATCCTGCATCTGCGAGCCGTCGATCACCGGCGGCAGATGCGGGTAGGCCGCGATCAGCGCATGGGCTTTGGCGTCCGGCTGGGTAAAGGCTTCGGCAGGTACGCCAAGGTCGATGGCGCCCCCCGTCAACACCTCGGCGGCCCACAGATAGGTCGCGGCGGAGGCGTCCGGCTCGATCAGATAGTCGGTGGCGCGATAGCCCGTCGGCGACACGCGCCAGGTCCGGGCATCAGGCCGCTCGATCTCCGCCCCGAAAGCCCGCATGGTGGCCAGTGTCAGGTCGATATAGCCACGGGCGCCGATCTCCTCGCCTTCCTTGCCGCCCGCCAGCACGATGTCGACCGGCTCCTTGCCGCAGGCGGCGGCCATCAGCAGGGCGGACACATATTGGCTCGACAGTCCCGCGTCGATCTCGACCCGCCCTGCCCCGAAACTGCCCTTGCCATGTACGGTGACCGGCGGGCAGCCTGTCGGCGCCTCCGCCGCGATGCCGAGGGTACCGAGGGCCGTGACCAGCGGCGCGATCGGGCGCTTGCGCATATGGGCATCGCCATCCACCACGACATCGCCGTCGACCAGGGCTGCCGCGGCGGCGAGGAAGCGAGTGGCCGTCCCGGCATTGCCGAGGAAAAGGGGCGCTGCCGGCTTGGTCAGACGGCCGGAGCTCGTGACGGTGAAACTGGTTGCATCGGGCTCCTCGACGGTGACCCCCATGGCCTGCAGCGCCACGGCCATGTAGCGGGTGTCGTCGCTCTTGAGCGCCCCGGTCAGGCGGCTGGTTCCCTTGGCCAGCGCCGCCACCAGCAGGGCTCGGTTGGTGATCGACTTGGAGCCCGGCGGCACCACGCGCCCGCGCAGCGGGTGATCCGGCGGAATCACCGTGGTCAGATCTCCGCTCCAATCCGTCGACATCCTCTATTCCCTCGTTCCAAGAGCAAAGCGCGTTTAAACGGAAACGCCTCCGTGCTCTAGATCTTTGTTTCCAAGCCAATCCGACGGATTGGGCAGGGCGTCTTTGCCATCCTTGGCGATTCCGCCAAATCACAAGACGCTCTTGCCTCGCTGCAGCGGCAGACAGACGCAATCGCGCTCTCTCTACGATTGTTGCGCGATTGCGCCAAGCAAGAACCAATCCCACGGCCTCCAGCCTTGTCGATTGCGCGGTTCGCCCACCGGCAGGTAGAAGGACAGCCCTGATATGGTCGGGTTCTTGCCGGTTCCGCGATACGGCGGGGCAGCCCAGCACGACAGTTGCATTTTGATTTGCCTGCGTCTTCGGCCGCCACCACAAGCGCAACCGAATTGCAGCTGCCGCTGAGATAGGCGTCATCATGAGCGAAGCCAAGACGATTGAAACCCGGAGCAGTCCTCACGCCCTCACCTTCGTGCTGATCACGGTGCTGATCGACATGATCGGCCTCGGCATCATCATTCCCGTGCTGCCGCGCCTGATCGAGGGTGTCGCCCATGTCGACATCGCCCGGGCCTCGGTGATCGGCGGCTGGCTTTTCGTGGCCTATTCGGCCATGCAGTTCCTGTTCGGCCCGATCCTCGGCAATCTCTCCGATGCGCATGGGCGCCGACCGATCCTGCTGCTTTCCATCGGCGGCCTCGGCGTCGACTATCTGCTCACGGCCTTCGCCCCGACCATCGCCTGGCTCTTCCTCGGACGATTGATCGCCGGCATTTGCGGAGCTTCCTACAGCGCGGCGAATGCCTTCATCGCCGACATCACCAGGCCCGAGGAGCGCGCCAAGGCCTTCGGCATGATCGGCGCGGCCTTCGGTGTCGGCTTCGCACTGGGTCCGGCGCTGGGCGGACTGCTGGCCGGGCTGGGTCCGCGTGCCCCCTTCTTCGCTGCGGCAGCCCTGTCGCTTGCCAACCTCGTCTATGGTTATTTCGTGCTGCCGGAGACATTGCCGCCCGAAAAGCGCCGCCCCTTCGCGCTGTCCCGCGCCAACCCGCTCGGCACCCTGATCGCCTTCCGCCACCATCCCTTCCTGCTCGGTGCCGGCCTGGTGCTGTTCCTGCATTTCCTGGCCAACAATGTCTACCCGGCCATCTGGGCCTACTACACGATCTACCGCTATGGCTGGAGCGAGTTCGATGTCGGCCTGTCGCTGGCGGCCTTCGGCGTGATCACCGGCATCGTGCAGGGCGGCCTGGTCGGCGCCATCATCCGGCATCTCGGCGAATGGCGCACCGCCGCGATCTGCCTGGCGCTCGAGGCGGTGGTGCTGGTCGCCTATGGCCTGGCCAACCGGGGCTGGATGATCTACGCGCTGCTGGGCTTTTCAAGCCTCGCCGGCATTGCCATGCCTGCCATCAACGCGATGATGTCCCATCAGGTCGACGACGATGCGCAGGGCGAGTTGCAGGGCGCGATTTCCGGCCTGATGGGCATCACCGCCATTCTGAGCCCGGCCATGGCGACCCAGCTTTTCGGCGTGTTCGCCGGCAAGGAGGCGGTGATCGAACTGCCCGGCGCGCCCTTCTTCGCGGCCGCCATCATCGCAGCGCTCGCTTTGCTGGCCTTTCTGGCCGTGCCGGAAAAGCGTGAGACGTGATCGCGGAGTCGCCCCCGTGCCAGGCTCCTATGACAGAAGAGAGAAAGAAAAAGAGGCAGGCTCTCAAGTTTTTAGCAATGAACGGCATTGAAAAAAGTGCATCGATGAGCGAGTTTTACGCCGCCAATTGCAGGAGACAGACGATGCGCCAACGCACTGCGCGGCTTGCGACCATCCTAGGACTTGCGGCTTTCACTCCGCTTTCGGCCGCCCAGGCCGATGATGCCTGCTACAAGAAGGCTCAGAGCCAGGCAGAGCTCACGGATTGCTCCGCAAAGGATCTCAAAGCGGTCGATGATAATCTGAACAAGCTTTACAGGCAGATGGAAGCGCGCCTGAAGGGCGACGACGACACCAAGAAGCTGCTCATCGACGCCCAGAAGAAATGGGTCGCGTTTCGCGATTCCGAATGCACCCTGTCGACAGTACGCTCGGCCGGCGGCAGCATCAACCCGATGAACTTCAACACCTGCGCCGCCGGCCTGACACAGAGCCGCGTCAAGGATTTCCAGGCTTATCTGAACTGCGGCAAGCAATCCGGTGAACAGGATTCCGACGACTGCGCGATCCCGCCGGCGCAGTGACAGGTCTTCGACAACATCAAGATCAAGCCCGATAAGGCGGGGCTGTTCCCTTCAGGCGCGTATCGCGCCTGAAGCCCCCCCCCGGCGTCGGCTCGCTCCCACCCTCACCACGTACCCCGATATCGAGCCTGGCGCGAATTGCGCGAGCCCCTTCGGGAGCGTGTTCATAGACGACGCTGTTATGGTTTCCGGCGGTCCAGATCATCTCCAAGCCTTGGCGATCGGCGAAGGCCTGCATGTGGCTGCCCCGAATGTCACCCCTGCCGCACCAAAGCAGCAATGGTATCCGGATCGACGCCAGCGTCTGCGCCAACCCGTCCAACTCGGCGAGCGCATCCCAGCTCGCCCGCAAACCCGGTTCATCCTCGGGCCTCACCCACGAGACCAGATCAGGCACCATCGCCTGCGCCAATTCGAGTACCTGGTCGAAATGCAGCGGTCCCTCGAAGCCGGGCGGAAAGGCGGCGGCAACACCCTTGACCGGGTCCCAGCCACCGAGCGTCAGGGATCGCAGCCGATGAGGGAATTGCCGTGCGATGCCGGCCCCCGTCCAGGCCCCCATCGAGTGGCCGATGACATCGGCTGTCTCGAAGCCGATCGCATCCATGACGGCGACGACCCTGCCCGCCTGTTCCTTCAGGCGATAGGCTGCAGGATTTGCCGGCTTGTCGCTCTGGCCGTGGCCGAGTGCGTCGATCAAGGCCACCGTGTGGTCACGGGTGAACACCTCAGCAAAGCCGCCATCGAGCCAGCATTGCGAGCCGAGCAGGTGCCCGTGCAGCAGCACGACAAGCGGGCCGGAACCGACCGTCCGGTAAAAGGTACGATGACCATTATGGGCGATGAAAGGCATGGCAGATGTCTTTAAGCGGAGAACGGCGCGGAATTTGTCATACCCGGGCTTGGCCCGGGTATCCAGAGGCTACCAGATGCAAGCCTGAGGCACTGGATTGCCGGGTCGAGCCCGGCAATGACAAGCCACGTGCAATCCCGCCCGATCCGAAAATCACATCGTCGCGCCGACCTGCCAAGGCACGAACTCGTTGGAGCCGTAGCCGAGTTCTTCCGACTTCGACTTTTCGCCCGAGGCGACGGCCAGGATCTTGTCGAAGATCTCCTTGCCCTTCTCCTCGATCGAGATGCCCTCCAGCACATCGCCGCAATTGATGTCCATGTCGTCCTGCATGCGGCGATAGATGTCGGAATTGGTGGCGAGCTTGATCGACGGCGTCGGCTTGCAGCCATAGGCCGAGCCGCGGCCGGTGGTGAAGCACAAGACATTGGCGCCACCCGCAACCTGCCCGGTGGCAGACACCGGATCATAGCCGGGCGTGTCCATGAAGACGAAGCCCTTCTCCTTCACCGGCTCGGCATATTCATAGACGGCGGTCAGTGTCGTCGTGCCGCCCTTGGCCGCGGCGCCAAGCGACTTTTCCAGAATGGTGGTCAGGCCGCCGGCCTTGTTGCCGGGGGACGGATTATTGTCCATCGAGCCGTTGTTCTTGGCCGTATACTCTTCCCACCACTTGATGCGCTCGACCAGCTTCTCGCCGACCTCGCGGCTGGCGGCGCGGCGGGTGAGCAGGTGCTCGGCGCCATAGATCTCCGGCGTCTCGGACAGGATGGCCGTGCCGCCATGATGCACCAGGCGGTCGGCGGCAGCACCGAGGGCGGGATTGGCGGAAATACCGGAATAGCCGTCCGAGCCCCCGCATTGCAGCGCCAGGATCAGTTCGGACGCAGGGATCGTCTCGCGCCTGGCCTGGTTGGCCAGCGGCAGCATCGCCTTGATGCGCTCCATGCCCTGCTCGATGGTCTTGCGCGTGCCGCCGGTGTCCTGGATCGTCATGGTCTGGAAATGGTCGCCCTCGACGATGCCATATTCGCTCTTCATGCGGCCGATCTGGAAGACTTCGCAGCCCAGGCCCACCAGCAGCACAGCGGCAATGTTCGGATTGGAAGCGTAGCCCCATTGCGTGCGCTTCATGATCTCGAAGCCCTCGCCCTTGTCGGCCATGCCGCAGCCGGTTCCGTGTACGAAGGGCACCACGCCGTCGATGTTGGGATAGTCGGCCAGGATGCCGGACTGGTTGAAGGCATCCGCTATGAAGCGTGCCACCGAGGCCGAGCAGTTCACGCTGGTGAGGATGGCGACATAATTGCGCGTGCCGGCCTTGCCGTTGGGGCGGCGATAGCCCTGGAAGGTCGCCTGCTGATCGAGCGGCAGGACCGCTTCCTGCCGGGCATCCTCGGCGAAGGCATAGTCACGCTCGAAGGCATGGAACTCGCAATTATGCGAATGGACATGGGAGCCCGGCACAATCGCCTGCGAGGCGAAGCCGATGATCTGGCCGAATTTGACGATCGGCTCGCCCTCGCCGATCGGCGCGACGGCGATCTTGTGCCCCTTGGGCACGCGCTGCAGCGCCGCGACGTTTTCCACCACTGCTCCGGGCTCGATCACATCGATGGCGACGAGCACATTGTCCTTGGCATTGAGGCGCAAGGTCCGGGCGGTTTCGGGAACGATCTGCATGACGACATCCAGTTGAAGGGAGCTGTAGCGTTTTGCGATTTGACGGAGTCACCCAGAATCGCAAAGACGCGTCGAAACAAAGAGCTAGAGAAAAAGTGCGGTTCGGAGAAACCGCGCTTTGCTCTAGGCAAAGCCAACGGGCATTGCTAACATGTTAGCATGCCAGACGTTGCCGTCAAAGCCTCTTATGCCTTCCTCGAGCCACTCGGCCTTACGGGCCGCGGCGGCACGACGGAACGCGTGCTGGCGGTTCTGCGGGAAGCCATCATCGGCTTCGAACTCGCGCCGGGGGAAGACATCGACAAGCTTGCCATCTGCGAAAGGCTTGGCGTGTCGCGTTTTCCGGTCTCCGAAGCCTTGGCCCGCCTGCAAAGCGAGGGCTTGGTGGAGATCCTGCCGCAGCGCGGCACCCGAGTCTCGCGTATCCGCCTCGCCGAAGTGCGCCAGAGCATGTTCATCCGCCGCGCGCTGGAGTCGCAGGCAGTGCGTACGCTCGCGCTGGGGTATCGGGCAACGCCTGTGGGTCATGTCATCCCCGGCGAAGCCGAAGGCCTCGGGAAGGGGATCCAGGGCCCAAAAGAGATCACCTGCGCCCTTGGATCCCCTTCCCTCGCGGCCACGAGCAAAGCTCATGCCCCGCTCGCCGGGAATGACAAAGATGCGCTGCTCCAAAGCCTCGAACGCAATCTGCGCTACCAGCAGGCGGCTGCCGAGGCCGGTGACCGCCGCGGCTTCCATCTGCTCGACCTCGAATTTCACCTCACCCTGCTCGACGCGCTCGGCTTTGCCCGCGTCAAGGCAGCCGTCGAGGCGGCCCGCGCCAATCTCGATCGCGTCCGCCGCCTGCTCTCCTCGCCCCGGCACATAGCCCTTACTTTGGTCGACCACCAGGCCATCGTCACGGCCCTGCGTGCCGGTGACGCCGATGCCGCGGCCAGCGCCATGGAAGCGCATCTCGATTCCGTCATCACGGAACTGGTGGCCTTTGCCGCTGAAAATCCCACCCTGTTCGAAGATCTGTGAAGAGAGAGGCCATGACAAGTAAATCGCCCGACAGCAAATTCGCCATCCGCAAGCATACCAGCCGTTCCGGCGCGGTGATCCCTTTCACCGAGCTGGGCTTCGGCACCGCTCCGCTCGGCAATCTCTACCGGGCCCTCGACGAGGACGTCGCCGCGCTAACCGTCAATGCCGCCTGGGATGCCGGCATCCGCTATTTCGACACCGCGCCGCTCTACGGCCTCGGCCTCGCCGAAACGCGGCTCAATCCCTTGCTGCGCCGGCGCAAGCGCGAGGACTATGTCCTCTCCACCAAGATCGGACGCCTGCTCAAGGTCGTGCCGCCGGATCAGCGCACCGGCATCGGCAAATTCTTCGACACCCCTTCGCGCCAGCAGATCTACGACTATTCCTATGATGGGGTGATGCGTTCGGTGGAATTCTCGCTCGAGCGCCTCGGCATCGACACCATCGACGTGCTGCTTGCCCACGACGTCGACATCTTCACCCACGGCTCGAAGGAAGCTTCCGACCAGCGCATCAAGGAGCTGATGGAGGGCGGCTATCGCGCGCTCGAGCAGTTGCGCAGCGAAGGTACGGTCAAGGCGATCGGCGCCGGCATCAACGAATGGCAGGTGGCCGAGACCCTGGCTCGCGCCGGCGATTTCGACGTCTTCCTGCTCGCCGGCCGCTATACCCTGCTCGAACAGGATGCCCTCACCAGCTTCCTGCCCTATTGCGTGGAGAAGAAGATCGGCATCGTGCTCGGTGGCCCCTATAATTCCGGCATCCTGGCAACGGGCCCGCGCCCGGGCGCCTTCTACAATTACGATCCGGCGCCGCCCGCGATCCTCGACCGGGTCGCCCGGATCGAGCAGGTCTGCGCTGCCCATCACGTCAAGCTGGTCGAGGCCGCGCTGAAATTCCCGCTCGGCCATCCCCAGGTGGTTTCCGTCATCCCCGGCGGCCAGTCGCCCCAGGAAGTCACCCGCAACGCCGAGATCATGGGCGCCAAGATCCCCGCGGCGCTCTGGGACGACCTCAAGAGCGAAGGCCTGCTGCGCGAGGATGCGCCCGTGCCGGCCTGATCGGCGCGTCGCGCCAACGGATCTGCAGACGGCAAATGGCGGCCACCGGCCGCCATTTCGCTACTGAATACACTTGTATACTGCAGGGCTACTCCGTCATGTCCTCGCAGGTCCGGCCTGGACCATCTGGCTCAGCCAAACGCTGCCAACCACCACGGCCATGCCGAAAAGTTGCAGCAGGGTGAGTGACTGGCCGAGCAGGCCCCAGCCCAGCACCACGGCCGTCAGTGGACTGAGGAAGCTCAGGGAAGCCACGGCCGAAGGTCCGAGCCGGGCGATGCCGCGAAACCAGAGCATGTAAGTCAGCGCCGCGCCGATCAGGGTGAGATAGGCAAAGCCCGCCACGTTCTGCAGGCCGAGCGCCGGCAGAGGCGGCTCGAGCCACAACGCCACCGGTATCAGCAGGATGCCTCCCGCCGTGAGCTGCCAGGCGGTGAAGGTCAGGGTCGAGACAGGCGGTTGCCAGCGCCGGCTCATCACCGTGCCCAGCGCCAGGGAGACCGCTCCGGCCAGGCCCGCAACGATGCCGATAGGATCCAGCACCACGCTCCTGGGCGCGATGAGCAGCAAGGCGACCCCGGCAAGACCGGCCAGGGCTGCCGCGATCGCTGCCAAGCGCACCGGCGTGCCCAGCACGGCGCGTGTCAGAAAAATCACGATCAGGGGCTGGATGGCGCCGATGGTCGCTGCCACACCGCCCGGCAGGCGATAGGCCGCGATGAACAGCATTGTCAGGAAGAAGGCGATATTCAGGGCACCCAGGACCACGACCCGCCACCACCAATGCCCTGCCGGCAATTGCCGGACCAGCATCATCAGCAGCAGGCCAGCGGGAAGCGCCCTCAGCATCGCCACGGTAATGGGATAGCCCTGAGGCAGAAGCTGCGTGGTGACGATATAGGTACTGCCCCACACAGTTGGCGCGATGGCCGTGAGCAGCACGTCGAAAGAACGGCCATAGCCCATGATGCCGCCCGAGGAGGCCTGGCTGAGATTGCTCATGACAGCACCATCACTTCTTCCAGGGGACGCCTCGGCTTCTGTGGCCCGTTGCCGTCAGCGGCCCGGCCGACGACAACCAGCATCACCGGAACCTCGTCCGGCTGGAGGCCGAACGCCGCCCTGACCGCCTCGGCATCGAAGCCCGTCATTGGCCCCGAAGCGAGACCGGAAGCCGAAGCGGCCAGGATCAGCATGGCCGCTGCCAGGCTGGCGGAACGGATCGCCTCGTCGCGTTCGGCCTGGGCGTTGCCGGTGAACTGCCGGCGGACGGCCTCCACCCAGCCCTCCGCCATGGCAGCAGGCATCAGACCCGCCTCGACCGACG
This sequence comes from Labrys sp. (in: a-proteobacteria), assembly GCF_047605565.1. Taxonomy (NCBI): domain Bacteria; kingdom Pseudomonadati; phylum Pseudomonadota; class Alphaproteobacteria; order Hyphomicrobiales; family Xanthobacteraceae; genus Labrys; species Labrys sp. (in: a-proteobacteria). Next base: position 130,046 of record NZ_JASGFM010000008.1, read on the forward strand.
GACGCAGCCTTGCGCCGAGATCGACGCTCCCCGCCAATGTGCCGCAGACGATGAAGGTGACGGCCGCCTCGCTCACCTTGGCCTGGCCATAGGCGGCTGCGCGCAGGCGTTCCTTGGCTGGCCTCTCGCGCACCGCGATGAAGCGCCAGTTCTGCAGATTGTAGGCAGAGGGCGCCAGAGTCGCCAGCCGCACCAATTCACCGATTTCGGCGTCCGACAGGACATGCGAAGGATCGAAATGATTGGCCGAAACCCGGCTTTCGATGGTGGATTTCCAATGAGCCTCGATCAGCGAGGCCTCGGCAACGGGGATCCTGGCAAGAAAGGTCATGGCGTACCTGCATCACGGAATGGGGATCGCATGCGGCGATCGATGCAGTGAATTTATATGCTCACCATCACGTGATAATATGCCATGAGATTACGATATTAACTACCAATGGTGTTCAATAGATGGATCAGCTGACGGCTTTCAAGGCTTTTCGCCAGGCGGTCGAGCGCGGCAGCTTTGCCGAGGCGGCTCGTGCCCTCGGCCTGTCGCCGGCAGCCATCAGCAAGAATATCGGCGAGCTCGAGGCCCAGCTTTCGGTGCGCCTGTTCAACCGCACCACCCGCCGGATGAGCCTCACCGAGGCAGGTTCGCTCTATTACGAGCGGGTGCGCCAGATTCTCGACGATATCGACGATGCCGGCGCCTCCATCGGCGCGCTCATGCTGGCACCGACCGGCCTCCTGCGTGTCAGTGCTCCCATGACCATGGCTCTTCGGCATCTCACGCCGGCCCTGCCCGCCTTCCTCGAGGCCAATCCCGGCCTGTCGCTGGATCTCAACCTGGACGACCGCCGGATCGACATCGTCAGGGAAGGCTATGACGTCGCCATTCGCGGCAGCGACGTGCTGGAGGATTCCAGCCTGGTCGCCCGCAAGCTGATGGCCGTTCCCCATATCATCTGCGCGTCCCCCTCCTATTTCGCGCGAGCGGGCCTGCCGTCGGTGCCGGACGATCTGCGCCAGCACAATTGCGTGCAATTCAGCCTGTCGGGCCACGTCAATCATTGGAGCTTCGCCAAGAATGAGGAAATCGTCGGCGTGCCGATCAAGGGGCGCTACAAGGTGACATCGAGCGTGGCGGTGCGCGAGGCGCTGCTGGCCGGCTTCGGCCTCAGTCTCATTCCCCGCACCTATGTGGAGGAAGACCTGCGCACCGGCCGCCTGCAGCAGGCGCTGGCGGACTGGTCCGGGGTGGAAACGGCAATATTCGCCATCTATCCCTCCAAGCGCCATCTCGTGCCCAAGGTCCGGGTTTTCCTGGATTTTATCGTCGAGCAGTTCGCCCGCCCGTCACTTCTCGATATCGAGGGAGGCAGGACAGCCGGACCCGAGATAAAGATATCGCCTCCATCAAACGTGACAGCGGATCCATGACGACAAGACCGTCCGCCTTGCTTCTGCTCGGCACCTCGCATGTCGGCAAATCGACCTGTGCCGCTCGCATCGGCCGCGCCGCCGGCTGGCCCGTGGTCTCGACCGACCAGTTGGGACGCCATCCGGGTCGGCCCTGGACGGGTGTGCCCGAGCCGGTCACGGAGTTCTATCTCCGCCTGACGGACGATGCCATTCACTGGTTTCTCCGGGTCCACCACGAGAATATGCGGCCGATCATTCAGGGCAGGATAAAGGCGCTGTGCGAGGCAGGCAGCGGCTTCATCCTTGAAGGCGCTGCCCTCCGGCCGGAGTATGTTCCCGACTGGGGAATCGGCGAGGCCGTGGCTGTCTGTCTTCACGTCGAGCCGCAAGTTCTGCGGGAGCGCATTGCCCGAGAAAGCCACTATTCTCGACGGGACGGCCGGCTGAAAACCGCCATCGACAAATTTGCGGAGCGATCCGTCCGCGAAAACGAGGCCTTCATCGAAGCTGCGATTCGGCACGACATTCCCTTGATGGATGTCACCGATCCGGAGGCGGCCGATCGTCTGGCGGTCGAGCTGACGTCGCGCCTTGCCGGTGCGCGAGAACTTTGACCGGCCAGAGTGCGGCGCCGCAACCAGACTACCTGACCACTCAATCCTTCATGGCTTCCTTGAGGGCGTCGATGATCACCGCACTCGACCGGATGCGGGCAACGCGCGGCAGGACGTGATCGATCGAGAAGCGATGCATCTCCGCCGTCATGCTGCTGGTGGCATCCTCGGCCACGATCGCGGCATAATTATTGGCAAAGGCATCGCGTGCCGTCGCCTCGACGCCGAAATTGGTGGCGATACCGCTGATGATGACGGTATCGATGCCACGGCGGCGCAATTGCAGATCCAGTTCCGTGCCGTGAAAGGCGCTCCACTGGCGCTTGGTGATCACCACATCGGCCTTGGACGGGTTGATCCTCGCGTCGAAGGCAACTGCCTCGGGAGGCATCTTGTCCTCGGGGAGGATCAAGGGCGCATCCACGGGAACCTTCACCACGTCCCCATAGCCATCGGAAAAAGCCACACGCACCAGGATGACCGTGCCGCCCGCTTTGCGCAGCGCCTTGCCGATACGCAAAGATCGCTCGATGACATCCCCGCCCGAATGCGGTGCCACCGGCCGGCCGACGATCCAATTCTGCAGATCGATCATCACGAGGGCGGTATGGCGGGGATCCAGACGCAACATGGCAAGCTCCGATAAACGTCAATGCACTGGAGCAAAGCGCGTTCGCGACTGAACGCTCGTCTGCCCCAGTTCCTTGTTTCCAAGCCAATCCACCGGATTGGCCAGGGCGTCTCGCGATAATCGGCGAACCCGCCCTCTCGCAAGACACCATGGGCGCCGCGGGGCGCCATCGGCACGTGTCGTCGGGAATGGCTTTTCGACAGTCCATTACCGACGACACGTGCAGGATAGCCAGCCTTGTAGAGGCAGCCAGCCGCAAAGCTCAAGTCGACCAACCGGTCAAGCCTGGGCTACAAAAGGATGAGTAGCCGAGCCTGAAGACAAACGCCTCGCCGGCGGTCTACATGGCGGGTTGGCAGGGCTCGGCAGACAGGTAGAGTGTAAGCATGGCAGACAACGAGGACGTTCTCGCCCGGCGCGTTGAAGAGGCGTGCCTGAACGGCTGGCCGGCCCTGAAGACGATATGGCTAGACGGCTGGCTGCTGCGCTTCTCACATGGGCATACCAGGCGGGCCAACTCCATCAGCCTGCTCTGGCCCGGCACGCGGCAGCCAAGCGAGCAGATACGTTCGGCTGAAGCATTTTACAGCCATCACGGCCTGCCGACCATCTTTCGCCTGTCGAGTGTCTCATCGCAGGATATCGGCAGCGCCTTGGACGAGGCCGGATACGGCCCGGGCGAAGACGAGACTTGCGTGCTCTACCGCGACCTCGATGCTGCACCGTCCCAAGGCGAGCGCGGTGCGGCCTTCGTGCGGCCCAACCTCGACGATGCCTGGTTCGGGGCTCATGCCCGCCTTCAGAAATTCTCCGCTGCGACCGCCGCCCATGCCCGCGCCCTGTTCGGCGCGGTCGCCTTGCCGACCGGATATGCCATGTCGCCGGCCAGTGACGGCAGCCCCGCGGCGCTGGCCTTCGGCGCTGTGCATGACGGTATCGTCTGTATCAACGCGGTGGCGACGGATCCCACCTTCCGGCGCCAGGGCCATGCCCACAATGCCGTCAGCGCCCTGCTCGCCTGGGCTCGCGACGATCAGGGTGCGAAAGGGGCCTGCCTGCCCGTGGTGGCCGGCAACGATGCCGGCCGGTCTCTCTACCGCTCACTCGCCTTTTCTACAGAAATCAGCCGTTATTCCTATCGTCGCAAGGTTGCATGACCGCCGATCAGCGTTGCCCAGGATGCATGCCTTTTTAGCCATCACATTGATCGATATATCGAATTTTCATAACGAGCTCTAATTACATTATTTGTATGTATTGAAATCTATTTGACAAATTGCGCGCGAGAACCGATATCGTGGACGAATTCCAATCAGGGGTTTTTCGTCATGCCGCTCGCTATCACAGCCAACCGCCTCAAGGATGGGCGTGTGGTGTTCCGCACCCCCAACGGCAACTGGTCGCTCGACGTGGCCGACAGCGCCATCGAACCCGATCAGGCCACCGCCAATGCGATCCTTGCCAGCGTCACCGCCGCTGCCAATGAGCAGGACGTGGTCGAGATCTATGCCGTCGAGCTCGACGTCAGCGGCGAGAAGCCCCGTCCCGCCAAGCTGCGCGAGGCCATCCGGGCGCTCGGCCCGACCATCGCCTACCTGCCCAAGACCGAACTCGCCGAGGCTGCCGAATAATGGGTGCCCTCTACCGTTATGACGAGTTCGACCACGCCTTCGTGAATGCGCGCGTCGCTGAGTTTCGCGACCAAGTGCAGCGCCGCATCAAGGGCGACATCACCGAAGAGGAGTTCAAATCCCTTCGGCTGATGAACGGCGTCTATCTCCAGCTGCATGCCTATATGCTTCGGATTGCCGTGCCCTATGGCACGCTTTCCTCCAAGCAGTTGCGCACGCTCGCGACCATCGGCCGCCGCTGGGACCGTCATTACGGCCATTTCACCACCCGCCAGAACCTGCAGTTCAACTGGATCGCCCTCAAGGACGTGCCGGACGTGCTGCAGGCCCTGGCTGACGTCGAGATGCATGCCATCCAGACTTCCGGCAATTGCATGCGCAACGTCACGGCCGACCATTTCGCCGGCGCCGCTGCCGACGAGGTCGCCGATCCGCGCGTCTATGCCGAAATCATGCGCCAGTGGTCGACGGCCCATCCGGAGCTGTCCTATCTGCCGCGCAAGTTCAAGGTCGCCATCACCGGCGCCGAGGAAGACCGTGCCGCGGTCAAGGTCCACGACATCGGCTACCAGATCGTGCGCAACGAGGCCGGCGAGGTCGGCTTCCGTGTGTTCGTCGGCGGTGGCCAGGGCCGCACCCCCATGGTCGGCAAGGCCTTGCGCGATTTCCTGCCTGAAGCAGATCTCCTCACCTACACCGAGGCGATCATGCGCGTGTACAATCTCGAGGGACGCCGCGACAACAAGTACAAGGCGCGCATCAAGATCCTGGTGCATGAGAAGGGCCTCGATCCGATCCGCGAGGAAGTGGAAGCCGAGTTCGACCGTATCCGTGACGGCGCGCTCAAGCTGACGCCGGATTCGGTGGCGGCGATGCAGCAATATTTCCTCGCAGGCCCGTTCGAGACGATCGGCGAGACGCCGGTCTTCGACAAGGCAAAGGCCGGCAATGCCGATTTCGCCCACTGGGTGTCGGTAAACGTGCATGCCCACAAGCAGCCGGGCTATGGCATCGCCACCATCTCGCTGAAGCCGATCGGCGGCATTCCAGGCGACGCCTCCTCCGACCAGATGGACCTGGTGGCCGATCTCGCCGATCGCTATTCGCTGGGCGAGATCCGCATCAGCCACCTGCAGAACCTCGTGCTGCCGCATGTGAAGCTCGATGACCTGCCGGCGCTGTTCGCGGTGCTGCAGGAAGCGGGCCTCGCCACCGCCAATGAAGGACTGATCACCGACATCATCGCCTGCCCGGGCCTGGACTACTGTTCGCTCGCCAATGCCCGCGCCATTCCGATCGCGCAGGGCCTGTCCGAGCGCTTCGGCTCGCCCGCACGCCAGGCGGAGATCGGCAGCCTGCCGATCAAGATCTCCGGCTGCATCAATGCCTGCGGTCATCATCACGTCGCGGCGATCGGCATTCTCGGCGTCGACCGCAAGGGCGTGGAAAACTACCAGATCACATTGGGCGGCTCGGCCCGCGAGGATTGTTCGATCGGTGAACTGGTCGGCCCCGGCTTCGGCAGCGAGGCCATCGTCGACGCTGTCGAGAAGGTGGTCGACACCTATCTGGGCCTGCGTCTCTCCCCTCAGGAAACATTCCTGGAGGCGGTGCGCCGTGTCGGCCTGCCGCCCTTCAAGGAGGCACTCTATGGACAGCGTGCTTGATTTTTCGGCCGCTCCCGTGAACGTTGGTTTGGCCAGCCCGGCTATCGATCCGGAAGCACAGGCGCTCGCTTTGGCGGCGCAGTATCACAATGCCGATGCACAGACGGTGCTGCGCGCGGCACTGTCGCTCTACAAGGGCGGCATTGCCCTGGTCTCCAGCTTCGGTGCCGAGTCGGCCGCCCTCCTCCACATGGTGGCGGAAATCGACCGTGCCACGCCGGTGATCTTCCTCGACACCGGCCGGCTGTTCAGCCAGACCCTGCTCTATCGCAACGAACTCGCCCGCCGGCTCGGCCTTACCGATCTGCGCACGGCCTCGCCGCGCCAGGTGCTGGTACAGCAGGAAGATCCCGATCGGCTGCTTGCCTACAGCAATCCGGACATGTGCTGCTGGATCCGCAAGGTCGACCCGCTCGACACTGCGCTGGAGTCCTTCTCGGCCTGGATCACCGGTCGCAAGCGCCATCAGGCTTCGACCCGTGCAGCCCTGCAATATTTCGAGGCCGATGCCGGGCGCATCAAGGTCAATCCGCTGGCGGACTGGACCTCCAAGGATGTGGCGGATTATCTCGAACGCCACGATTTGCCGCCGCATCCCCTGGTGGCGGACGGCTATCCCTCGATCGGCTGCATGCCTTGCACCAGCCGCGTCGCCGAGGGCGAGGATGCCCGGGCCGGCCGCTGGCGCGGCAAGTCCAAGGTCGAGTGCGGCATTCATGTTTCGCCTGAAAAGGCCGGAAGTGGTATCTAAGAGACAACTTCCACACTGTTGAAAAGCCTGCGCTTTGCGCGGGGATCTAGGAGAGACCTGTGCCCCTCTGGAAGAATGGCCGTTTCGAGGCAGACATCTACAAGCTGGCCGGCGACGAGGACACGCTGCCGGACGGTGCTGTCATCGTCTCGCTGAAACGCTTCCTGGCCGAGAAGGACAGTCTCGCCGCCCGCAATGCACCGGTCGGGGTGGTGCTGCAGCCGGCCGACGATATCGAGCTGCTGGCTGACGCGCTGCCGAGCCTGCCGCTGCTGGCCCTCGCCTTCCCCAAATTCGGCGACGGCCGCGCCTTCTCGCTGGCGCGCATTGCCCGGGAACGCTACGGCTTCGCCGGTGAGCTCAGGGCCGTCGGCGACATCCTGTTCGACCGTATCGCCTATATGATCCGCTGCGGTTTCGACGCTCTCGACATCAGCAACGCGCCGACGATCGCCGCGCTGGAAGCCGGCAAGGTACCGATCTCGCACACGCGCTATCAGCCGACCGGCGGCGACGGAACGAAGCCCGACAAGCTCAAGCCCTGGCGGCGGCTGGGATAGCAAAGGCCACGCGACGAGAAGCCTCGATCGCCCTCGCGCAGCGATGGCCCGCAACCATCGCGCTTGCCCTCGGCGACATATCGGCCCAAACTGACCGGGAATCGGAGGCTGCATGCTCTCATTCCAGGTGATGTTCATTCGGGCCATGTCTTCGGCCTTCGAAACCAGCCAAGCCAGTGCCGTAACCATCGGCCATCGTATGCCCATACTGGCGACGCTGCCATTCTGGCCCCATCCAGACAATCTGATCGAAGCCAGCCGCATGGTGACCGAGAAATTCGAGGCGCTTGCGGAGGGAGCGGTTGCGGCAACCGACGAAATGGCTCAACTGGGCCTGCGTGCCGTCTTCGGCAAAGCCGATGCGCATGATCTGGCCTCCGGCCTGATCTCCGTCGCCGTCGCGGCAGCCCGGCCGGCCCAGCGACGGGTCCGGGCCAATGCCAGACGCCTCTCGCGGCATTGATGCCATGCGCTGGTGCTCGGATAGCCCGCAAGCGGCTTTACCGGCTCTCTCATAGCGTGCGCGGGCCATGGAAAAGGTTTCTCTGAGCCAAGAGAAGGCAACCCTTCTCATCACCCTCTACGCCAAGGGCGAGGAAAGCCGTCTGCCCGACTCGCTCCTGCAGGACCGTTTCGCGGCTTCGGCGCTCGATCGGATCGACTACGATTTCTCGCGCCTCGGCATCAACCGCGATCTCATGATCGGTCTGGCGATGCGGGCCCACATCCTCGACAACTGGGCCCGCGCCTTCCTCGCTTTCCACCCCGAGGCGATCGTGCTGCATCTGGGTTGTGGCCTGGACTCCCGGGTTTTCCGTATCGATCCACCCGCCGGCGTGCGCTGGTTCGATGTCGACTATCCCGAAGTCATCGAGCTCCGGCGCCGGCTCTATCCCGAGCGCGCAGGTTACCAATTGATCGGCACATCCGTCACCGATCCCGCCTGGCTCGCAACGATCATGCCCGAGGGCCGCCCGGCGCTGATCATCGCCGAAGGCATGTTCCCCTATCTGCAGGCCGATGAAGCCATCCCGCTGCTCGCCCGGCTGGCTGGACACTTCCCCAGCGGCGAAATCGCCTTCGATGCCTATAATCGTCTTGGCCTGCGCCTGATCCGCAAACAGCATTCGGTTCGCGTCACCGGTGCGCAGGTGCATTGGAGCCTTGACGACGCCCATGAGATCGAACGCCAGGTGCCGCGCCTCAAGCTGATGCAGGAACTGCTCTCCTACGGTCGGCAGGGCTATCATGCCGCCCAGATCGCCAGAATGTCCCTGTCCGCTCGCCTTGTCATTCCGTTCTTCAGGGCCATTCCCGCACTCGGCCGCATCGGGCGGCTGCTACGCTATCGTTTCTGAAACGGACATCACGCGCTCGCCGGTTTTGCTTAACCGCTGCCCTGCTGCTGCGCTTCGATCGCCGCGAGCATCCAGTCTCGAAAGGCCAGGATGGCCGGGTCTTCGCTGCGGTCGTGCGGATAGACGAGATGATAGGTCTGGTTCCCTGCCACCGGGACCTCGATGTTGAATAGGCGCACCAGTCGCCCCTCGGCAATATCATTGGCGATCATGGCAAGATCGGCCAGGCCGATTGCCCCGCTATCGAGCACGGCCTGTACGACATGGCTGGTATCGGCAAAGGCGACGCAGGCGCTATCGTCGAACGTGTCGACACCGGCAGCCTGCATCCACATGCGCCAATCCGGCCAGGTCAGATCGCCCCGGCGCCAATCGCGATAGCATAAAGTATGACCGATCAGATCAGCCGGCATCGTAAAATGCTGGCCGGCCTCGAGCAATCGCGGGCTGCAGACCGCCACCATGACCGTATCGAACAGCCGCACCGAATTCAGCCCGTCAAAGTTTCCGTCGCCGAAACGGATGGCCAGGTCGATATCGTCAACCTCGAAATCGCGGATCTCGTCGGTGATGTCGAAGCGCAGCTTCAGCCGAGGATGGGCCACCTGGAAGGCTGAGAGCCTCGGCAGCATCCAGTTGGTGGCGAAACGCGCGCCGAGCGACACGCAGAGCTGCCCCAAGGCGCGCTGCGACCTGCTGGCCCGGCTGACGGCGCGCTGTAGACCATCCAGCGCCTCGCCCACCGCCTCGAACAATACGCCTCCCGCAGGTGTGAGCCGGATGCTGCGGCTGGTCCGCGCAAAGAGCACGATACCAAGCTGATCCTCGATCTCCTTGATCTGATAGCTGACGGCAGCCGGCGTCAGGCCGACCTCCTCGGCCGCACGGGTGAAGTTGAGATGCCGGCCGGCCGCCTCGAAGATCTTCAGGGCCCGGGTCCCTGGCATCGTACGCTTCATCGACTTTCAAGCCAATTTTGATGTTCTATCGAGAATTACTCGTTTTTCAATCTCTTATCAATCGAGCATGACAGTCAGACTTGACAATCAGGGAGCCTGGAGCTGGGCGACGACCCGCTTTCGTGCTCCGTTTCGGAGTGACCTCATGCCCGTCAACACCGCCCCCCGCGAGGCCAGCCCGGATGATCTCGCGCGCGCCTCCCCGTCAGGTCCAAGCACAACGTTTCGCTGGCCGGCCCGCCTGTGGATCGTCCTCCTCGTCTGCAGCGGGGTCATCCTGCTCGATGGCCTCGACGTCTCCATGATCGTGGTGGCGATACCGCAGATCCAACGGGAATTCGGCTTGAGCGCCGCGACAGCGCAATGGCTGGCTGGCGCCTATATCCTGGCTTTCGGCAGCTTCCTGCTCCTGGGTGGACGCTGTGCCGATCTGTTCGGCCGGCGTCGCATGCTGGTCGCCGCCATGGCCGTGTTCATCCTCGTCTCTGTGTTCGGAGCCTTCACCAGCAATCCCGTCCTGCTGATCGCGTCGCGCTTCATCAAGGGCGTGGCGGCAGCCTTCACCGCACCGGCGGCGATGTCGCTGCTGACAACCACCTTTCCCGAAGGTCCCCAGCGCAACAAGGCGTTCGGCATCTTCAACGTCTTCGAGGCCTCCGGCTATTCCTCCGGCCTGTTGATCGGCGGCCTGCTCACCACGCTGAACTGGCGGGCCATATTCATCCTGCCGGTGCCGATCGCTCTGCTGATCCTGTGGGCAGCGCTGCGCTATGTACCCGCCGATCCGCGCTCCGACCGGCCGATACGGCTCGACCTCGGCGGCACGCTGACCTTGGTCAGCGGCATGTTGACCCTGGTCTTCGCACTCGTCTTCGCCGCCGAAATCGGTTGGCTGTCGCCATGGACCGTCGGTGGCCTCGCTGTCTCGGCTCTGCTGCTGGCTGCCTTCGCCGCCATCGAGAGCCGTGTCGAGGCGCCCTTGATCCGCCTTGGCCTGTTCCGCAATCGCAGGCTGGTGGCCGCGAACGCGAGCGCCGCCCTGCTCTATGGCGGCGCCATGGGCTTCCAGTTCCTGCTCGGCCTTTACCTGCAGAACCTCCTCGGCTGGCAACCCTGGCAGATGGCGCTGGTGCTGTTGCCGGCAGGGTTGATGGTGGTTGCGATCGGTCCCAAACTCGGCGGCTTGATGGACAGGTTCGGGGTCGCGCGCATCCTGGTCGTCGGCCTCGCCGCCTTCGTGCCCTGCTATCTGCTGGCGCTGCGCCTCGGCCCCGAGCCGGACCTGTGGACCCTGTTGCTGCCGGTCTCGCTGCTCTGGGGCCTCGGCTTTGCCCTCAGCATCTCGGCCTTGATGGTGGCCGGCACCAGCGGCGTCGCCGACGAGGAACAGGGCGTCGCCGCCGGCCTCCTCAACAGCTCGCTACAGGTCGGCGGTGCCTGCGGCCTTGCCGTGGTCACGGCGGTCATCATGCCGGCAACGGAATTGGCCATGCTCTCGTCCGGCGTGGTGGTCAGCCTGGTCTTCGCCTTCCTTACCCTGCTGGTTCAGTTGCCCTTTCGGCGCGGCTGAACCCACAAGGTCAGCGTGAAGCCGGGTTCTCCTCAATTGGTCTGTTTCTGAAACTCGAAGATCTTGCGCAGGAAGCCGGGCGCGATGGCCGAGAGAGGATTGACCGTGAGCACTGGCGCGTTGACCCGTCCCGATACCTTGAAGTTGATGGCGAACAGGCCGCCATATTGGCCGCCGCTGAGCAGTCCTCCGATGAGAGGGATCTTGGAGAAGATGTTGTTCAGGGCGTAAGCGGGCACGAAGGTGCCGGTGAGGTTGACCCTGTCTGTGCCATAGTCGAGATCGCCCGAGAGGCTGACGCCGACATCCGGCCCCCAGACCACGGAATCCAGGATGCCGATCCGCGAGGCCGTTCGGGTGAAGGCGAGTTCGAGCCTGGTGAACTGGGCTGAGTCGCCGCTGCCGGGGGCGTAGGAAGACAACTTGCCGGCGTTCTTCAGCGTGTCGCGGTATTGCCCCAGGGCCGTCTCGTTCTCCACCGAGAAGCTGCGCATCACCAGGCGGCCGCGCATATTGTCGATCACCGGCGAGAAGCGGGCACCGAGCGCCCCGCCACGAAGGCGGGTGTAGAGATCCAGGAAACGCATGACGGCGCCGGCATTGGTGGACTGCACCGTGACCAAATTGCCGCTGCGCCCCTCATTGCCCAGCGAGGCAGTGACCTGGCCGTTGGCCAGCCTGCCGCTGAGATCGAGCTTGCGGATCGTCGTACCCTTGCTGTCGAGCATCAGGCCCAGATCGGCAAGAGATTCGTCGTTGAAGCCGACCACCTGGCCGAGCCTGATATCGGCATTGATGCTGGCGCTGGCGCTGCTGCCCTTGGCGCGCTTCTGCAGCATCGACAGCAGAGGGCGGGCATCGAGCCGGTTGCCGCGCACGAAGACCTTCCAGCCACTGCCGAGCGGTTCGAAAACGCCCTGGAAATCATCGCCCGGCGACAGGCTGATCACATCCATCATCGCCTTGCGCAGCTTGTTGTCCGGGCCGAGTGTCACCGTGCCGCGCAGCGAGACCGACCCGCTCTCCACCGTCAGCTTGTCGAGCGTGCCACCGCCCTTGTCGGCGGGATCCCAACTGAAGCTGACCCGCCCCGGAACGCCGGCCGCCTTCTGCCAGCCCGGCAGCAGATCCTTGATGCGCACGGCCGCCAGATCGATATCCACGTCGTAGCGCGGGTCGCGCGGATCGGCGACCGGATGGATGTCGGCCTGGATCGGCCCGGTCAGCGCATCGCCGAAATCGAAGCCCTTCCGCTTCCTGGTGGCGTCGTCCAGGATGACGCTGAGGGCCATCTGCGGTTCCTGGCCCTCGGCCTTGCGCAGGTCGAAATTGGCGGGCAGGCCATCGAACACGCCCTTGCCGGTGAGCAGCATCAACCCCGGCTCGAGCGAGAGCTTCATCGTGCCGCTCTGCAGGCTGCTGCCGGCGACGTGGTCGATCGACATTCCCTGTACGCCGCCCGTGATCGCATATTTGATGTCTTCGGGGCGAGGATGGTCGATCAGCGGCAGGTCGAGCTTGACCTTGAGATCGGCAGTGCCGTTGACCTCATCGGGCCTGATATCCAAGCCCTTGGCGGCATCGGCCAGCGGCGGCATGGTCATCAGCCTGGCCACGGCCTGCGCCGGGCCCTTCACCCCGAAAACCGCGGACTGGTTCGGCGGCTTCTGGGCAAAATCACTGATCGAATAGGTGCCATCCGCAAGCGCGAGGGTGCCGGCATCGCCGGTCTCGACCGACGCGCTGTCGACATTGACGCTAAGATGGCGCCCGGAGAAATCGACCCTGCCCTCGACGTCGCTGATCGGCGGCAGCGTATCGATGATCTGGACGATGCCCTTCGACATCGGCACCGAGCCTGAAAGTGCTTCGTCCGGCAGGGGCGGCGTCTTGCCATTGACCGAAGCCAACGCTCCTTGCGGAATGGCGAGCTTGAGCGTCGCTCCATCGACGACACCCGCCTTGATATGGTCTTCCAGCCAGATCTTGACCTCCGGCACCGAGAAGACCGGCCACACCCGGTTCAAGGCCACCGCCGACAGGGTCTTGGCCTTTGCGGTCAGGTCGATCGCCGGGGTCTTGCCGCCGAAGCCGACGGCACCGTTGAAATCGATGGCAACCGTCGGTCCCAGCACCTCGCCCTTGTCCAGGCTGAGGCGGTTGGTGGCCGGATCATAACGTCCGGCAAGATCGATGCGGTCGAGCTTCAGCGGCGGACGTTGCTCGCGGCGGCTTGCCAGCAGCACGTTCGGTGCTTGCAGGTCGTAAGTCCACACCGGCCCCGTCGTATCGGAAGGCGGAACGACCTTTCCCTTGAAATCCAGGACGCCCTCGCCCGACTTGACCATCGCCTGGCCGATCTGGACGACACCGGCCGTCTTGTCCCAGTCCAGGCTGATCTGCGCGCCGTCGAATACGAAGGGAGGCTCCTTCGGCTCGACATTCCAGCTGCCTCCGGCACTGGCAATGTTGACCTGCGCCATCTCGACAGAACCATCGGGGTTGATGCTGGCCCGGGCCAGCACATCGAAGGAGGCCTTGACCGATGGCTGCTCGACACTCGGCGCCAGTGCTGCCACGAGTTCGGTGACGCCGATATTGCTGGCCTTAATGTCGATCGAGCGCGGTTCGCCGTCGCCGCCTTCCGTGGTGGCATTGATGGAGCCTCCCGCTGCGGCGAGAGCCACCGACAGGCCACCGGCCGCGGCGGTGCGGCGAACGGTCAGGTCGATGCCACGATGGACGATGTCGTGGCCGATCGCCTGGTCGTGCACCGCCAGCGCGGCGTCACGCAGTTCGACCCTGTCAATGGAGCCGATCGAGGCGATCATGGTGTCGAAGCCGTTCAGAACCGCCGCAAGCGACAGGGCTCCCCCCGCAGGCGGGGCCGTGCTGTCGACCCCGGCCTGGAGCGTGAACCGGCCGTCGATGCTGACATTCACGGTCGCAGCTGCCCCCTCGACCACGATCGAGCGCGCCGTGACGTCGCCGAGCAGCAGCGACGCCAGATCGAACCCGGCATAGATGCGCGGCGCCGAGGCGATGACGACGTCATGATCCCTCACGGTCACACCGCGGATCATCGCAATCAGCCCTTCCGGGCGCCGCTCGATCGCGACATCGTCCAGGCTGAGGCGATAGCCCGGCGGCAATTTGGCAGCGATGGCTTGGTGCACGGTCTGGGTGATGAAGGGCAACGATAGAGGACCATTGCCGAGCCGCCAGTAGAAGATGCCGATGGCAACCCCGACCACCACCGCCGCCGTAGCAGCCACGGAGACGGCGCTACGCAGCAATACCCGGCCGCTGCCGGGCCGCCGCCGGGGCGAAGAATCCGCCGGAGGCTCTTCCGCGGGATAGTCGTACGGCAACTGGTCCGCAGCGGTCTCCAGGGACGCCTGCTCATCGGCGGCAGCCGTCGCTTCATGCATTGCGTTGTGTGCGTCCCTCGCCATCAACGATTCGCCAGCCCCTTGCGATAAATCCTTCATGCCCCACGGCAATGCCGGCGAGATGATGGCCTCACCCAGGTTGCCGTACCGTTAAGGAGACGCAGTAGGATGAAGATGCAAATTGTTGAGATAAGCCGACAATTCCAGATCGCCTTATCCGCGGATACGCTGGGCAAACACACATCGAAGCAACTCGTCGCGAAAGACGGGCGCCCGGATGCAGAACGGCCTGGACCGCGCCTGTCCCGAAACATACACGATTGTGCTGTGACGTACCATTTTGCCGAAAGGAAGGCATATGCATCCCCTGCAGGTCGGCGAGGTCGCTCCCGCCTTTTCCCTCCCCCTCGCCGATGGTGGCACGGTCCGGCTCGAGGACTTTCGCGGCCATAAACTCGTGATCTTCTTCTATCCCAAGGCAGATACCCAGGCCTGCACGCGTGAAGCCGTGGAGTTCTCGGCCGCCAAGGCGGATTTCGCCGCCGCCGGCGTACACCTGCTCGGCATCTCGCACGATCCTGTGCGCAAGCAGCAGAAATTCGTGGCAAAGCACGGATTGACCACGGCTATCGCCTCCGACGAAAGCCTCGACATGCTCAACGCCTATGGCGTCTGGGGCGAAAAGCAGATGTATGGCCGCACCTATCTCGGCATCGAACGCACCACGCTGCTGATCGACGGCAAGGGCATCGTCGCTCGCGTCTGGTCCAAGGTGCGTGTGGCCGACCACGTCGCCGAGGTGCTGGAAGCCGCCCGGACCTTGGCTTGATGATGCGCATGCGAACCATTCCCCGCGTGAATGGATTGATCAATTCTCGCAATGCCCGCACGTAAGGCTGGTTCTTGTGCCCCCCTCGCCCTACGATGCGGCGGTCAGATGACGAGATCCCGATGAACAAACCGCTTGGCCCGATCCGCAGAGCCTCCGCCTGCCCGCATGATTGCCCCTCGACCTGCGCCCTCGAAATCGAGGTGCTCGACCGCAACACCATGGGACGGGTCTATGGAGCTGCCGACAACAGCTTCACCAAGGGCGTGATCTGCGCCAAGGTCGCCCGCTATGCCGAGCGCGTGCATCACAAGGATCGTCTGCTCCATCCCCTGATGCGTACCGGGCCGAAGGGATCGGGCCAATATAAGCGCATCAGCTGGGACGAGGCACTCGACCGCACCGCCGAGGCGATGCTGGCGGCCGAGCGGGATTTCGGAGCCGAAAGCGTCTGGCCCTATTACTATGCCGGCACCATGGGCCTGGTCATGCGCGACGGTATCAACCGTCTGCGCAATGCCAAGCGCTATTCGGGCCAGTACTCCACCATCTGCACTTCGCTGTCCTGGTCGGGCTATCTCGCCGGCCATGGCCGCATGACCGGCACCGACCCGCGCGAGATGGCGCAATCCGACTGCATCGTGCTGTGGGGCACCAATGCCGTGGTGACGCAGGTCAATGTGATGGCCCACGCCGCCTCCGCCCGCAAGAAGCGCGGCACCAGAATCGTGGCCGTCGACGTCTATGACAACGCCACCATGCAGCAGGCGGACGTCAAGATCATCCTCAAGCCCGGCACGGACGGGGCGCTGGCCTGCGCCCTCATGCATGTGCTGTTCCGCGACGGCCATGCCGACCGGGCCTATCTCGCTAAATTCGCTGACCATCCGGCCGAATTCGAGGCCCATCTCGCCAGCCGCACGCCGCAATGGGCTTCGGATATCACCGGCGTGCCGGTGGCCGATATCGAGGCCCTGGCCAGGCTGCTGGGCGAGCGGCCCCGGACCTTCTTCCGCCTCGGCTATGGCTTTGCCCGCTCGCGCAACGGCGCGGCCTCCATGCACGCGGTCAGCGCCATTCCCGTGGTGATGGGGGCCTGGCAACATGAAGGCGGCGGCGCGCTGCACTCCAATTCGGGCATGTTCGGCTGGCGCAAGACGCTGATCGAGGGCCTGGACGTGCGCGATCCCAAGGTGCGCGAGCTCGACCAGTCCCGCATCGGTCCCATCCTGACCGGCGATGCCGAAGCGCTGTGCGGCGGCGGCCCGGTGAAGATGCTGCTGATCCAGAACACCAATCCGATGTCGGTCGCGCCCGACCAGGACAAGGTTAAGCAGGGCTTTGCCCGCGAGGACCTGTTCACCGTGGTGCATGAGCAGGTGATGACGGATACAGCGCGCATGGCCGACATCATCCTGCCGGCGACCATGTTCGTCGAACATGACGATGTCTACCAGGGCGGCGGGCAGCAGCACATCCTGCTCGGCCCCAAGCTGATCGAGCCGCCGGGCGAATGCCGCAACAATCACGAGGTGATCAGCGCCATCGCTGCCCGCGTCGGCGCCGAACATCCCGCCTTCGCCATGGATCCGCGCGAGTTGATCGACCGCACCCTCCAGGCCTCCAATCGCGGCACGCTGGCGGAGCTCGAGGAAAAGCGCTGGCTCGACGTGCAGCAGCCCTTCGAGGATGCCCATTTCCTGAAAGGCTTCGGCTGGCCGGACGGCAAGTTCCGTTTCAAGGCGGACTGGCCGAAGAACCCCTATGCGGCGCCCGCCAAATTCGGGCCCGTGCATGACATGCCCGCCTTCCCCGACCATTGGACGGCGATCGAGCTGGCCGACGATGCCTTCCCCTTCCGCCTGACCACCAGCCCGGCGCGCAACTTTCTCAATTCGAGCTTCACGGAAACCCCGACCTCGCTCGCCAAGGAGGAACGGCCGGATGTGCTGATCCATCCCGACGATGCCGCCACCCATGGCATCGAGGACGGCGACAAGGTCGAACTCGAAAGTCTGCGCGGCAAGGTCCGGCTGCATGCCAAGCTCTTCGAGGGCCTGCGCCGCGGCGTCCTGGTGGCCGAGTCGATCTGGCCGAACAGCGCCTATGAAGACGGCAAGGGCATCAACACCCTGACGGGAGCCGACGCGCCCGCGCCGGTCGGCGGCGGCGCCTTCCACGACAACAAGGTGGCGATTCGCAAGCTGCCGGCGGCCGCCGCCTAGAGACATGACACACGAAGAGTACAACGCCTTCTGCGGCGCGCTGCCCGCCACCAGCCATGTGGTGCAATGGGGCGGAGCCCATGTCTGGAAGGTCGGCGGCAAGGTTTTCGCCATCGGCGGCCAGCAGGACGGTGTGCCGCGCTACAGCTTCAAGGTGAGCGAGATCTCCTATGAGGTACTCAAGGAGCAACCTGGCCTGCGTCCTGCCCCCTATCTCGCTTCGCGCGGCATGAAGTGGATCCAGCACTACGCCGAGCCCGGCCTGAGCGACGAGGAACTGCGCGACTATCTGCGCCAGTCGCATTTCATCGTCTCGCGCGGCTTGTCGAAAAAGGTACGGGCGGAGCTCGGCCTTCCAGCCTGAGGCGCTTCGGGGTCGGTGGAACCACCAATCCTGGCGAGGGCTCAGCGAAACGCAGGTCTGAGGCAAATTTGCGACTCCCCCCGGTCAACTATGCGTCCTTTTTTCACAAGCCCCGAGGCTTGCGATTTTGAGGACCGCCGGCCCATCATCCGCTGCCGCAGAAAGGGTTCATCGTGCCGATGGGCTTGGAACAGGAGCAGTGACTTGACCGACATCATCTTTCGCACCGGCGAAGCCACCGTGCTCGCCAAGGAAGGCCAATACACAGACGCCATGCCGGAGGTGCTGATCGGCTCCGTCGACGGGCCGGTCGGCCACGGCTTCGCCGCCATGCTCGGCCAGACGGTCGGCCATACCCGCATGTTCGTGGTGCGCGACCTCAACCAGCTCGTCCGCCCGGCCACGATGATGACGACAAAGGTGACGATCCACAATGCCGCCTATGTCGAGCTTCTCGGCGGCGTCGTTCAGGGGGCGACCGGCGACGCGATCGTCGACTGCGTCGTCGAGGGCGTGCTGCCGAAGGACCAGACAGACAAGATCTGCATCATCATCACGATCTGGCTCGATCCGCGCTGTCCGGCAGATCCCAATCTCGACAAGGCCGACCTCTATCGCACCAACTATGAGGCGACCAAGCTCGCCATTCGCCGTGCCATGACCGGGGAGCCCACCATCGACGAATTGATCGCCAACCGGAAGACCATCAAACATTATGCACTCGACGGCGTCGTCGAATATTGAGCCGGCATGAGGCGCCCCCGCCGCACTTCGGAAAGAGCGGTTAACTGATCATCAGGCTGTCATCCCCGGCCGAGCGCAGCGAGGGGAAGGGGATGACAATATTTCGGTTCATTCATACTTCGTGGGCTCCGAAGGAGTCGGCCGGTCGAGCGACCGACTCCTTCCCTTTGACAGACGTCATGGCCGACCGCACCATACGCGCCACACCACCGCTTCCGAGGTTGCACGTGAAAGGAGCCGGTCATGGCCGTCGATCGCAGCCACAAGCACACGCTGGGCAATCATCCCCTGCATCCTGAAACCTTGATGCTGGGCTATGGCTACGATCCGGCCCTCTCGGAGGGCTCGGTGAAACCGCCGGTATTCCTCACCTCTACCTTCGTGTTCCAATCGGCGGAGGACGGGCGCGACTTCTTCGACTACACCTCGGGCCGGCGCACGCCGCCCGCCGGCAGCGCGGCGGGGCTGGTCTATTCGCGCTTCAACCACCCCAACACCGAGATCGTCGAGGATCGCCTCGCCATTTATGAAGGCGGCGAAGCGGCTCTGCTGTTCTCCTCGGGCATGGCCGCCATCTCCATGGCCGTGCTGGCCTATGCCCGCCCCGGCGACGTCGTGCTGCACAGCCAGCCGCTCTATGGCGGCACCGAGACGCTGCTCGCCCGCACCCTCGCCGATTTCGGCATCGGACATGCGGGCTTCATGGACGGCCTTCATGCCGCCTCGATCAACCAGGCTGCCGACAAGGCGATGGCGGCAGGCCGGGTCAGCACCATCCTGATCGAGACGCCCTCCAATCCGGTCAACACGCTGGTCGACTTCTCCCTCATCGGCGCAGCCGCCGATCGCATTGCCGACATGCAAGGTGCACGACCGGTGATCATCTGCGACAACACGCTGCTGGGGCCGCTCTTCCAGCGGCCTCTCGGCCATGGCGTCGATATCGTGGTCTATTCGGCCACCAAATATATCGGCGGCCACAGCGACCTCATCGCCGGCGCGGCGATCGGCAGCAAAACGGCGTTGAAACCGGTGCGGGCGTTGCGCAGCGCCGTCGGCACCCAGCTCGATCCCCACACCTGCTGGATGCTCGGCCGATCGCTCGAAACCTTGTCGTTGCGCATGCAGGCGGCCGCGCGCAATGCCGTGGCCGTCGCCGATTTCCTGGCCGCCCATGCCGGCGTCACCGCCGTGCATGCCCTGCATGCTCTGCCGGAGGACAGCCCGGCGCGCCGGGTGTTCGAGCGGCAATGCACCGGCGCGGGCTCGACCTTCTCCATCGAGATCAAGGGCGGCCAGGCCGAGGCCTTCCGGCTGCTCAATGCCCTGAAAGTGTTCAAGCTCGCTGTCAGCCTCGGCGGCACCGAGTCCCTCGCCAGCCATCCCGCCTCGACCACCCATTCGGGCGTGCCGGCCGAGCTGAGGGCCCAGCTCGGCGTGACCGATGCCACCATCCGGCTGAGTGTCGGCATCGAGAATGCCGAGGATCTGATCGCCGATCTCGCCCAGGCGCTGGAGGCCTGAGCGGCGGTCAATCGTAGAAATGGGGCGCCTGCCTGAAGCCGGCCCAGGCTTCGGGATCATGGCCCGGCACCACGGTCGCGCTCACCCGATCGGCGAGGAAACGCAGCTTGCGCACCGAGCGGGCCACATCGCTGGCCGAACTCATCAGGCCCGGCAGCGCCTTCTCGTTCCAGTGGTCCCAGGTATAGGCGGCATCGATCGCCAGCAGGAACGGACCGCTGTTCGGAAGATCGACCATCACGGATTGATGGCCGGGCGAATGGCCCGGCGTGAACAGGATCCGGATGGTGCCATCGCCATAGAGATCGAAATCGTCCGTCGCCTCGCCGTCCAAGAACTGCCAGACAAGACCCGGCCGGTCGAAATCCCGGCGGACATAGGCCGCCGCCGTGAACCAGTCCGGCGTGAAGGCATATTCATATTCCCGGCGTTGCACGATGTGAGTGGCATTGGGAAAGCGCCCGATGGCGCCGGTATGGTCCGAATGCAGGTGCGAAAGCAGCACGAAGCGGATATCGCCGGGCCGGATGCCGAGCGCTTCAAGCTGGGTGAGGCAGCCTTGTTCGGGTGCCATCACCGGGCGGAAGACCTCGACGCTGCCGCCCCAATAGGCCCTGGGATCGGCAAGGCCCTCCGCCGCCAGGCCACCGTCGATCAGCACTGCACCTTTCGGATGCATCACCAGGAACCAGGGCACCGGGATCTCGCAATCCTCCCCCTCGCCCTGATTCATCTTGATGTGGTGCAGCTTGCAGCGCTGGGTGCCGGACTGGAACATATACAATCGTAGACTAGACATTTGAAACTCCGACGGTCCGTCGGCTCCTTCAACGCGGATCGCAATTGTATAAGGGCGCGCTTCCAATCGGAAAATCGGGAATATATGATATCATCCATCAGGAAAGCAGATGGATAAATGCGCCCCTTCGACCTCGATCTCCTGCAGACCCTCGTCGCCATCGCCGAGACAGGCAGCCTGTCGGCAGCAGCGCCACGGGTTCATCGCTCGCAATCGGCCGTCAGCGAACAGATGCGCAAGCTCGAGCAGCATTGCGGCGTGACCTTGCTGGTGCGCGGCAAGCTCGGCGCCAGCCTCACATCCGCCGGCGAACGCCTGGTCGTGCACGCACGCCGGCTGCTGGCACTCAGCGAGGAGGCTTTTCGCGATGTCCTGGGTATGCCGCTCGCCGGCGATCTGCGCCTGGCCATAACCGACTATTTCCGCCCGGCGACGATCACGCTCCTGCTCAAGCGCCTGCGCGAGCGCTATCCGCAGCTCAAGCTGCATGTCGCGACCCGCCAGAGCCTGATGATCGAAAACCGCCGCGACTTCGACATCGGCCTGTCCATGCGCCTTCTCGACGACGACAGTGCGTCCGACGAGGACGGCCGCATCCGGCTCGGCCGCGAGCCCTTGTCCTGGATCGCCTCGCCCGCCCTTGCCCTTGATGCGGCCCGGCGTCTGCCGCTGGTCGTGCTTCCCGAGGCCTGTTCCCTTCAGCGCCTGATCATCCGCACGCTCAACCAAAGCGATATCGACTACGAGATCGCCCATTCGGCCGCCGGGGTCGCCGGTCTGCATTTGGCGCTCGCCGCCGGCCTGGGCTTGGCCTGCCTCAACCGTTCCGCCATACCGGCCGGCATGGCCACTCTCGATGGCGATTTCGGCCTGCCGGCCATGCCGGACATCGAATTCTCCATCCTGCCGCCCCAGGCCGGCGAATCCGCCCTTGTGGCGGAAGTCCGCCATTTGCTGGCCAAGGAGCTTGCCTGATCGGGCTGCTCCAAACGCGAAGAGGGCAGCCTTTCGGTAAAGCCGCCCTCGGAATCCTGCCCGCCGTTTGGGAGCGCTCTATTTCTGCGCGCCCGGCCCGAAGGACTGACCGTTCACCGTAACTTTGCGGGCAAGACTGTCGAAGTCGATGTCCCAGGTCAGCCGGCCGTCCGGCCCGGTCTTGGCCAGCCCCTTGAGGAAGGCGATGCCCATGGCCGCACGCTGCGGCCCGGGATCGGAGGCACCGGCCTTGCCGAGAGCGGCGGCGATCTCATCCAGGTTGGAGGCCGAAACCGTCGCCTTGCCCTGCTGCGCCGGCAGCAGCGACGTCTCCCCCTGCCCCTTCACGTCGAAGGCGGGCGCCGTCAGGCTCTGGCCGAAAGCGAGCTTGGGCTGGCCCGCCAGAAGCAATGGCATCAGCGCCGCCTTGAGCGCATCCGGTTGAGCCGGTTTGGTGTCGGTGCCAACCTCGATCATCTTGCCGGCGATCGTCTCGAGATCGAGCCCGGTCAGGTTGAAATCGAGCGTCGCCTTTTCCGGCACCAGAGACTTGGCCCAGTCGGGCAGCATGCCATCCGGCAGGGCAAGGCCGCTCATGGCCAGATTCAGGCCGACATTGCCCGTCTTCACCAGGCCGTTCGAAGCGAGGTTGGTATCCACCGTGGCAATCCTGATGATGCCCTTGGGCGTCCCCACCGTCATGTTGTCATAGCGGATCTGCGCGGACAGTGTTTTCCACAGCGGCAGCACGGCCTTCAGCTTGGCCCGCGCCTGCTCCTGGGCCGCCTTGCCATTGTCCCCCACCTTGCGGGCCGCGAAATAGGCCAGGGCCTGCATGAATTGCGCGCCACTGGAGCCATTGGCCACGAAAGTCTCGTGCACGCGATCCGCACGCAGCACCATCGGCGGCGCCGGATTGGCGGGATCCTTGACGGTAACCGTCTCGACGAGGTCCAGCAGGTCGCCCGTCACGTTCAGATCCGTCGTGCCGGCCTCCCCCGTTTTGCCGGTGATGGTGAAATCGATCTTGCCGACGGTGGCGTCGATGTCCTCGAGCGGCGAACGCATCGTCAGGGCGGCGGACTCGCAACGCATGGCCTGTTCGGTGAATTGCTCGGCCTTGGGATCATAGACGCCCTTTCCGGTACAATTCTTCAAGCGCTGGACCAGTTCGCTCTGCGGTCCGGCCTTGCCCGATTTGTAGACCATATCGAGCGCAGGACTGTTCTGCTCAAAAGCATATTTACCGTCCCCCTGGGGGATCAGGCGGGCGGTAAACGGGCCGAAGCTGAATTGGGCGCCATCTGCAGGCAGGCCGAGCTTGCTGCTGCTGACATCATAGGTGAGATCATAGCTCTCGCCATTGGGTTTGACCGTGACGATACCCTTCTCGAACACTTTCGGGCCGAGATAGCGGGCGATCTCGTCGCGGATCGCCTTGGCGCCTTGCTCGGTGGCGGGTTCAGCCAGGGCCTGTGAGGAGACCTGCGTGACAAGCGCCACGCTGGCCAGAATGACCCGGCGCCGAACACCGTATTTACGCTCAGATTTCTTCAGGAAAATCATAAAATACCCGGTCTGCCATGTGAAAGATTTCGTCCCCTGGAGCAAAGCCATTTGGACGGAAACTCTACTTTGCTCCAGCTCTCTGGTTCGGCGTGTCTTTGCGATTCTTGACGTTTCCGCCAAATCTCCCAACGCTTTGTGCCACAGGTGAAAGCGTGCTGCCTGTGAAATTTTGCTGCAAGCTATGTGTTTGAATCACCAGACAGCGTTGCTACTGGCGCGTCCCGGGCCCAAAGGACTGGCCGTTCACCGTGATCTTGCTCATCTGCCTCTCGAACTCGACATTCCAGATCAACCGGCCATCGGACCCCGTCTTTGCCAGGCCCTTGAGGAAGGCGACCCCCAATGCAGCGCGCCGGGACATGGGATCGGAAACAGCCGCCTTGGCGAGAACTGCGTCTATGGCATCGACACCCGCAGCCGAAATGATAGCCTTCCCTCCTTGCGAGGGGAATATCGACGTCATCCCCTGCCCCTTGATGTCGTAGCCCGAGGCCGTTGCCGTCGCATCAAATGCGAGTGTCGCCCGATTATTGCTGAAGACACGCAACAAAAGAGCATGCATTTCCCCTGGCACCGGCGAGCCGCCCCTGGTAGCCACCTCGATCGCGCCATCGACAAGGCTTTCCAGATCGAGATCTTTCAACCTGGTATCGAGCGTGATCTTCTCCGGCACCAGGATGGCGGCCCAACTGGGTAGCACGGTTCCGGGTACCTGCATGCCGGAAACACTTAAGGTCCCATCCAGGTCGGTATGCTCGACCAGGCCCTCATTCTTCATGGCTGCGTCGATGACGGCGAACTTGATCGGCCCACGAGGCGTGCCCCAACTCAGATTCTCATAGTGCGACTTCAGCGAGACATTGCTCCAAAGCGGCATGACGCCCTTGGCGAGCGCCTCAATCTCCGCGCGCGTTGCAGTGCCAGGCCCGCGGAGAAACCGATCGGATAGAAAAGCAAAGGCTGTCGTCAATCCAGTCTTCCTCAGGCCCGAAACGGAAAAATCGTGACGAATTCCGTCGACTTTGGTGGTCATCTCCGGTTTCGGCAGCGACGTCGGCAAGGCATCGCCAATCCTGGCGCCGAAGGTTTCGACAAAACTCGATACCTCATAGGATATCCGGCCATCGATGTTGCCGTCCGCCACCGCCGTGCCGGCCAACTTGAGACTGATGAGCCCTGTCTTGCCCTCCCCTCCAAAGACACCGACGGAGTTGGAGGCGGTGCTGCTTTCGCATTGAAGATTGCCCTCCGAAACCAGGAAGGCATCCAGATCGAGCAAGCCTTCACCGGAACAGTTCACCAAGCGACGCGATCCTTCTTCGCTGAAAAACAAGGCTGGGTTCCTGTAAGTCAGCTCGAGTGTGGATTTGGGAAGTTCGAAGGCAAAGCGTCGCTCTCCCTTCGGCGTGAGCCGGAGGGTGAAAGGCTTCAGGCTGAATGTCATCCCATCGCCGGGCAGGCCGAGCTTGGCACTACCGATGGCGAGTGCGAGATCGTAGCCCTCGCCATCGGGCTTCACGCTGATGACGCCCTTGTCGATCCAGACCTTGCCGAGATTGCGGCCCAAGGCGTCGGTGATCTCCCTGGCACCGCCATCTGTCGCAGGCCCGGCGACGGCCGGCTTCCCCGGCAAACCGATGGCCAGCATCATACCGGCTAGCAGGGTCGTTCTAACGGTCTTGTGCCAAACGCCGAAACAGCTCGAAGCAACCATCGATTCCTCGACTAACTGGACGAATGCCGACCTTTCCTATGCCACATCACCGGCCGCCTGACTCATGAATCCGTCTGGTGAAAGCGTGGGAACGTTCGATGCCGACAACCCTCTTTATAATTCCTCCAACCATTTGACATGCCACTGTCATGTCGATGGCCAAGAAGGAGCGCATTTCAAGCTGGAGAGTCGCCATGCGCTTCATCGAAAGACCTCTGTCACGCCGCCGCTTCCTTACCGCAACCGCCTCAACCGGCCTGCTCGGGGCCACGGGTACGTTCGCCATGCCGGGCCTGTCCCGCGCCGCCGACCGCCCCGAAGTTACGGCCGGCCTGCAGTCGGGCGACGTCGCCGGCAACAGGGCCGTGCTGTGGTCGCGCACGGACCGCCCAGCCAATGCGATCTTCGAATGGTCGACGACCGAGAGCTTCAAGACGGTGAACCGGCTGCCGACGGTGACCGCCTCGCCCGAGACCGACTACACCGTGAAGATCCTGGCCGAAGGCCTGCCGGCCGATCAGGAGATCTTCTACCGCGTGCGCTTCCAGGATCTCGCCCATACCAGCGTCGAGAGCGAAGTGGTCACTGGGCACCTGCGTTCGGCCCCGGCCGGACTGCGTGACGTCTCCTTCGTCTGGTCCGGCGACACGGCCGGCCAGGGCTGGGGCATCGATGCCGACCGCGGCGGCATGAAGATCTATTCGGCCATGCTCAAGCACAATCCGGATTTCTTCATCCATTCGGGCGACAACATCTATGCCGACGGCGTGATCAAGCCCGAGGTGAAGCTGCCGGACGGCACCGTCTGGAAGAACATCGTCACGCCGGAAAAGTCCAAGGTCGCCGAGACTCTCGACGAATATCGCGGACAGTACAAATACAACCTCATGGACAAGAACTTCCGCGCTCTCTACCAGCAGGTTCCGGTCATCACCCAGTGGGACGACCATGAGGTGACCAACAACTGGTCGTCCTCCAAGGACCTGCTCAGCGACGATCGCTACAAGGAAAAGTCGATTGCGGCCCTGGCGGCGCGCGCCGCACAGGCCTTCCACGAATATATGCCGATCGCCACCACGCTGGCCGAGCCGCGCCGGGTCTATCGCAAGATCCCATACGGCCCGCTGCTCGACGTCTTCATGCTCGACATGCGTACCTATCGCGGCCCGAACGGCGCCAATCTGCAGACCACCGAAGGCGGGGAAGCGGCCTTCCTCGGCGCCGAGCAGCTTGCCTGGCTCAAGCGTGAGCTCGCCAACTCCAAGGCGACCTGGAAGGTGATCGCCGCCGACATGCCGCTGGCTCTGGTGGTGTGGGACAAGGCCGAACAGAAGAAGGGCTTCGAGGCCGTCTCGAACAACGACAATGGCAAGCCGCTCGGCCGCGAGCTCGAATTCGCCGATCTCCTGCGCTTCATCAAGGCGGCCGGCGTCAAGAACACGGTATGGCTGACGGCGGACGTCCACTACACCGCCGCCCATTACTACAACCCGGACAAGGCGGCCTTCCAGGATTTCGACCCCTTCTGGGAATTCGTCTCCGGTCCGCTCCACTCGGGCACGTTCGGCCCCAACGACCTCGACATGACCTTCGGGCCCGAGCTCAAATATGTGAAGGCGCCGGAAGGCGGCCAGCAGAACCTGTCGCCCGCGGCCGGCCTGCAATTCTTCGGCCATGTCGCCATCGCCGCCGACACGCGGGTGATGACCGTCACCCTGCGCGACGCCGCCGATGCGGCATTGTGGTCGACGCACCTCGAGCCGAAGCTGGGCTGAGGCCGAAAACCTTCTCCCCTTGCGGGAGAAGGTGCCGTAGCGTGGTCCCATAAGGACCACGCGTTCAAGTAAAGAACGTGGGGGCGGATGAGGGGTGTCGGCGCATGTCTTGGAAGGTCATGCTTCTCCCCTCATCCCCCTGCCGGGACCTCTAGTCAACTCAAGAGAGTTGACGATACCCGCGGGGGGAGAAGGCCACCATACTCATCCCCGCACGTAAAGATCCTTGTAGGTCGTCTGCAGCACGTTCTTCTGGACCTTGCCCATGGTGTTGCGCGGCAATTCGTCGACGAAGAGCACGCGCTTGGGCTGCTTGAACTTGGCGAGACGCCCCTCCAGGGTCTGGAGGATCGTCCGCTCCTCCACCGTGGCGCCGGGCTTGCGCACCACGACCGCCGTCACCCCCTCGCCGAAATCGGCATGCGGCACGCCGATGACGGCGCTTTCGAACACGCCGGGAATGCCGTCGATCTCCGTCTCCACTTCCTTGGGATAGACGTTGTAGCCACCTGTAATCACCAGATCCTTGCCGCGCCCGACGATATGGACATAACCATCGGCGTCGATCTTGCCGAGATCGCCGGTGATGAAGAAACCATCCGGCCGAAACTCGGACCTGGTCTTTTCCGGCATGCGCCAATAGCCCTTGAACACGTTGGGGCCCTTCACCTCGATCATGCCGATCTCGCCCTGCGGCAAGGGCTCGCCCGTCTCGGGCTTCACGATGCGCAGGGAGATACCCGGCAAGGGCATGCCGACGGCGCCGGCCACGCGCGCGCCGTCATAGGGGTTGGAGGTGATCATGTTGGTTTCGGTCATGCCGTAACGCTCGAGAATGGCATGGCCCGTACGCGCTCTCCATTGCTCATGAGTCTCCGACAGCAAGGGAGCCGATCCCGACACGAACAGCCGCATATGGGCGGTCGCCTCGGGCGTGAGGCCCTCCTGCTGCAGGAGGCGCACATAGAAGGTCGGCACGCCCATCATGGAGGTGGCCTTGGCCAGGTGGTGCAGCACTTCCGCCGCATCGAAGCGCGGCAGGAAGATCAGCGAGGAGCCCGCCATCAAGGTGGTGTTGATGGCCACGAACAGGCCATGCGTATGAAAGATCGGCAAAGCGTGCAGCAGCACGTCGGCCTGGCTGAAACGCCAATAGTCGGCCAGGGTGACGGCGTTGGACGCCAAGTTGCCATACGTCAACATCGCGCCCTTGGAGCGCCCCGTGGTGCCGGACGTGTAGAGCAGCGCCGCCAGGTCGTCCTCGCCGCGCGCGACGTCGTCGAAACTTTCCGGTGCGCCTTTCGCCGCCTCGGCGAGCGACCCGTCGTCATGGCTTCCCAACGTCGCGACGGCGGCACCGAGCCGGGTGCCGATCTCGCCGAGTTCGCCCGCCTTTTCCGGTGCGCAGACCAGCAGGCGCGGTTCGGCATCGCCGACGAAATAGTCGAGCTCGGCCTTGGTATAGGCGGTGTTGAGAGGCACGAACACCGCACCGGCCCGCACACAGGCAAGATAGAGAAACACCGCCTGCGGGCTCTTCTCGACCTGGACGACCACGCGATCGCCAGTCTCGACCCCATAGCCGCGCAGAGCGTTGGCATAGCGACCCGACCAGGCGAGCACGGCGCCATAGTCGAAGCCGCTGCCGTCGGCGAGGGTCAGGAAGGGTTTCCCCGGTTCCGGCATCCGGGAACGGATCAGGGTGAAGAGATGGTTCGACACGCAAATTTCCTCAGGGATTGGATGACGGCCGGCCGGCCGTTTTGGAGTTGGCAGCGGGCGGCGGCAAGGCCGGTACGGCCGGCTTGCGACGCGCGGGCTTCGCTTCCACGGTTTTCAGGAGCTTGCGCACGGCCGGGCTCGCGGCGATGACGCCCTGATTGGCGAAAGCCTCGTGATTGGCCTCGATGGCATCGAGATCGTAGAGGTAGTTGACCATGAGGCCGCCGGCCTGGCGCAGCCCGTTCGGCGAAACGTCGCCGCGCCAGTTGATGCGTTCGAGACGGGCGCCATTGCCGAGATGGAAGCGCGCCACCGGATCGACCGGCGCGCCCGACGATGTTCTTGCAGCGAGGAAATAATGGGCGGCAGCCGCGAGCTGCGCCTCGCGCATGGTCTCCGTCGGCCCGGTGCCACCCTGCTCGGCCGGCCTGAACAGCCCCTCCAGCACCGTCAGATCGGCCACGCCAGGAATATGCGGCTCGTCCTTGGCGAGTTCGCGCTTAAGCCAGCCCATGAAGCCGGGAACCGGCGACAGGGTGACGAAATTCTTCAGCTTCGGCAGGTCGCGCCTCAGTTCCTCGACCACCTGCTTGATCAGGAGATTGCCGAAGGACACGCGGCGCAGGCCGACCTGGCAGTTGGAGATCGAGTAGAACACCGCGGTGGTCGCATCCTCGGCCCGGATCGGCTTGCGTTCGAGATCGAGCAGAGGCGCGATCGTCCCCGGTATGTCCTGCGTCAGGGCGACCTCGACGAACACCAGCGGCTCATCCGCCATCTGCGGATGGAAAAACGCGAAGCAACGCCGATCCGAAGGCTCCAGCCGGCTGCGCAGATCGTCCCAGCTATGGATGGTATGCACCGCCTCATACTGGATGATCTTGGCCAGGATGTTCGCCGGTGTCGTCCAGTCGATCCGCTTCAGCATCAGGAAGCCCCGGTTGAACCAGGACGAGAACAGATGGGCAAGATCCGCATCGAGGGCCTCCAGCTTCCCATTACCCGGCAGGCCGGCGAGTACGTCCTCGCGCAGCCGTACCAGGGCAGCCGTGCCCCCGGCGGGGCGGTTGAGCCGGCGGAAGAGCTCCTGGCGTCTCGGCTCGGCGGCCACGCTGAGCTCGGCCATCGCCCGGGGCGACTTGTCCTGCAGATAGGCCTCTATCGCCGCATCGAGGCGCGGCTGGTCAGGACCGAAGCCGTCGGCCAGCGCCGCCAGATGGTGCCGCCTTTGTTCCTCATCGGCCGCGGCATAGGCGTCGAGCCATTGCTGTGCCAGGGCAACACCGGAAACTTCGCCCCGGCCGGTCAGCAACGCATTGCTGAGGGCCAGCAGATCGGCCGATCGCACCGGGGATGCGGGGCGTTCGAGGCCGATGAGGCCCCTCCCCCGTTCGGCGACCGCTTCCAGGAATTCCTGCAGGAAGTTTCTGCTCATCGCTGTTCACCATACCCTGTCAAGGTCGAGTCATTGGGATTACCCCATGATCAGATCGGGCAGCCAGGTGGCGAGGCCTGGGATCAGGCAGGCCAGCACCACCGCCAATGCCATCAATCCGACGAAAGGCAGCGTACCGCGCATGATATCCCCGAGCGGGATATCCGGCGCGATATTCTTGATCACGAAGATGTTGAGCCCCACCGGGGGATGGATCAGGCCCATCTCCATGACGATGGTCATCACCACGCCGAACCAGATCAGGTCGAAGCCGGCCGCTTTCAAGGGCGGCAGGATGATCGGCGCCGTCATCAGGATGATCGAGACCGGCGGCAGGAAGAAGCCGAGGACGACCACGAAGAGCAGGATGGCGGTGAGCAGCAGCCATTTCGACAGGTTCAGGCTGATGATCCAGGCTGCCGCCGACTGGCTGATCTGGAGATAGCTCATCACATAGGAATAGAGCAGCGACATGCCGATGATCATCAAGAGCATAGTCGATTCCCTGAGCGTGCCCGAGAGGATCGGCATCACCTTGGAGGGCCGCCAGATACCGTACATGGCCGAGATCACCGCCAAGGCGAGCACGGCACCGACGCCGGCCGTCTCGGAGGGCGTCGCCCAGCCGGCATAGAGCACCACCATCACGCCGGCGAGGATGGAAACGAAGGGCACCACCCAGCCGATCATGCGAAGCTTCTGGGCGAAGGTATAGCTCTCCTCGTGCAGGATGGCAGAGCGAATGCCGGTGCGCTCGGCCTGCACCAAGGCCTGCTGCTTCTCCTTGCGGTAGTGCAGCATGGCGTAGACGGCGAACATCGTCATCAGGAGCAGGCCCGGGCCGATCCCGGCCAGGAAAAGCTTGCCGAGCGAGACCTCAGCCGCCACCGCATAGAGCAGCATGGTCACCGAAGGCGGCAGGAGGATGCCGAGCGTGCCGCCGGCCGCGATGATCCCGGCGGCAAAGCCGCCCGAGTAGCCGCGAGCCCGCATCTCCGGAATGCCGGCAGCGCCGATGGCGGAGCAGGTGGCGGGCGAGGAGCCCGCCATGGCGGCGAACAGGCCACAGGCCACCGTGTTGGCAACGCCCAGCCCGCCGGGAATGCGATAAAGCCAGGCATGCAAGGCCGAATAGAGGTCCTTGCCGGCATTGGAACGGCCGATCGCAGCCCCCTTCAGGATGAAGAGCGGGATGGCGAGAATGATGACATTGGCCAGTTCCTCGTAGAAATTCTGTGCCAGCGTGTCGATCGAGGCCGCTGGCATGAACAGGATCATGAAGGTCAATGCCACCACGCCAAGCGCGAAGGCGATCGGCATGCCCGAGAACAGCACGATCAGTGTTGCCGCGCAGTAGGCGACGCCGATGCCCCATTGGGGCAGGCCGGTCAGCAGCGGCAGCGGCGGCCGCGACCATAGGCCGAAGGCAACCACCGCGAGCAGCACGATGATGCACACCGGAAGCGATCGTTCAGCCACCTGCAGGGCGACCTGCGCAGCCAGCAGCACCATGCCTGCCGTCAGCAGGGAATAGGGAATCCACAGAGGCGGGCCCCAGGCCGAATGCGAGGTCTGCTCGTCCACCCAGGCTTCGTGCAGCAGCGAGCCCGATTTCCAGGCGAACAGCACGCAGAAGAACAGCACTAGCGCATCGACCACCAGCCGCCTGGTGCCGGCGGCAGCCGGCAGCCAATGGTCAAGGATGTCGATGCCGACATGGCCGCGCACCGCCTGCACCGAGGCCGCCGACAGGAAGATGGCGCCGGCGATCAGGTAGATGGTGACCTCATCCTGCCAGAGCACCGACTGGCGCGTCACATGCCCGGTGATGACACCGAAGGTGAGGACAACGGCCGCTGCCAGCAGAGCCACGGCCGACAGCCGGAAGGCGACGGCGTTGACCATCCCGAACACCCGCCGCACCCCACCTGCCTGCTCCGCCGGGCCGGCTTCGTCGGCGGCAAGGATGGCGTCATGCTGGATCGAGCCGCCATCTCACGCCACCTTCTGTGCGAGCTTCAGCAACTCCGCAGCTTCGCTCGAGCGCGCCGCATAATCCTTCCAGGAACTGGCTTCGGCGATCTTGCGCCACTCGGCGAGGTCGGCCGCACTGAAATCCGCGACTTCGACACCCTTGGCCGCATAGACCTTGGCGACCTCCTCGTCGTCGTGCTGCGCCTGCTTGGTGGCCCAGCCTTCCATTTCGGCGCCGACGTCGAGCAGCACCTTCTGCTGATCGGCCGGCAGGGCGTCGAAGATCGCCTTGGACATCAGCAGCGGTTCAAGCATGAACCAGAAGGAGCCTTTCCGCGCCGAGGTCAGCGATTTGGCGAGTTCCTCCAGGCGGAACGAGATCAGGCTGGTCGACGAAGTCACGGCCGCGTCGAGCGCACTGGTCTGCATGCCGATATAGATTTCGTTCGAGGGCATGGTGGAGACCTGCGCCCCGGCAGCGGTGAACATCAGGTCCATTTCGCGGCTGCCGCCACGGATCTTCAGCCCCTTGGAGCTGTCGGGCGTCAATACCGGCTTGCCGCGCGAGGCCACGCCGCCGCCCTGCCAGACCCAGGCGATGATCTTGATGCCCTTGGCCTCCAGGATGCCGGAGAGCGCCTTGCCGATCTCGGCATTCTTCCAGGCCGCACCTTGCTCATAGCTCGTCACCAGGCAAGGCATCAGGCCCAGATTGGTGGCATGCAGTTCGCCGCCGGCATAGGCGACCGGAAACAGCGACATGTCCAAGGCGCCGCGGCGCATGGCCGAGAATTGCGCATTGGTCTTCATCAGCGAAGCATTGGCGTAGACGTCGAACTTTAGGGCCCCGCTGGTGCGCTTGTCCACCTCGGCGGCGAAGATGCGGCAGAGACGGTCCCGAAAATCGCCCTGCTCCGCCGTGCCGCCGGGAAATTGATGCGACATCTTCAGCGTGGTGGCGGCGCGGGCAGCGCCGGCGGACCGGATGACCAATGGCGTTGCAAGTGCGGCAGTCAGGATCTGCCTCCGGGTAAGCGACATCTGCCTCAAGGCACGTGACATGGCGTTTTCCTCTTCAATCCATCCGAGGCTGGCTGGTTCCGCCTGCGGTTGCATTCATCATTATTGCAGTTTTGAAACAGTTACAATAAAATTGTATACAAGTTTTGCGTGATTGACTCCGTTGTCCCGGGAGTCGTACGAAATTGCGGAGGATATCGGCCATGAACGAAAAACCCGCGACGCGCCTGCGCAATCAGATCGAGGAAGAAATCGCCACCGGGGTATTCAAGCCCGGCGATCGGCTTGACGAGGTCTCGCTGGCAGCCCGGTTCGGGGTCTCGCGCACGCCGATCCGCGAGGCTCTCCAGCAATTGGCGGCCGCCGGCCTTGTCGAGATTCGCCCCCATCGTGGCGCCATCGTCAGTGCTCCCGATCCCAAGCGCCTGATCGACATGTTCAGCCTGATGGCCGAATTCGAGGCGATCTGCGGGCGCCTCGCTGCCCGCCGCCTGCTGCCGGGCGACGAGGCCGCGCTGAAAGAGACACTGGAAGCCTGCCGCAAGGCGGCCGACAGCGGCGACATGGATGTCTATTACTACGAGAACGAGCGCTTCCACCGCGCCATCTATGTCGCCAGTGGCAACGACTTCATCGCCGAACAAGCCACCGCCCTGCACAAGCGCCTCGCCCCGTTCCGCCGGTTGCAACTGCGCGTACGCAACCGCATGCGCACCTCACTGGCCGAGCATGAGGCCATCGTCGACGCTCTGCTCGCCGGTGACAGTACCCTCGCCTCCACGCGCCTTTATGATCACGTCGCGGTGCAGGGCGAGCGTTTCACCGACCTGATCGCCTCGCTCAATCGGGCGGCGGCCGAGTAAATCCGGCGTTTCAGCACCATCACCGATCTCCCCTTCAGCACCCGTCGCCCTCGGCAGACAGGGCGGGTATCCGCCCGTCCTCTCGAGCCACAGGCGGGCCATCTCTATTCTTCATATTATTCATACTAATGTCACGAGCCGGCCCTATGAAGCCCACAACGCGCTCGCCGTCGAGACTCATGCCGAATTGATCGGGCAAAAGTGTCCAAGCGGCCAACCCGTGACCAAGCATAAGTTACAATTGACAGGATCCAAGGCTTAACGCGCTATTTCGTTGAGATCATAGTGTACGCTCTGCGGATGACGGTACGAACCGGCAACCGAATGCTTTGTTTGTACCAGGCACACGTCGGCATGGAATTTTCCATACTGGCATGACTTCCATATCTGCTTCCCATTATCCAGGGCGAGGCCATTGTCCGGCGCCCATCGGGAGGCCATGGCCCGGCGGCAGCCGCCACCGGCCGAGCTAGCTCGTCACCCACCCAATCCGAACATCATCGCCGGCTTGCAGGCCGGCGAACGCTGCCGCGCAACCACAAGAACCTGCCCACGAGAGAACGAGACCATGTCCTCCATCGCCCTTGATAGGCCCAAGAAACAGCCTGATCTGTTCCGCAAGCTTGCATGGCCCTGCCTTGTCTGTGCTCCGCTTCTCGCCGCCGCCAGCCTGCCGGCCCTCGCGGTCGAGCCCTGGATCATGGTCGAGAAATCACTGTTCTCCGGCGTAGACGCCTCCCGCGGGCAAGGCGTCACCACCGATGGCACCAATTGGTATTTTTCCGGCACCAATGCCCTGGAAATGACCAACGGCGCCTTCGATCCAAAATTGCTGGTTACCCCCGCCATTCCGGATGCCCTGAAGAACCCTTCGCAATATTCCGATATCGGGCTCAACCATATCGGCGACATCGACTATGCCGATGGCAAGCTCTACATCTCGCTCGATACGAGCAACCGCTCGCCGACCACCAACGGGAAATATGAAAGGCCGGTCTTCGCGATCTATGACGCCAAGACACTGACCTATCTCGGCCAGGCCTTCGCCCTCAGTCCTCCCCATGGCACGCATGACGTCGCCAGTTGGGTGGCCGTCGACGCCAAGAACGGCGTCGGCTACGGCATGGCCTACGAGAACGCCAAGGAACTCGCCGTCTACAACCTTTCGGACTGGTCGTTCCAGAAATACATTCCCTTGTCGCAGACCATCGATCAGGCACAGGGCGGCAAGATCTTCAATGGCTGGATGTATTTTTCGACCGATAACGACCAGAAGCTGATCTACCGCGCCAATCTGCTGACGGGCCAGGTCGAACTCATCGGCAATCTCAAGATCGATGGCGAGCAGGAGGTCGAGGGCCTGGTCTTCAAGAACACGCCCGACGGTTGGTCGATGCATATCCTGAACCGGGAGGAAGACCCGAACCATCCGGGCGAGACTGCGATCGGCTTCTACCGCTATGTACGTCCCTACGGGAATGCGCTTTCGGGCGAAATCCATGCCGATATCAAGGGCGCCTTCATCGAAGACAGCCGCTACCCGCGCGATGCCGCCAACCGGCGCCTGCGCTCGGCCTTCGGCGGCATCGTCGGAACGTCGGGCGGGGCCGCCACGGGCAGCACCGACGGCATCGTGGTCTGGGGCACGCCTTTCGCCGCCACCGGCAGAGCCAAGGGTTCGGGCGAAGCGGCCTCCTTCGATCGCACCAGCGGCGGTTTCATCGGCGGTATCGACGCGCCGGTCGGGGACTGGCGTCTCGGTGTTCTCGCCGGCTACAGCCATACGAGTTTCGACGTCTCTGCCCGGACCTCCGATGGTTCCAGCAACAATTATCAGCTCGGCCTCTATGGCGGCACGCAATGGGGACAGCTCGGCTTTCGCACCGGCGCCATCTATGGCTGGCATAATGTCGACACCAAGCGCGACGTTGTATTCCCGGCCTTCCGCGAGAGGCTTTCGGGGCAGTACGATGCCGCGACGGCGCAGGCCTTCGGTGAACTCAGCTACCGCTTCGATCTGGGCCGGAGCGCCTTCGAGCCTTTCGCCAATCTCGCTTATGTCCATCTGGACACGAATGGTTTTGCCGAGAAGGGCGGCACCACGGCCGCGCTGACAGCCCAGAAGAGTTCGGCAGACACCGTTTACACCACATTGGGCCTCCATGCCTCGACCGGCTTCGACCTCGCCGGGACCACGCTGACCCTGCGCGGCACGCTCGGCTGGCAGCACGCCTTCGACGACGTCACCCAGAATGCAAAGCTCGCCTTCAACAACGGCTCGTCCTTCACGATAGCGGGCGCCCCGCTTGCCAAGGATGCGCTGGCGATCGAGGCCGGCGTTGACATCGCGCTTGCCCCCAACACAACCTTGGGCGCCTCCTATTCGGGCCAGCTTGCCAGCCACACCCAAGGCCATGCCTTCAAGGTCAATCTCGACATGAAGCTGTGATCTGAAGGATCCCAGGGCGGTGGGGATTGGACGCAGCGGCTTTACCAAGGCAAGCTCGCCATGCCACCTCACCGCCATCGCCCCAAGGTGCTTATCAGCGGCGTGATACGCAGCTAACAGGAATAGAATGAAGAATGCAGCCTTTCCTTCCAAGGTTTCACCCATGAGCTCTCTGGGAGGGAACGCCACCGGCACCAGCCTCTATTCGCGCCTCCTCAACGACATCGGCCAGAGTATCGTACGGGGTGACCTCGCCCCGGGCGACCAGTTGCCCAATGCCGATGACTGGAGTGCCGCCCACGGCGTGAGCCGCACGGTGCTGCGGGAAGTCGTCAAGGTGCTCGCCAACAAGGGCATGGTGGAGATGCGCCCCAAGGTGGGCACGCGCGTTCGCGCCCGCGAAGACTGGAACTTCCTCGATCCCGACGTGCTGGTCTGGCGCTACGGACCAAGAACCACGGCCGAGGAGGCTCGCTCCCTGTTCGAGCTCCGGCGTGCCATCGAGCCGATGGCCGCCGCCCTGGCGGCCGAGCGGGCCAGCGAGGAGCAGGTCGCGCAGTTGCGCCTCCTGCTGGCGCGGATGGAGCAGGCCGGCGACGACAGCGAACGCTTCGCCGTGCCGGATCTCGCCTTCCATCAGGCTATCCTGCGCATGTCCGGCAACGAATTGATCGGCTCGCTTGCAGCACTGATCGAGACAGCCCTGATGATCAGCTTCCGCCTGACGGACGACAATCCCGGGGGCCAGAGCCACTCGCTCGCTTTGCACCAGGCCGTCGTCGACAACATTGCAAGACGAGATCCGATCGCCACCGCCAAGGCCATCACCTCCCTGCTCGACGAGGCGGAGGAGGACGTCAAGCGCTCCCTGGTGGCAAGGCGCGAACGGAAATCATGACCGGCGGCGACATCGACCGGCGGCATCGCTTTGCCCAGGACTGCGCCCGGCAGGCCGGGGCGATCGCGCGTCACTACTTCCGCTCCGGCGAGGCCCTGTCCAGCGCCGAAAAAGGCCGGCACGATCCGGTGACCCAGGCCGATCTGGAAATCGATCGTTTCCTGATCGATCAACTTGCCGGAGCGTTTCCGGCCGACGGCATCCTGACCGAGGAAACCGGCGGCGCGCCCGCACGCCATCTGTGGGTCATCGACCCGATCGACGGTACGCTGAACTTTGCCCGCGGCATCGCCCATTTCGCCGTGTCGATCGCCTTTTGCGTCGACGGCCAGACGGAAAGCGGCGTCGTCTACGATCCCGTCAGCAACGAGATCTTCACCGCCCGGCGCGGCCAGGGTGCCTTCTGCAACGGCAGGCCCATCCGGGTTCGGG
Organism: Labrys sp. (in: a-proteobacteria); assembly: GCF_047605565.1. Taxonomy (NCBI): domain Bacteria; kingdom Pseudomonadati; phylum Pseudomonadota; class Alphaproteobacteria; order Hyphomicrobiales; family Xanthobacteraceae; genus Labrys; species Labrys sp. (in: a-proteobacteria). Next base: position 167,897 of record NZ_JASGFM010000008.1, read on the forward strand.
CGGCACGCGGCCCCTCTGATGCGATTGTCGATGCGGGATATTCGCTCCGACATCCTGCCGCCGACTATCTCGGGTTGATCGGCAACCTGCTTGGCCAGGGCTATGCCTTCGTCCAGAACGGCTCCGCGGCGATGGGACTGGCAGCGGTCGCCTGCGGGCGCATCGACGGCTTCTGCGAGCTTTCCCTCAAGAGCTGGGACGTTCTCGCCGGCCTGCTGCTGGTCGAGGAGGCCGGCGGCTGGACCAGCGATTTTCCGCACGGTCCCGGCCTGCTGGAGGGTCACAAGGTCCTCGCCTGTACCCCTTCCATTCGCCAATCCCTGCAGGATCTCATGCTGGCGGCGACGACACCACGCCGAAAGACACTCCTCTCGTCCCACGAGATCAGGCGCGGAACAGCCTCAGCGCGCCCATAGGCTTTTTAAAAAACTTTGCGGCGGGCGGGAATAATTCCGCACGCCGCCGGGTCTGGTCACTCAACGGAGGCACTGACAGCCCGTGCCGCCGTCCGGCATGAGCCGTTGAACAGGAGTGACCAGAATGCTGAAGATGACGCGCCGTACGGTGCTGGGTTCTGCGGCGGCAGCCGCAGCGTTCGGCCTGGCGGGAAGACTTGAATTCATAGCCCCTGCCCTCGCCCAGACTGCGGTCGAGCCCAGCGTGGGCTTCTACAAATACAAGGTCGGATCCATCGAGGTGACAGCCATCTATGATGGCATCTGGCGCAAGCCCCACGACCCGACCTTCATCAAGAACGCCTCGGTGGAAGATACCAAGGCGGCCTTGTCCAAGGCCGGCCTGACCACCGAATTCATGCCGATCCCCCTCACGGTTGTCGTGCTCAAGGTCAATGGCAAGTTGATCATGATGGATGCCGGCTCGGGCGTCGGGCAATGGCAGGCCAATGCCACGCATCTGCCGGCCAACATGGCCGCAGCCGGCATCGACTACAAGGCGATCGACACCATCATGATCTCGCATTTCCATCCCGACCATGTGTGGGGCTTGATGGAAAAGGGCACCAATGCACCGGTCTTCCCCAATGCGGAACTGATCGTCAGCGCTGCGGAATATAATTGGTGGACCGATCCCTCGCGTGTCGAGAAGCTCGCCGAAGGGCGGCGGCCCGCCGGCAAGCGCATCGTCGAGAACTTTCCGAAATGGAAGAACTGGAAGCTGGTGCAGGACGGAGCGGAAGTCGCGCCCGGCATCCGGATCCTGTCGGCACCCGGCCACACGCCGGGGCATTCGGTCTATCTTGTCGGCTCGGGCAACGAGCAGTTCATGGTCTCGGCCGACATCATGTATGTGCCCGCTCTGCTCGCCCCCCATCCGGATTGGCAAGGCGCCTATGACCAGGATGGCCCGATGGCCATCGCGACCCGGCGCAAGCTCATCGACCGGGTGATCGCCGACAACATCCGGATCTGCGGCTCGCATTTCCCGTTCCCCGGCAGCGGAACCTTCGTGAAGGACGGCAACGCCTATGGCTTCACGCCGACCGCACAGCTCTGAAACCCGACATTCCTGCCTCCAGGAGAGAAAATCATGCTGAAATATGCAGTCGCAACCGCGGTGGCCACGCTGGCATTGGCCGCGGTCACCACCACGTTGCTCTCGATACCGGCCTATGCCGTCGACAACATCGAATCCACCGACGCGCCGGACCTGACCTCCGTCAAGGCCAAGATCGAGGCCAAGAACTATACCGGCGCCTTGGAGGAACTGCGGGGCCTGGCCGAAGATACCCAGCAGGCCGATGTCTACAATTTGCTCGGCTTCACGCTGCGCAAGACCGGCGACTACCAGACGGCGCTCACCTACTACACCAAGGCGCTGGAACTGCAGCCCGGCCACAAGGCCGCCCGGGAATATCTCGGCGAGCTCTATGTCGAGACCGGCGAGGTCGACAAGGCCAAGGTGCAATTGTCGGAACTCGGCAAGCTGTGTCCCCAGGGCTGCGAGGAACTCGAAGACCTGCAGAAAGCCATCGACACCAAGGTGACGAAATGACCTGGGTGACGAAATGACCTGGGTGACGAAATGACCTGGGTGACGAAATGACGTGCGAGCCGGCGGGCGCCAAGGCTCCTGCCGGCCTCCTTCCGTCGGAGGTGGCTGCAATGACCCCAATCAGCAAGATCAAGCCAGGGCTCGCCGATGCCGTGCTGCTCGCCGGCCGGCTGCTGCTTGCCCTGATCTTCATTCACGAAGGCACGACCCTGGCGCTGCATTTCATGCGCACCGTTGAGGCCATGGCCGTGGTCGGCATCAGCGCCCCCCTGGTCGTGGGCGTCATCGCGCTGCAACTGGGTGCAGGCTTGGCCCTCGCTTTGGGTGTGTTCGCCCGCATCGGTGCCATCATGCTCGGCCTGTTCTGCCTCGCCACGGCAACGCTCTTCCACATGGACTTCTCGAGCCAGAATGAATTGCTGCATTTCGAGAAGGACCTTGCCATCGCCGGCGGCATGTTCGTCCTGTCGATTGCCGGATCCGGCGGATTCTCCCTGGATCGGCTGCTGCGGCAAATGCCCTCGGTGCCTGGTCCTTTGAGACGGATCCTGTTCTAGAGCGTGTCGTTTGATTGCCAACCCGGATTGTCGTCATTGCGAGCGTAGCGAAGCAATGACGGCTACTTCACCGCGTGAACATGGAATCGCAACTGAAATACCGGAACAAAACACATTCCCAGCAGACCGCAACCAGCCGGTCTCGCAGCCAGCCTGTTCCCAAGGGGCCGCAAGTGCCGTAAACCCCGGGCATCGGAATTGCGACTGGAACGAAATGATGGTGAGTGTGAAACGTGTGCAAGGCCCGACAGCCCTGCGCGTCGTGGGGCGTACCTTCCTCATCCTGGGCTTCGTCGGACTGCTGGCTGCCCCGGTGCTCGGCATGAACGAATGGCGCAGCCCGCGCACGGCCTCCGCCGCGGGCACCATCGTCTCGGTCAATCCCTATCCGGTCGTCAGCTTCTCGACACCGCAGGGCAGTGTCATCC
>NZ_JASGFM010000009.1:0-166702 GCF_047605565.1 Labrys sp. (in: a-proteobacteria)
GATGTTCGCCCTCAACCAGGGCGAGGTCTGCACCTGCCCGAGCCGCGCGCTCGTGCATGAAAGCATCTATGACCGCTTCATCGAGAAGGCGCTGAAGCGCGTCGCCGCCATCAAGCAGGGCGACCCGCTCGACCCGACCACCATGATCGGTGCGCAGGCTTCCTCCGAACAGCTCGAGAAGATCCTGAGCTATTTCGATATCGGCCGCCAGGAAGGCGCCGAAGTGCTGATCGGCGGCGAGCGCAACGAACTGCCGGGCGAACTCGCCGGCGGCTATTACGTCAAGCCGACGGTGTTCAAGGGCCACAACAAGATGCGGATCTTCCAGGAGGAGATTTTTGGGCCCGTGGTCTCCGTCACCACCTTCAAGGATGACGAGGAAGCACTCTCCATTGCCAATGACACGCTCTACGGCCTTGGCGCCGGTATCTGGACGCGTGACGGCACGCGCGCCTATCGCTTTGGCCGCGCCATCCAGGCCGGTCGCGTCTGGACCAATTGCTACCATGCCTATCCGGCTCATGCGGCCTTCGGCGGCTACAAGCAGTCCGGTATCGGCCGCGAAAACCACAAGAAGATGCTCGATCACTACCAGCAGACCAAGAACATGCTGGTCAGCTACTCCCCCAAGAAGCTTGGCTTCTTCTGATCCGTGCCGGAGCACTTTGCTCCGGGGATCGCCTTGGCCGCCCGGTTCACGCCGGGCGGCCTTTTTGACAGCGCTGCTGAAGCTAACCGACTATCGTCATTGCGAACACAGTGAGGCAATCCGGATGCCACAACGCGGTACCTGGCGAAGGCTGGATTGCTTTACTGCGTTCGCAAGGACGAGGGGCGCGATGCATTTCGGTACGGGAGAAGCATCATGGACGACATCACTATAGAGCGCGTGACGGCGACACCGGCCGCCCTCGCCCTGATCGCCAGTCTCCAGGCCCGCTACGGCCCCGTGTTGTTCCACCAGTCGGGCGGGTGCTGCGACGGCTCCTCGCCGATGTGCTATCCGCAGGGCGACTTCATCATCGGGGACCAGGACGTGCTGCTGGGCAGTATCGGCGAGGCGCCCGTCTATATCAGCGCGCCGCAATTCGCCGCCTGGAGCCACACCCAGCTGATCATCGACGTGGTGCCGGGGCGCGGCGGCATGTTCTCCCTGGAGAACGGCACGGAAAAACGCTTCATCACCCGTTCGCGTACCTTCTCTGGCGAGGAGATCTGCGTGCTGCCCGCGGCGAGGAGAGGGGCCTGAATATAGTAGGCCGTCCCGCGCCTGATCTTGACAAAAGCACATAATTTCATATCATATGCGATATGAAATTGGTGCTGGATACCAATGTCCTGGTAACGGCTCTGCGAAGCCCCACTGGCGCGTCCGCCGAAGTGCTTCGTTTGGTGCTTCGCGGTCAATTGGCAATGGCTGCCAGTATACCGATATTCCTGGAATATGAGGCGGTCCTGAAGCGGCCAGAGCATCTTGTCGGCTGTGGCATCGATAGCAGTCAGGTCGATCGGTTTCTGGCGGCTTTGGCCGGTGTAATCGAGCCGGTCACCATCCGATTCCTGTGGCGTCCGATCTTACGGGATCCAAATGACGACATGGTGTTGGAAGCGGCCGTCAATGGGCGAGTCGATGCGATCGTGACCTTCAACAGGCGCGATTTCCTGCCCCAGGCGTTGCGGTTCGGACTTGAAATCCAGGCACCGGCCGAGGTGCTCGAAAGGTTGTGACCATGGCTCATTCCAGCAACTATGCTTTGAGAATGCCGACTTCCTTGAAGAAGGCCGTCGAGGAGTTCGCGCGGCAGGACGGCACCACGATCAATCAGTTCATCGTGTCGGCTGTTGCCGAAAAGCTTTCGGCCCTGACCGCAGCGGAGTTCTTTGCACAGCGACGGGCCGATGGTGACATCGATTGGGCATTGGCTTTCCTCAGCCGCGAGGGTGGCGAGGCGCCAGCTGCGGATGACCGGCTGCCCGCCAAATATCATGGCAAGCCGGGAGCCTGAAGGCGGTTTCCCGGGTGCGCGGGCATCACAGCGACATGCGTGTCGCGATGCCCGCTCTTCCCATCCTGGATGTACGGTGCTTCCAGATGCGCGCTGTGATGCCCGCGCACCCGGAATCTTCGCTTACCCGCGCCCGACCAGCGGCATCTTGGTCGCCATCACCGTCATGAACTGCACATTGGCCTCGAGCGGCAGGCCGGCCATGTAGACCACCGCATCGGCGACATGTTTCACGTCGAAGGTCGGCTCGGGCTTGATCGAGCCGTCCGCCTGCGGCACGCCGCCCGGCATCTTGGACGCCATCGGCGTCAGCGTGTTGCCGATGTCGATCTGGCCACAGGCGATGTCATATTTGCGCCCGTCCAGCGACGACGACTTGGTGAGGCCGGTCACCGCATGCTTGGAAGCGGTGTAGGGCGCCGAATTCGGGCGCGGCGCGGTGGCCGAGATCGAGCCATTGTTGATGATGCGCCCGCCGCGCGGTTGCTGCGCCTTCATCACGCGGAAAGCCTCCTTGGTGCACAGGAACACGCCGGTGACGTTGGTATCGATCACCGCCTTCCACTGCTCGAAGGGCAGGTCCTCGATCGGCACGCCGGGAGCGATGGTGCCGGCATTGTTGAAGACGAGATCGACACGGCCGAGGGCGGCGACGGTGGCATCGAACAATGCCGCAACCGAAGCGGGATCGGTGACGTCGGAGGGGATGGCGCGGGCGGAGGCCACCTGCGGGCTTTCGGCGATCGCCGCTTCCAGGGCCTCCTTGCGACGCCCCGTGAACACGACGGACCAGCCATCGGCCAAAAGGGCATGCGCGACGGCCTTGCCGATGCCGCTGGCGGCGCCCGTGACGATGGCGATCTTTCCTTGACCCGACATGGGTTCCTCCCGATTCCAATTCGATTTGTGCTGCAACGCGCAGTCCGGCCCGGCCAGGCGAAGCTACGCATGGCAGGTCGGCGCTTCCGTTGTCTGACAAATATCTCTAATCGGAATTTTCGGATAGGGCGAGCCTCCAAGAGAGACAACATGACAGATCTTCACATCCGTAAGCTTTGCAACGCCCTCATTCCCAATGCGACGCCGTCGTGCTTGGTGCCAGGCGTCGCGGTCGATGCGGCTAGGCGGGTGAGCAGCAAGGCGGGAGGCCTGTGGGTCGGCGGTCGCGTCGAGATCACGCCGGATGGGCTATCCTTCGCCGCCAATGGCCTGAACAAGGCCTTTCACACCGGCCTGCAGCCTGTCCACATCCCGATGGCCGCCATCCGCAAGACCTGGCGGGAATTCGGCTGGGTCACCGGTATCGTCGCCGTCGAGCATGACGAGGGCACGTTTCGTTTCCGCTGCTTTGGTGCCGGCAAGGTCGCGGCGGCGCTGGAAAAACATATCGCGGGGTGGCAGGAGCGGTGATCGATCGCTCGGTGAAAGAGCTTGCCTTGTCCGTAGACTCGCAGCGTTCCAAGATATGGCGCAGAGATCCCTCCCCGAAACCGGGGAAGGATTATTGTGTTTTGTCCGGCTCGGCCGAGATATGCGAAGCAGATAGCCGAGGGCGATAGAGCGTACTTTACCAAGGCGCAGGAGCTCGCCGTTGTGAAGCGCCTCAGTTTCTTACCCCAGGCAGGCGATGATCGTCTCGATCACCCGCTTGGTCTCCTCCGGATCCCTGACGCGGATCGAGTCGACGCCGGCCTCCTTGGCCGCATAGTCGTTGCCGCCCGGGAACAGCGCGTCGCCGGCGAAGATCATCTCCTCGATGGCAATGCCCAGCCGGTCGCGCAGCTTGGCGATGCCATAGGCCTTGTCGATGCCCTGCCGGGTCACGTCGATCGAGGTGGCGCCACCCATGCGCACCGAGAAATCCGGGATCGACTTGTCGAGATAGGTTTTCAGGATGGTGCGCTTCTTGAAATCGGGATCCCAGCTGTGCTTGGCTTCGAGCGGTGCTTCCTGGCCGAGCGCGGACATGGTGATCTGGCTGCCGCGATCCTCGATGCGCTCGCCCCAGATCCGCTCGGGCTTGAAGCCGGCCTGCTCGAAAGCCGCCTCCAGTGCTGCGACGATGCGCTGCTTGTCCTCGGCCGACAGGTCCTCGCGATAGACCGGGACCCAGTTTCCCCCGTCGAAATGGAAGAATTTCGTGCCGCAGGTCGGCAGCAGATGCAGCCGGTCGAAGCGATCACCGGCGGGCAGATTGGCGAGGAACTGCTTTTCGAATTGCGGCCAGTCGCCGCCCGAGATCACGGCGACCTGGGCGACGGTGAGAAGCTGGCCCAGCAGGGCGGCCATCTCGGCATCGATGGCCGATTTGCTCTTGGCAAGCGTGCCGTCGAGATCGAAAATGACGAGTTTCTTCATGAAGAGCTTCGATGTCCCTGGGGAAGGAAAGAGTCCGGCCGTTATAAACGAGTTGGCCGGATGCGCCACTCTACGATGGTACAGTCGGGCTCACCCTTTCGGGGCAGACGCCATAATGCATCCTTCCCTGGGCCCCCAGCATCCTGCCGGCTCCTTGGTGCCGGGGCGTTCGTCAGAAAGAAGAGTCAGCAGGATGCCGGCGGTCCCAGGAAGAGGGCCGGCCGCTCTTCAGTGATCCATACCGGTGATCACCCGCTCCACCGCCTCCACGCTGGTCTGCTTGGGGTCGATGTCGTCGGCGACGACGCGCCCGCGGCGCATGACCACGATACGGTCAACCACCTGGAAGACATGGTGGATGTTGTGGGCGATGAAGATGCAGGAATGGCCGGAACTGCGGGCATTGCGCACGAAATTCAGGACGCCCTGCGTCTCCGCCACGCCCAGATTGTTGGTGGGCTCGTCGAGAATGATCAGGTCGCTGTCGAAATGCATGGCGCGGGCGATGGCCACCGCCTGGCGCTCGCCGCCGGAGAGCGAGCCGATCGGCGTGGTCGGTGCGATGTTCTTGGAGATGCCGACCCTTTTCAGCAGCGTGGTCGCCACCTCGTTCATCTTGGCCTGGTCGAGGCGGTTGAGGAAGCGTGGTCCCTTGATCGGCTCGCGTCCCAGGAAGAGGTTGCGGGCGATCGAGAGTTGCGGCACCAGGGCCGAATCCTGGTAGATCGTCTCGATGCCCTGGGCGATCGCATCGGTGGTGGAGCGCATCTCCACCTTCTTGCCGCGCACGAAGATGTCGCCCGAGGTGGCCGCCACCGCCCCCGACAGGATCTTGATCAGGGTCGACTTGCCCGCCCCGTTATCGCCGAGCAGCCCGACGATCTCGCGCCGGTTCACCGTGAGGGTGACATCCTCGATGGCGCGGATGCGGCCATAGGACTTGGCGATGTTCTGCATGCGGATGAGTTCGCTGGTCTCAGCCATCGCTCACCTCCCTTCCTGATGCCGGCGGTCGAGCCATGAATGCAGGGCCATCATGCCCAGGATGATCGCGCCGATGAAGATGTTGTAGGCCAGGCCCGGCACGCCGATCAGCACGATGCCGTTGCGCATCACCCGCAGGATGAAGATGCCGAGCACCGTGCCGATGATGGTGCCTCGGCCGCCGGTGAGCGCGGTACCCCCGATCACCACCATGGCGATCACCTCCAGCTCATAGCCCGTGCCCGAATTGGGATTGGCCGAGGAGGTGCGGATGGAGGAGATGATGCCGGCCAGGGTCGAAAGCGCGGAGCACAGGATGAAGAGCCAGACCTTGGTGGCGTCGACATTGACGCCGCGGGCACGGGCCGCATTGGGATTGCCGCCGGCCGCCTGGATCCAGTTGCCGGCCTTGGTCTTGGTCAGGACATAGCCAAGCACGATGGCGGCGATGGCGAACCAGAGCAGGGACATGTAGACGCGAAAGCTGCCGACATAGAAGGTGCCGACCAGGATCTCGGCCAGCGGCTGGTCGCCGGCGTTCCAGGTGCGCTGGGGAAAGCCGTTGGTGACGAAGAGGGCCGTGCCGCGCACCACCAGCAGCATGCCGAGCGTCACCAGGAAGGACGGGATCTTCAGCCTGGTGACGAAGAGGCCGTTTACCCAGCCGATCAGCGCCGCGACGACGAGCGCGACCAGGAAGGCGGCCCATAGCGGGGTCGCGCCGGAGTTGAACAGCGTCCACATCAGCACCGGCGAGAAGCCGAAGAGCGAGCCGACCGAGAGATCGAATTCGCCCGAAGTCATCAAGAGCGTCATTGCCAGGGCGATCAGGCCGAGCTCGACGGTGAAGGCCAGGATGTTGCTCAGATTGTCCGCGGAGAGGAAATCGGGGTTGATGCCGCCGAAGATGGCGAGTTCGACGACCAGGAGCACGAAGGGGCCGAATTCCGGCCGGGCGATCGCGCGCTGGAGCAGGGAGCGTTGTTCCACGAGAAGTCCTTGGCGGGTGATGGTGGCGGATGCGGAAGGGCGCTTCGGGGGCGGTGTGGCGATATTGAGATTGGCTCGACTTTTGTCATTGCCGGGCTTGACCCGGCAATCCAGCCTGCCGCGCAGGTGGTGTCCCGGCCGCCTGGATGCCCGGGGCAGGCCCGGGCATGACAACGGTCGGTGTCTCCCACGATATCAAAAGAGGTCACCGCGCTGGACAGCCATTCCCGGCCGTCCGCGCCTGTGAATGCCCTATTTCTTGCCGCTCAGGATGTCGTCATATTGCTGGGCGGCATCCTTCTCATAGAGCGCGCCGGTGATGACGTTGAAGCCGGGGCGGATGCCGCTGGAGGCCATGGCCGCCATCGACAGGGCGATATAGCTGGTCGCCTGCGGGTCCTGCCACTGCGCGGCGTTGACATAGCCGTTCAGCACTTCCTGGGTGGTGTCGAGCGAATTGCCCCAGCCGACGACCGGGATTTCGCCGGGCTTGACACCGACCTGGTCGAACACCCGCTTGATCGAACCGGTGACGAGGTCGCCAAGGCCGATGATCGCCTTGATCTTCTTGCGGTTGGTGGTGAGGTAGTCGGTCATGCGCGAGATGACCTCGGCCTGGTCGAGCGTGGCCTCGGTGACTTCCCAGGTGATGCCGAGCGGCTTGAACACGCTGGAAATTCCCTGTTCCTCCTGCACGCCATAGGTGGCACCGGGGATTTCCACCGGCATCCAGACGAAATCGCCCGACTTCACCAGCTTCTTGTCGACCAGATATTGGGCCCAGGCCGCACCGAACTTGACATTGTCGCCGCCGACATAGGCGCCGAACTTGGCCTGCGGGTCGGGCGTGTTGAAGTTGATGATCGGGATCTTCTTGGCGTTGGCTTCCTCGACCACCTTGATCAGGCTGCCAGGATCCGGGCTGGTGGTGACGATGCCGGCGGCACCCGCCGCGATCGCCGCGCGCACCGCTTCCTGATGGGAGGCAACGTCGCCATTGTGGAAGGAGGTGTTGACCGTGTTGCCGGTGTCACTGGCCCATTGCTTGGCGCCTGCCAGGAAATAGGTCCAGACCGGGTCGGCCGGGCCGCCATGGGATATCCAGTAGAAGGTCTTCGGGGCGGCCTGCGCCATCGGGAGGGAGGCTGCCAGCGCCATTATCGCGCCGGCAACAGCCAAGACGAATTTCCTGATCATGGGAGTGCCTTGCTCGTGTTCCGGGTCTCTGGAGGACCAACGGGCACAATCATTGCAATTGTATTACGATTAATCAATGCGATCTTTGATATGAGATCGTATCATCGCAGAGCATTCTTTGGGGTGATCCAAAGAAACGGCTCTATTTTACTTCAAAGGGTTATCTTGCGATGCGGAAATTATTTGCTGCAATGCATCAAAGTTAACGCGCTATCGTTCGGCTGGGCCTGAATGCTGCCGATCTGAAGCGCTTTGATAAACAAAAAGCCCTTCCCTGGGGAGGGAAGGGCCGTGATCAATTTCAAATTCGATGCGAACCGCATCAGACGCCCAGCTTGCGCTTGCGGCTGCCGAGGGTGCGCAGGCGCAGGGCGTTGAGCTTGATGAAGCCGGCGGCGTCGCGGTGGTCATAGGCCACGGCGCCTTCCTCGAAGGTGACGAGGTCCTGGCTGTAGAGCGAGTTGGGGCTCTCGCGGCCGATGACATGCACGCCGCCCTTGTAGAGCTTGAGGCGGACCGAGCCGGTCACCGCTTCCTGGCTCTTGTCGATCAGGGCCTGCAGCATTTCGCGCTCGGGCGAGAACCAGAAGCCATTGTAGATGAGCTCGGCATATTTCGGCATCAGCTCATCCTTGAGATGCGCGGCGCCGCGGTCCAGCGTGATGCTTTCGATGGCGCGATGGGCCGGCAGCAGGATGGTGCCGCCGGGCGTCTCGTACATGCCGCGCGACTTCATGCCGACGAAGCGGTTCTCGACCAGGTCGAGGCGGCCGATGCCGTTGATGCGGCCGAGTTCGTTGAGCTTGGCGAGCAGGGTGGCCGGGCTCATCTTCACGCCGTCGATGGCGACGGCGTCGCCCTTCTCGAAGTCGATGGTGATGACGGTGGGGGTATCCGGCGCATCTTCCGGATTGACCGTGCGCGAATAGACGTAATCGGGCACTTCGACCGCCGGATCCTCCAGCACCTTGCCCTCGGAGGAGCAGTGCAGCAGGTTGGCGTCGACCGAGAAGGGAGCCTCGCCGCGCTTGTCCTTGGCGATCGGGATCTGGTGCTCCTCGGCGAACTTGATCAGGGCTTCGCGCGAGCGCAGGTCCCATTCGCGCCAGGGGGCGATGATGGTGACGTCGGGCTTGAGGGCATAGTAGCCGAGCTCGAAGCGCACCTGGTCGTTGCCCTTGCCGGTGGCGCCGTGGCAGACGGCGTCGGCCCCGGTCTTCTCGGCGATCTCGATCTGCTTTTTGGCGATCAGCGGGCGGGCGATCGAGGTGCCGAGCAGGTAGACCCCCTCATACTGGGCATTGGCGCGGAACATCGGGAAGACGTAGTCGCGCACGAATTCCTCGCGCAGGTCTTCGATGTAGATGTTTTCCGGCTTGATGCCGAGCAGCAACGCCTTCTGGCGCGCCGGCTCCAATTCCTCGCCCTGGCCGAGATCGGCGGTGAAGGTGACGACCTCGCAATTATAGGTGGTCTGCAGCCATTTCAGGATGATCGAGGTGTCGAGGCCACCGGAATAGGCGAGCACCACCTTCTTGACGGATTTGGACATCTAGAGAGCTTTCGGGTTGGGATTGGCGCCGGGCGGAGAACCCGGCGACGAAAATCGCGCGCGACTATAGTCAGCCGGTGCGACAAGACAAGCATGGCGAGCGCTTTCTAGCGCGGCCTGTCCGGAGCGTGCCAGTCAAGAAAACTGATGGATGACAGCAAGGTCCTTGAAGTGTCCACGCCGAAAGGCACGGCACAAGGAGGGGCGATCGCCACAGCCTGATCGCGAAATGGAACGGGATCGCCCCTCCAATGCCGGGCTATCGCCGCACATCACGGCCGATGAGCCAGTCGCCGGCGCTCTCCGAAAGTCAGACGTCCTCGGCAAGCTCGGTGATCTCCGAGAACTTGACCCCGGCCGCGGCGGCCAGCAGGGACAGGCGCTCGCTTACCGCCTCGCTGTCCGGCACGCGGGCCGAACGGCCGACCTCCAGCCGCAGGCGGTTCGAGCCGATCGACAGGCGCGAATTCGCCAGCACGGCGGGCGTGCCGCCGGACAGGCGATAGGCCACCAGCAGAGCCCGTCCGAGGATCTCGGCGCGGCGGCGTTCCGCCGGCGACAGCAGTTTCAGCGCCCCAGCGAGATAGGGGGCGTCGAGCCGTCCGGCGTGGCGGGCGTGGAGCGCGATGGCCAGGAAGGCTCGCTCCGGGTGGTCCAGGCCGATGAAGGGAAATTGCAGCACGCGGCGGTGGCTTTCCTCCGCCCGGATGTCGGGATGGTCGCGCCAGCCCAGATCCGAAAGCGCACACAAGGTGACGCGCAGGCGCTTTTCGGCCGGGCTTTCGTCCGCGAACAGACCCTCGGTCCAGGCAACCAAAGCGGGCGGAAAGTCGGGGACGCGCGAACCCGGCAGCCCGATCAACTGGGCACCCTCGACCAGCGGATCGAGATAGCGCTCCTCGGCATCGAGTTGCGAATAGAGCCAGCCTTCCCGCAGGCCGAGGGCGGAGAACACCACCTCGTCCGGCGCCAGATATTTGAGCACGCGGTCCAGCACCAGGGCGGCGGCCGGCATGGTGCGGGCGCGCCGGCGCGATATGCCCGGCAATTCGGCGATCTTGGCGAGGGGCAGGCGCAGCAATGTCTTGGCAAAGGCGCGGGCCTCGCTCGCCGGGATGCGATAGCCATGCACCACCGGGACCGGCGCGGCATGCGTTGCCATATGGGCCTTGGCGAAGGTCCGCCAGCCTCCGCCGACCGCAAAGAAAATCGGCTGCTTCAGGAAGGAAGTCGGCGTCTTCTCCTTCAGCAGCGCATCGATCCGCCGCTTCGCATCGTCCGGACCCTGCATCAGCGCTTCGACCGGCAGGGCTCCCAGGGGGAAGCTGACCCAGTCCTCGCCGACCCGGTCATCCAGGGCAGCGGCCAGTTCCAGGCTGCCCCCGCCCATGTCGCCGACGATGCCGACGGGACGGTGGAAGCCGGAGATCACGCCGAGCGCCGCAAATCTCGCCTCTTCGGCGCCACTCAGGATGCGGACATCGACCCCTGCCTCCGTCCGGATGGCCTCGACCAGATCCTTGCCGTTCTCGGCCCGGCGCACCGCCTCCGTCGCGGTGGCATCGAGACGGGCAACGCCCATGGCGTCGGCCACGGCGCGGAAACGGCGCACGGCCTCGACCGTCCGGCGGAACCCCTCGACGGAGATCAGGCCGGTCTGCGCCAGGCCTTCGCCGAGACGGCAGAGCGATTTTTCATTGAAACGCGGCAGCGGGGCGCGGCCGAGCTGGTCGTAGACCACGAGGCGGACCGAATTGGAGCCGATGTCGATGATGCCGTAATGGGCCCGATCGAGGCGTCCCGCCCGCTTTGGATCGAGGTCGAGCGGGCGATGAATGGCTGCCGTGCCGGTGCTGGTCCCCATGAAGCGCTCCCCAATGCATGCCGGGAATCTGGTGTTGGTCCCAGAATTGCGTGCAAGGGATCATGGAGGAACCGGGCCGCTTCGTCCATCCGCAGCGGTGAGTGGGACATGGCCCATCACCGGGAACGTCTTTTCAGATCCGCTCGCCCGTCAGCCGGTGGGCGAGCATCTCGATGAAGAGACGGGTCCGTGCCGGGGTGCCGACATTGGCGGGCCAGACCGCATTCACGGGGGTCGGTGGCGGCTCGTAGTCCGTCAGAAGCAATTCCAGCTGGCCGTCATCGACCTCTTGGCGCACCTGCCAGAGCGGTGCGATGCCGATGCCGGCACCGAGAAGGACAGCGGCATTGGCGGCGGCGGCGTCATTGCATTTCAAGGGGCCCTTGACCGGGATGCGCACAAGGCCGCCGTCGACCAGGAAGGGCCAGGCATCGCCCTCCGGTCCGATGGTGCGGATGACGCATGGATGCGTCGAGAGATCGGCGGGGGTACGCGGATAGCCGTGCCGCATCAGATAGGCAGGGGCAGCCACGATGACACGGCGAAGCTGCGTGATTCGGCGGGACCGCAGGCTGGAAGCGCCGAGATCGCCAACCCGGATCGCGACGTCCAAGCGCTCCTCGATCAGGTGGGAGAGGGCGTCGTCGAGCACGAAATCGATCTCGACTTCCGGAAAGCGCTGGGCGAATGCCACCGCGGTCGGCACCACGAAGCGAGAGGCAAAATGGATCGAGGCGCTGATACGGAACAGGCCGCCGATGCGTTGCGCCTCGCGCCGGGCTTCCGACCGGGCATCGTCGATGTCCTTCAGGGCGGCGCGCAAGCGCTCGCGCAGGACCATCCCGGTCGGCGTCGTCTGCAGGCGCCGCGTCGTTCGCCGGATGAGTTCGACACCCAGTTCCTCCTCGAGCGACGCGATCGCCCGGCTGACCGCCTGCAGGGATCGGTTCAGATGATGGGCAGCGGCCGTGAGGCTGCCGCGTTCGACCGTCTCGACGAAGGCTTCATATTGCTCGATGCTGGCCATATTATCACAAAATTCGGAATAATTATTCAATAATAATAGCTATTATCACTCCCTTAGGATGGATGCAAAATCGCGCCTGATCTTCGCATCGGGAAACAGCGCCATGTCTTCCATCTCGACATCTTCCATCTCGACCACCGAGGCGGGACCGACGCCGGCCGAACCGGTTTCCGGTCTGCCCGCCGGACTCACATTCCTGTTCGCTGTCTCCGTCGCGATCGCCGTGCTTGGTCTTTTTGCGTCGCAATCGCTCGTCGGCCTGATTGGCCCTGCCTTCGATTTCAGTGCCGGCGAAGCGGGGTTCGTCACCACGCTTACCTTGCTCGGCTACGCCAGCGGTTTGTTTCTCCTGGTGCCTCTGGCCGACATCGTCGAAAATCGAAGCCTGATCGTCGCGACGCTGGCGGTCGAGGCCGTCGCCCTGGCGGCTGTCGCCTGTGCGCCGACACCAGCCTTGTTCCTGGCTGCTTGCTATGTCTGCGGCCTGGCGGCGAGTGCCATCCAGATGATGGTGCCGGCCGCTGCCCAGTTGAGTTCGCCCGCCTGTCGCGGTCGGGTCGTCGGCAATGTAATGAGCGGCCTGATGATCGGCATTCTGCTCTCGCGGCCTGCCGCCAGTCTTGTGGCGGAGATCGCAGGCTGGCGCTGGTTCTATGGCGGGCTTGCCGTTCTCGTCGCCGTCCTCGCGGCGATCCTGGCCTTCGTCATCCCACGCCGTCAGCCGGCGGGCACCGTGAGCTATGCGCGGCTGATCGGGTCGCTGTGGACGATACTGCGCCAGGAGCCGGTATTGCGGCGGCGTGCGGCCTACCAGGCGCTATGTATGGGTGCCTTCGGCGTGTTCTGGACGTCTGTGGCGCTTCGTCTCGCTCAGGCCCCCTTTGGTCTCGGCCAGACCGGAATCGCCCTGTTCGCCTTCGCCGGTGCTGCGGGTGCCGTGGTGGCGCCGCTCGCCGGACGTGCGGGAGACAAGGGGAGGACGCGCGGCGCCACCCTGCTCGCTCATCTCGCCGTGATCGGCGCCATGGTCCTGGCCCAGATCGGCGGCGACTTCCTGGCGCGCGGGGCATCGCCGGGAGCGTTCCATGGCGCGCTTGCGACCTTGGTCGCCGCTGCGGTTCTGCTCGACCTTGGCGTCGTCGGCGACCAGACCCTGGGGCGGCGCGCCATCAATTTGTTGCAGCCGGAGGCGCGCGGGCGTGTCAACGGCCTGTTCACGGGTCTGTTTTTCATCGGGACGTCGACAGGGGCGGGGCTGTCGGGCTTTGCCTGGGTCTATGCGGGCTGGCCAGGTATATGCGCGGTGGGCGCGGCCTTCGGCGTCGCGGCCCTCGTCACCTTTCTCACGGAGCAGGCCGGGGGCGGCGCCTCTCGAGGCTGAATGGCTCGCTTCTGCCGCCCGTCACAGCTTGCGGAGCGAGACCTGCTCGATGTCGTGGCTGTCGCCCTTGCGCAGGATCAGGTCGGCACGCGGGCGGGTCGGCAGGATGTTCTCGATCAGATTGGGCTGGTTGATGCGGCTCCACAGGCCAAGGGCGGTCTCCAGCGCTTCGGCCTCGGTGAGGTCGGCATATTTGCGGAAGAAGGAGAGCGGATTACGGAAGGCCGTCTCGCGCAGGGTCATGAAGCGCTCGACATACCAGCGCCTCAGCAGCGCCACCTCGGCATCGAGATAGATGGCGAAGTCGAAGAAGTCCGAGGTGAAGGGGATCGCCTTGCCGTCGCGGGGCAGACGGGCCGGCTGCAGCACGTTGAGCCCTTCGACGATCAGGATGTCGGGCTGGTCCACCGTGACGATCTCGCCCGGCACCACGTCGTAGACGAGGTGGGAGTAGACCGGCGCCGTGACCTTGCCCTGGCCGGCCTTGATGTCGGCCAGGAAGCGCAGCAGGCGCTGGGTGTCGTAGCTTTCCGGAAAGCCCTTGCGTTCCATCAGGCCGTGTTCGCGCAGGAAGGCGTTGGGGAACAGGAAGCCGTCGGTGGTGATCAGGTCCACCTTCGGCGTGTTGGGCCAGCGCGTCAGCAATTGGCGCAGCACGCGGGCGGTGGTCGATTTGCCCACTGCCACCGAACCGGCCACGCCGATGAGATAGGGCACCTTGCCCTGGCTGGTGCCGAGAAAGCGCTGGGTGGCGCGGTGCAGCCCCTGCGTCGCCGCGACATAGAGCGAAAGCAGGCGCGACAGAGGCAGGTAGATTTCTTCGACATCGGTCAGCGAGACCGGGTCGTTGAGGGCGCGCAGGCGGTCGAGCTCGGCCGCCGTCAAGGTCATCGGCGTGTCGGCCCTCAGCTTGGCCCATTCGCTGCGGGTGAACACCGAATAGGGAGACACGGGCGACTTCACGAGCTGGTCCATGGCGTTTGCCTGCCCCTCAACTGTCGGCGTCATCGAGGACGGGACGCTTTTTCGGCAAGGCCGGATTGGCCGGTGCGCCGCTCGAGCTCCTGCAGGACCGCAGCGAGCGGGATGTCGCGCGCCTTGAGGCCGACGAGCAAATGATAGAGCACGTCGGCGGCCTCGGCGACGATCGGGCCTTCCTCGCCCTCGGTGAGGGCGATGACGAGTTCCACCGCCTCCTCCCCGAACTTCTTGGCGGCACGTGGCGGTCCGCCGGCCAGCAGCTTGGCCGTCCAGGACTGCTCCGGCGGCGCCTTGGCCCGCTCGGCCACCCGAGCCTCGAGATCGGTCAAGGAAAAGCTCATGCTGCCAATCCGTCGAGACGCATCGGCAGGCCCGCCTTGGCCATATAGGTCTTGGCCTGCCGGATCGAGAAGGTACCGAAATGGAAGATCGAGGCGGCGAGAACCGCGCTGGCATGGCCGTCGCGCACGCCCTCGACCAGATGTTCGAGCGTGCCCACGCCGCCCGAGGCGATCACCGGCACGCCGACCCTGTCGGCGATCGCACGGGTGAGATCGAGGTCGAAGCCGATCTTGGTGCCGTCGCGGTCCATGGAGGTGAGCAGCAATTCGCCGGCACCGAGCCGCACGACATCCTCGGCGAAGGCGATGGCGTCGATGCCGGTCGGGCGGCGCCCGCCATGGGTGAAGATCTCCCAGCGGGCTGCCTCGCCTTCGGTCGAGACCCTCTTGGCGTCGATGGCGACGACGATGCATTGCTGGCCGAACTTCTCGGCTGCACGGGCTACGAACTGCCTGTCGGCGACCGCGGCCGAATTGATCGAGACCTTGTCGGCGCCGGCGAGAAGGAGCTGGCGGATGTCTTCCACCGCCCGCACGCCGCCGCCGACGGTGAGCGGCATGAAGCAGGCCTCGGCGGTGCGGCTGATCACGTCGAGCAGCAGGCCGCGATTCTCATGGGTGGCGGCGATGTCGAGGAAGCACAATTCGTCGGCGCCGGCCTGATCATAGGCGCGCGCACTCTCGACCGGATCGCCGGCATCAACGAGATCGACGAAGTTCACGCCCTTGACGACACGGCCGTCCTTGACGTCGAGGCAGGGGATCACGCGGGCTTTGAGCATCGACCTTCTTGACCGAGATTGCGGGCCGTTGGTGGCACCATGACAGAATTATAGAGGAAAATCACGAGAGGATGGTCATCCCGTGCGCGATGCAACATGAAATGTTGCGGCGCAGACACGGGACCGTTTCCAGAATGAAACTCATTCGGCACGCTGTCCCGTGTCTGCAGCGCATCACTGCGTGCTGCACTGCGCACGGGATGACCCGCCCTCTCAGGCCACCCTGCTCAACAGGGCGAGAGCCTCATGCGGGTCGAGGCGGCGGTCATAGAGCGCGCGGCCGGCGATGGCGCCTTCGAGCAGGGCGGCATCGGGCTGCACCAGGCGCTCGACGTCGGCGATCGAGGCCAGGCCGCCCGAGGCGATCACCGGGATCGAGACCGCCCGGGCCAGGGCCAGCGTGCCGTCCCAGTCGATGCCCTTGAGCATGCCGTCCCGCGCGATATTGGTGTAGATGATGGCGGAGACGCCGGCATCCTCGAAGCGCTTGGCGATTTCCTCCGCGGTCACGGTGGAGACCTCGGCCCAGCCCTCGACCGCGACGAGGCCGTCGCGCGCGTCGAGACCGACGGCGATCTGTCCCGGAAAGGCCTTGGCAGCTTCCTTGACGAAGGCGGGATCGCGTACCGCGGCGGTGCCGATGATCACCCGCGCGATGCCCTTGTCGAGCCAGGCGGCCACGGTCGTGAAGTCGCGGATGCCGCCGCCGAGCTGCACCTTCATGGTGCAGGCGGCAAGGATGCGCTCCACGGCTGCCGAATTCATCGGCTTGCCGGCGAAGGCGCCGTCGAGGTCGACGACGTGGAGGTGGGAAAAGCCCATATCCTCGAAGGCGATAGCCTGTTCGGCCGGATCGTCGTTGAAGACGGTGGCCTGGGCCATGTCGCCCTGGACGAGGCGCACGCAGCGCCCTTCCTTGAGATCGATTGCAGGAAAGAGGATCACGGGCGCCACCGCAGGAAGTTGGCGATCAGAGCCAGGCCGAGGGCCTGGCTCTTTTCGGGATGAAACTGGGTTCCCACCATGTTGGCGCGGCCGATCATGGCCGTGACCGGGCCGCCATAATCGGCCTCGGCAATCACGTCGGCCGGATCGGCAGCCGCCAGATGATAGGAATGGACGAAATAGGCGTGCAGGCCGGACGGACCGGTCGGGATGCCGGCAAGGAGAGCGTGCTCACGCCTGGCGGACAGCGTGTTCCAGCCCATATGCGGCACTTTGAGAGCGGGATCCGCAGGCTGGATCGCCTTGACGTCGCCTCCGATCCAGCCGAGCCCTTCGGTGGTCTCGAATTCGAGACCGCGTTCGGCCATCAGCTGCATGCCGACGCAGATGCCGAGGAAGGGGCGTCCCTTGGCGGTCACGGCATGGCCGAGCGCCTCGATCATGCCGGATACGGCAGTCAGGCCGCGCTTGCAGTCCGCATAGGCGCCCACGCCCGGCAGCACGACATGATCGGCGCCGGCCACCCGCTCGGGATCACTGGTCACTTCGATGGCGACGGGCAGGCCGGCTTCGGCTGCGGCGCGTTCGAAGGCCTTGCGGGCGGAATGCAGATTGCCCGAGCCATAGTCGATGATGGTTGCGATCAAGGCTTTGTTCCATGCGGTTCGGGAAAGACGCCGAGCACGTTCGGCGAGCCGCTGTTCCGGCCCAGGGCCGAGGACCAGGGGCCGGGGAATTCCTGTCCGGGAGGGTGCGTGCCTGCCGTCGGCGGGTTCCGGGCAGCCGGAACGGCGAGGGAACGACCTTCGAAATGGCGCTGTTCGGCTTCCGCGAGGGTATGGCCGGAGGCGATGCCGCTGAAGCGCCAGCCCTGGCGGCGCATGGTCCAGGCGCGCAGGGCATTCGCCTCCAGGGCAAAGCACAGGCTGACCAGCAGGGAGACGATTCCGGCGGCACGCTGGTCCAGGGAGAACGCCGATGTCAGCACGGCGAGCGCCACCTGCAGCCCCAGCCAGGCCAGGAAGACCAGCCACATCCTGCGCCACAGCAGCCAGACCGGCGTGACCAGAAAGGCGCCGAAGCTGAAGCCGTCCTTGACGAAGACGGACTTGTCGGCGGCCTCCAGAGTGTCGGGAGCGGTCTTGGCGGGCTCGAAAACGAACCAGCTCGGCATCGTCTCAGCCTCCGAGCTTGCCCTTGGTGGTCGGCAATTGGCCTTCCAGGCGCGGGTCGATGGCGACAGCCGACTTCAGGGCGCGGGCCAGCGCCTTGAAGCAGCTTTCGGCGATGTGATGGGCATTCGAGCCATAGAGCGTCTCGACATGCAGCGTGATGCCGGCATTCATGGCGAAGGCCTGGAACCATTCGCGCACCAGTTCGGTGTCGAAGGTGCCGATCTTCTCGCGCGGGAAATCGACCTTGAACACCAGGAAGGGGCGGCCGGAGATGTCGATGGCGGCGCGTGTCAGCGTCTCGTCCATCGGCAGATAGGCATCGGCATAGCGCGTGACGCCCTTGAGGTCGCCCAGCGCCTTGCGGATGGCCTGCCCCAGGGCGATGCCGGTATCCTCGACGGCATGGTGGTCGTCGATATGCAGGTCGCCCTTGGTGCGCACAGTGATGTCGATCAGCGAATGGCGGGCGAGCTGGTCGAGCATATGGTCGAAGAAGCCGACGCCGGTGGCGATGTCGTGCTTGCCTGTGCCGTCGAGTTTGACGGTCACGGACACCGACGTTTCATTGGTGACGCGCTCGATCGACGCGCTGCGCATGACTGACCCCGCTGGAACCTTGTGCCGGAAGGCGCTGGCGACTTTCGGCATGGGCGATGCAACGACAAGGAGGGCGCGGGCCGGGTTCGAAGGTCGAGTCCGGCCACACCCCGAGAGGCAGCCTTATAGCGGGGCGGCGGGTGCGGGGAAAGCCCGTATTGTGCGGTGCATTCACGCAGAAAGGTGCTCTGCGATACAGCGCGTCCATGGCATCATGCTTAACTGGGGCAGTGACCGGGCATTGGTGCCCGTTGAGGAGGATGGGGCATGGGCCGCCGCGCTGAGTTTGCAGTATCGAGGAGAGCCTTGATGATCCTTGGCTTGCTCGCCGCCATGCCATTGCCGGCGGAGGCCGCGCCCAAGCCCAAATCGAGCGACGCCAGATCGACGGATGCGAAGCCGGCCGAGAAGGCGAAATCGGCTCCGAGCGCCGTGTCCCAGGCCTCCGCCCGCTTCGGCTTCGACCTCCTCGTTGCGCTGGGCAAGACAGCGGCAGGCGAGCCCAATCTCGCGGTTTCTCCGGCCAGCCTCGCCGCCGCCTTCGCGCTGCTCGATCTCGGGGCCAGCCCGAAGCTCCATGCCGCGCTGCTCAAGACGCTGCGGCTCGAAGGCAAGGCCGGCGATTTCGCCAAACTGCGCCAGGCCTTGTCGCCCCTGATCGCGGGCGGCAAGGACGAAAGCCCGCTGACCGGTATCGGCGCGGTCTATTTCGACCGGGAGGCCACCCCCAAGCCGGCCGCTTTGGCGAAGCTGAAGCAGGCGGGCGCAACGGTGGAGGTCACCGATATCGCCAGTCCGGCAACGCGCGATGCCATCAACGCCCTGGTCAAGGAGCGCACGCGCGGCCTCATTCCCAGCCTCATCGACAATCCCTTGCATGGGGGCAGCCTCGTCCTGCTCAACGCCCTTCATTTCAAGGATGAGTGGCGCATGGCCTTCGATCCCGCCCAGACCGGCGAGGCCGATTTCCATCGTGCCGATGGCGGTCCGGCCAGGGTGGCGATGATGCATTCGGGCTCGGCGTCGCGGCTGGCCCGCCAGGAGGGGCGCTTCGTCGGCGTTTCCCTGCCCTACCGCACCAAGGGCTACGCGTTGATCCTGATCACCACAACGGACAAGCCGGCCGGCCTTGCCGATTTTTCGGATGTTTCGGGCTGGCTGACGGGGGAAGGGTTCGCCGAGACGACCGGCACCGTCGCCCTGCCGCGCCTCACCATCAAGGCCGGGGGCGACCTCAGGGCCAGCCTGGACGGCCTCGGGCTCGATCCGGCCGCGGGGGCGCCGGACGCGCTGCGCCAGTTCTCCGCCAAGCCGCAGAAGATCGACGAGATCATCCAGAAGGTCGCCATCGCCATCGACGAGAAGGGAACCGAAGCGGCGGCGGCCACGGCCATCACCTCCCGCAGCCTTGCCGACAAGCCCGAGCTCGCCTTCGTCGCCGACAAGCCCTTCCTGTTCGCCTTGCGTGACGAGGCGAGCGGCCAGACCCTGATGGCCGGCTATGTCGGCGACGCATCCAAGGCGCAATAGGTTCCTGGAGGGGCGATCCGGAGAGCCTGACCGAAAATCTGTAAAACTCGCGTTTTGCCATTGCCGGGCTTCGTCCCGGCTCCAGCGCCGCAATCTCAACAAGCGGTGGTATCTGGATGCCCGGGACAAGCCCGGGCATGACAAAACTGAGCTTTTCTCGGCTCTGTTCGCGATTATTGAGTCAGGCTCTGGAGATCGACCCTCGTCAATGCCTCCCGCTCTCGATCAAATTCTTTTTGTCGTAAGCCGTCCCGGCGTCTGTTGCGGCGCGGCGTCGACAGCTATCTAACTAGCAGTCCTTTTTCGAGACCCTGGAAATCCGAGGAACTGCCTGATGAAGCTCAACGTTGCCGTGCAGATGGACCCGATCGAGCGCATCAACATCAAGGGGGATTCCACTTTTGCCCTGATGCTGGAGGCCCAGGCGCGCGGCCATTCGCTGGCGGTCTATACGCCCGATACCCTGTCCCAGCGCGACGGCATCGTCTCCGCGCAGGTCAGGCCGGTCACCGTGCAGGATGTCGAGGGCGATCACGTCAAGGCCGGCGCGGAAAGCCGTACCGACCTTTCCGGCTTCGACGTGGTGCTGCTGCGCCAGGACCCGCCCTTCGACATGGCCTATGTCACCACCACCCACATGCTCGAGCGCATCCATCCCAAGACATTGGTGGTGAACGATCCCTTCCACGTGCGCAACGCGCCGGAGAAGATCCTGGTCACCGAGTTTCCGGACCTGATGCCGGCCACGCTGATTACCCGCGACCGCGTCGAGATCGAAGCCTTCCGGGCCGAACATGGCGACGTCGTGATGAAGCCGCTCTATGGCAATGGCGGTGCGGCCGTGTTCAAGGTGAGCAGGCAGGATCCGAATTTCGGCTCGCTCTACGATCTCTTCGCCTCTCTGTCGCGCGAGCCCTGGGTGGTGCAGCATTTCCTGCCCAAGGTCTCGGAGGGCGACAAGCGCATCATCCTGGTCGACGGTGTCGCTGCCGGCGCCGTCAATCGGGTGCCGCAACCGGGCGACATTCGCTCCAACATGGTGCGCGGCGGCGCCGCCAAGCCGACCGACCTGTCGCCGCGTGAACGGGAAATCTGCGAACGAATCGGACCGACCCTGCGCGACAAGGGCTTGCTGTTCACGGGAATCGACGTGATCGACGGCCATCTCACCGAGATCAACGTGACTTCGCCGACAGGCCTGCGGGCGATCAAGCGGCTCGGTGGCCCGGATCTGGCCGCCCAGATCTGGGATGCGATCGAGGAAAAGCGCCGCTGAGTGTCTTTTGCGTGCATTTCTGTGCGGCTTCCGTAGGGAAAGCCGCACTTTGCGGTGGCGCCTGCGGGCAAATCATGCCCTAATATTCCACGGTTGTTTCGACCAGCAAATAACTGTGTCCGATGCATCGTGATCCAGGAGGAATGCACGCCGATGTCTGATCTGGCTACCTACGTCGCTGATATCAAGAAATACACGTCCAGTGTGAACGAAGCCGCTGCTGCCGGCATCGTGAAGCATCTCGGCATTGCTCTGCGTAATCGTGATTCTTCGCTCGTTGCCGGCAAGGACCCTACCGAACTTGCTCGTGTCCGCGACAGCTTCCTCAAGAAGAAGCTCGCCTTGACGGATGCCGACGACAAGCTTGACGCGGCCGTTGCCGCAGTGATCGAGAAGCTCAAGGCCGACAATTCGAAGTCGCGCGTGACGGTCTATTATCTCCTCGCC
Source organism: Labrys sp. (in: a-proteobacteria) (assembly GCF_047605565.1). Classification (NCBI taxonomy): domain Bacteria; kingdom Pseudomonadati; phylum Pseudomonadota; class Alphaproteobacteria; order Hyphomicrobiales; family Xanthobacteraceae; genus Labrys; species Labrys sp. (in: a-proteobacteria). The sequence goes on from NZ_JASGFM010000009.1 coordinate 21,434, forward strand.
GAGCACTTCAAGAAGCTCGACCTCTTTGTGAAATCCGCCTGATTCTTGCCGCGGCGCGTCCATCGTGCCGCTCGCTCGGGTAACTTTATGTTACAGAAAAGCCCCGTGGAATAGCCGCGGGGTTTTTCGTTGGCGCTTCCTGATACAAAAATTACAAACGCCACGAAAATGTCAGATTCCGATTGCCGAAAACGCATAAAAAGGCTTCCATACGCGCCAACTGGGCAAGGGGCGTAACGTCGGGTATGGTTTGGAGCTAGATGAGGCCAAAAATGGCCGGACGAGAGGCGCAGGCACGGTCGGGACATGCATCCCGGTAGGCGGAGCGGCGCTGCGGAAAGCCATTCATCGCCTCACCGCCTTCGGTGGCGCTGTGGCTTTGGCCGATGAGCAGATCGTTTCAGCCATGGGTTTGGCCCGTGGCGGGCGTAACAAGTCGGAAGGCTTGCGTCCTCGAACCTCTTCTCCTCGGCTCGAAACGCCTCTGTCTGGCCTGAAACGATGACCGGCGGCGCGCCCTCAATGCCCGTTCGGCGTTTGCGTTCGCTTGGAGGCGGACGGAACAATGCACCATGACAGTGGGGAACAAATGTCAAAACTGCTGAAGACAGGCCTTCTGGCGGCCGGCTTTGCCGCGTTGCTGGGAACGACGGCAATGGCCGCGACCAAGACGCTGGTCTATTGCTCGGAGGGAAGCCCCGAGAACTTCACCCCGGCCCTGAACACCACCGGCACCTCGCTTGACGCCGCCCGGCCGGTCTACAACCAGCTCGTGGAATTTACGCCGGGCACCACCGACCTCCGGCCTGGCCTCGCTGAGAAGTGGGACGTTTCCAAGGACGGCACCGAGATCGTCTTCCATCTGCGCAAGGGCGTGAAGTTCCACTCCTGGAAGGGCTTCAAGCCGACGCGCGACTTCAACGCCGACGACGTCCTGTTCTCCTTCAATCGCCAGTGGAAGGATGACAATCCTTATCACAAGGTTTCGGGCGGTTCGTACGACTACTTCAACGACATGGACATGCCCAGCCTGTTGAAGTCGATCGAGAAGGTCGACGACTACACCGTCAAGATGACCCTGACCAAGCCGAACGCGCCTTTCATGGCCAATCTCGGCATGGATTTCGCGACCATCCAGTCGGCCGAATATGCCGACTACCTGCTCAAGGCCGGCACGCCCGAGAAGTTCGACCAGGAGCCCGTCGGTACCGGCGCCTTCCAGTTCGTCGCCTATCAGAAGGACGCGGTGATCCGCTACAAGGCCTTCCCGCAATATTGGGCCGGCAAGGTCAAGCTCGACCAGCTCGTCTATGCGATCACGCCGGATGCAGCCGCCCGCTATGCCAAGCTGCAGAAGAACGAATGCCAGGTCATGGTCGGCCCCAACCCCGCCGACCTCAAGTCGATGGAGGCCAACAAGGACATCAAGGTCCTGACCAATGAGGGCCTGAACGACATGTACTTCTCCTTCAACACGGAGAAGCCCCCGCTGGACAAGAAGGAAGTACGCCTGGCCCTGGCCAAGGCGATCAACCTGAAGGCGATCCTCTCGGACGTCTATGAAGGCAGCGGCAAGCCCTCGACCACGCTGATCCCCTCCTTCATGCTGGGCTACAACGACAAGATCCCCGAATACGGCTATGACCCCGAAGCTTCAAAGAAGCTCCTGGCCGACGCCGGGGTAAAGACCCCGATCGACATCGACCTGTGGTACATGCCGGTCTACCGGCCCTATAATCCCAACGGCAAGCGCATGGGCGAGCTGATGCAGGCCGATCTGGCCAAGATCGGCGTCAACGCCAAGCTCGTCACCTATGAGTGGGGTGACTACCGCAAGCGCCTGCAGAACGGTGAGGCTACGCTGCCCCAGATGGGCTGGACCGGCGACAATGGCGATCCCGACAACTTCTTCTTCCTGTTCGCCTGCGACATCGAGAAGAAGAAGCCCGTTAGCCAGAACTATCCGCGCTGGTGCAACAAGGACCACCAGGAGCGCCTGGAGAAGGCCCGCGCCAGCTTCGACAAGGCCGAGCGCACCAAGCTCTACCAGGAGATGCTGCAGATCGCCCATGACGAGGTTCCCTATCTGAACATCGCCCACACGGTGGTCTACACGCCCGTTCGCAAGAACGTCGAAGGCTTCAAGCCCTCGCCGCTCGGCCGCTTCGAGTTCTTCGATACCGACCTGAAGAAGTAATCACGCTTTCAGGCTGCCAGGTCTTCATCGGCCTGGCAGCCTTTTTGTATCCTGTTTTCTACTGCTGACCCGCGAGCGCCCATGCTGACCTTCCTGCTCAAGCGTGTCGCCATGACCGTTCCGACCTTCATCGCGCTGGTCGCCTTGGCATTCTTCGCCATTCGAATGGTTCCCGGCGACCCGGTCGAAGTGCGTGTGGGCGAAAGAGGTATTTCGCCCGAGCGCCTGGCCGAATTCCGTCACCAACTCGGTCTCGACCAACCTGTCTACGAGCAGTTCGGCCGCTATCTCTGGCAACTCCTGCATGGTGATTTCGGCACCTCCATCGTCACCCAACGGCCGGTGCTGACCGAGTTCTTCACCCTCTTTCCTGCCACGGTGGAACTGGCCTTCGCAGCCATGATCTTCGCCGTCGGCCTCGGCATTCCCTTCGGAATCCTTGCCGCCCTGCAGCGCGGCAAGTTCGCCGACTACATTGCCACAGCCTTCGCCGTGATCGGCAATTCCATGCCGATCTTCTGGTTCGGCATCCTCCTGATCCTGCTGGTTTCCCTCAAGCTCGATCTGACGCCGGTCGGCGGGCGTATCGACACGGCGTTCTATTTCGACGAGGAAACCAGTACCGGCTTCATGCTCTGGGACGCCTTCTGGTCCGACCAGGAGGGCGCGGTCTGGTCTGCGCTGCAGCATCTCATCCTGCCCGCCATCGTGCTCGGCACCATCCCTCTGGCGGTGATCATGCGCATCACACGCTCGGCCATGCTGGAAGTGCTGAACGAGGACTATGTCCGCACCGCCCGGGCCAAGGGGTTGTCGCCGCTGCGGGTGATCGGCCTGCATGCCCTGCGCAATGCCATGATCCCGATCGTCACCGTGGTCGGCCTGATGATCGGCATGCTGTTCGCCGGCGCGGTGCAGACGGAATCGGTGTTCTCCTGGCCCGGCGTCGGCAAGTGGCTGATCGATTCCTTCTCGCGCCGTGATTATCCCGCGCTCCAGGGCGGCATCCTGATCATCGCCATCCTCGTCACCTTCATCAATCTCTTCGTCGATCTGCTCTACGGCGTCATTAATCCAAGGATTCGCCATGGCCGCTGACACGCAAGCCGCGGCGGCAATCCGCCCGGCCAAGCCGCCTTCCGCCACCGCCGAGATCTGGGACTCGCTCAAGCAGAACAAGGGCGCCGTCGCGGGCCTTGTCGTGCTCGTCCTCGTGGTTCTCGTTGCCGTTTTTGCCGATTTCCTGGCTCCCTACGCACCCTATAATGCGGCGGGCTGGCCGGACGCCGGCCATCCCGGTCATGTCGGCCAGCCCCCGGCCTGGGTCGAGGGCGGCAGTTGGGAGTTCATCCTCGGCACCGACAAGAGCGGCGGTCGTGACGTGCTTTCGCGCCTGATCTATGGCGCGCGCTACTCGCTCGGCATCGGCCTGACCGTGATGGCGGTCTCGATGCTGCTCGGAGTCATCCTGGGGCTGATCGCGGCCTATGTCGGCGGCTGGTTCGACTTCGTGCTGATGCGGCTGATGGACCTGATCATGTCCATCCCGGACCTGGTGCTTTCCATGGTGATCGTCGCCATCCTGCAGCCCGGCCTGGTGCCGACGGTCGCGGCCATCACCATCGTCTTCCTGCCGCGCTATGTGCGGATCGTCAGGGCCGCCGCCCTCGGGGAATTGTCGAAGGACTATGTCACCGCCGCCACGGTCGTGGGGGTCAAGCCGCCCCGTCTCCTGTTCCGCACCATCCTGCCCAATTGCATGGCACCGCTGATCGTGCAGGCGACACTCGGCGTCTCCGATGCCATCCTGCAGGCGGCGGCGCTGGGCTTCCTCGGCATGGGCGCGCAGCCGCCCATCCCCGAATGGGGCGCCATGCTCTCCGACGTGCGTCAGGACATCCAGAGCGCGCCTTGGCTCGCCATCGCGCCCGGCATCTGCATTCTGGTCACCGTGGTCGCCATCAACCTGTTTGGCGACGGTCTGCGCGATGCGCTCGATCCCAAGTTGAAGCGAGGGTAGACATGTTGGGGCAAGAATAGACATGGCGCTGCTCGAAATCTCCAATCTCACCGTCGAATTCCAGGTCAAGCACGGCTTCTTCCGGGCCGTGGACGGGGTCTCGCTCGCGATCGATCCGGGCGAGATCGTCTCCATCGTCGGCGAGTCCGGGTCCGGCAAGTCGGTCGCCATGCTGGCGCTGATGGGCCTCTTGCCCAAGACGGCCCGCATCACCGCCGACAAGCTGGCCTTCAACGGGCTGGACCTGCAAAAGATCACGCCGCGCGAACGGCGCAAGATCATCGGCCGCGACATGGCGATGATCTTCCAGGAGCCGATGACCTCGCTCAATCCCTGCTTCACGGTCGGCTTTCAGCTCACCGAGGCCATACGTGCCCACCTGTCGATATCGCGGCGCGAGGCGCGGGACCGGGCGGTGGAACTGCTGAAGGCTGTCGGCATCACCGATCCGGCGCGCCGCCTGTCGGCCTTCCCGCATCAGATGTCGGGCGGCATGAGCCAACGCGTGATGATCGCCATGGCGATCTCCTGCAATCCCAAGCTGCTGATTGCGGACGAGCCGACGACGGCGCTCGACGTCACCATCCAGGCGCAGATCCTCGATCTCCTGGTCAAGCTGCGCGAGGAACGCGGCATGGCCGTGGTGCTGATCACCCATGACATGGGGGTCGTCGCCGAAACGGCCGAGCGCGTGGTCGTGCAATATGCCGGCCAGCAGGTCGAGATGGCTAAGACGGGGCCTTTGTTCCACACGCCGCGCCATCCCTATACATCAGCCCTGCTGGCAGCCTTGCCGGAGCGGGCCACCTCGCAGATCCTGCCGTCGATCCCCGGCGTGGTGCCCGGCCAGTATGACCGCCCCCGCGGTTGCCTGTTCTCGCCGCGCTGTTCCTATGCCACCGATGAATGCCGCGCCGCACCGCCCAAGCGGGCCGGCGTGGACTATAACCAGGCCTTGTGCATCCACCCGCTGACTGGTGGCGAAGCGGCCCGCATGGAGGCCGTGTGATGGCAGTCCTCGTCGAAGCGCGTGATCTCGCGCGCTCCTATGAAGTCAAGCGCGGCATGTTCGGCGGCACGGCGACCGTCAAGGCGCTGGCCGGCGTGAGCTTCACGCTCGATGCCGGCAAGACGCTGGCGGTGGTGGGTGAGTCCGGCTGCGGCAAGTCGACCCTCGCGCGTTTGCTGACCATGATCGAGCAGCCCAGTGCGGGATCGCTGACCATCGGTGGCATCGATGTGAAGCTGGCGACGGCGGAGCAGCGCAAGACCCTGCGCCGCGAAATCCAGATCGTGTTCCAGAACCCCTTCGGCTCTCTCAATCCGCGCCAGACCATCGCGCAGGCGCTGGAGGAGCCCCTGCTGGTCAACACCAGGATGAGCTCGGGCGAACGGCGCGAAGCTGCCCTTGCCATGATGAAGCGGGTCGGCCTGCGCCCTGAGCAGGCGCTGCGCTATCCACATATGTTCTCGGGCGGCCAGCGCCAGCGCATCGCCATTGCCAGGGCCCTGATGCTCAGGCCGAAGATCCTGGTGCTGGACGAGCCGGTCTCGGCCCTGGACGTCTCGGTGCGCGCGCAGGTGCTCAACTTGCTCGCCGAACTGCAGCAGGAGTTCAAGCTCGCTTATATCTTCATCAGCCACGACCTGTCGGTGGTGCGCCACATCGCCGACGACGTGATGGTGATGTATCTGGGACGGGCGGTTGAGATGGGCACGCGCGACGCCCTGTTCTCGGCGCCGCAGCACCCCTATACCAGGGCACTGATGTCGGCGACGCCGCAGGCCGATCCCGACCGCAAGCGCGAGCGCATCGTGCTGCAGGGCGAATTGCCCTCGCCCTTCGCCCCGCCGACGGGCTGCGCCTTCAATCCACGCTGCCCGATCGTCAAGCCGCATTGCCGGGACGAACGACCGGGCCTGGAGCTGAAGCACGATCGCCTGGTCGCCTGTTTCGAGGTCTGAGGGCGCGCGCGCCGGCCCCCCTCATCCCCCTGCCGGGACCTCTAGTCAACTCGATAGAGTTGACGACACCCGCAAGGGGAGAAGGGATACTATTGAGGTCGGATTGCGGCTCCCGTCGCCGAACATCACGCAAGCCGGGTAGATTCCCTTCTCCCCTTGCGGGAGAAGGTGGCGGCAACCGGATGAGGGGAGATGCTCAACCTCTCGAAGCGGACTCCCACTCCCTACTTCCCCGGATTGAAGAAGAAGTCCTCGCCTGGCAGGGAACCGTAGGTGAAGGGCTCCTGCTGGCGTTCGGTCGCCTTCATCACATCGTCGCGCACCAGGCGGAAGAGCTTGCCGATCTCGACATTGGGCTTGCGCAGATTGGTGTCGAGCGCGGTGACGAAGGGCGAATTGCCATCCGCCCCGTCCAGCGCCACCTGGCCGGCCTTGGCGGCATAGACAACCAGGCTCGCGCCGTCAGGCTCGACGCGGCTGAGGCCGCGCGTGACGGCCCGCGTCGCGCTCTTCTTGGCCATCGAGCCCTCGAAGGGATTGTTGCGGCAAGCGTCGAGGATGACCAGGCGCAGCGACTTGGCGCCTTCGCCCGCTGCCATCACCCGGTCTAGCGGTACGGCTTCGAACAGGATGTCGCGCTCCTTCTCGAGCTTGGCATCGACCGGGATGAGGTAATTGACATTGTCGACCTCCATGCCGTGGCCGGCATAATAGACCACGGCCCAGTCGGCCTGCGCCGCCTTGTCCGAGAATTCTTGCAGGGCGCGGTTGAAGCCCTGGACGTCGAGGTCCTCCACCAAAGTGACGTCGCTGAAGCCGATGCTGCGGAAGGTCTCGGCCAACCGCGCCGCGTCACGCTTGGGATTGGGCAGGGGGCTGGTGCCGGTATAGGCACCATTGCCGATGATGAGGGCGATGCGCCTGCCCATCGACACCGGTGCCTGGGCCGGTGTCGAAGTTGCCGGCGTGGCCTGTTCGGCCGCCGGCGGATTGGCGGACCCGAACTTCTGCACCAGCGCCTGCTTGGCCTTTTCCAGGCCGGCGGCTGCAAGCGGATTGGAGGGAAACTGGCGCAGCATCGCCAGATAGTCGGCGGCAGCGAGGTCGGGCTGGCCGGCAGCGAGATAGGCATCGCCGCGCTGGCGCAGGATGAAGCTCTTGCGCCCGAGGCTGATGGCCTGGGTATAGTCGACGATGGCTGCGGCATAGTCCTGCTTTGCCGCCTGGGCCAGCCCGCGTGCGTGGAAAGCTTCGGGGGATTGCGGCGTGGTCGACAGGAAGCGCGTCGCATCGGCGATGGCACCATCCGGGTCGTTGCCATAGGCCTTGGCCATGGCGCGGTACATCAGGCTATAGGCATTCTTGCCGGGATCGGCCGTCAGTTCATCGCTGGCGGAGTCGACGGCGCGGCTCAGATCCGATGCGGCCTCGTCCTTGCGGCCGAGCTCGAGCAGCGCCACGCCGCGATTGAGGTAGTCGGGGGTGGCGGCCTTGCCGCCGGCGACCACCGAAGTGATGTTGTCGACGCTTTCCTGCAGACGGCCGAGCCTGAGGGCGGCGGAGGCGCGGTAGCTCAGCAGTTCCGTCCGAGTGGGTTTCAGGCGCAGGGCCTGGTCGAAATCGGCAATGGCCTGGGCATTGTCGCCCTTGGCGAAGCGGGCATAGCCACGCCCCGAGAAGGAGAGATCGTCATCCTGGCGCAGGGCGATGGCTTCGTTGTAATCGGCGATGGCCTTGTCGTAGTCGCCCTTGAGGTAGAAGCCCCAGCCCCGGTTCGAATTGGTGACGGCCAGCGTTTGGGGCAGGAGCAGATCACCCACCGCCAGCACGTCGCTGCAGGCTTTGACGATGTCGGCGGCCACCTTGGCCTGTCCGCAGAGCTGGCGATTGGCCCTGAGATCGGCGATCTCGGAAAGCGGTGCCTCCGCTGCCGAGCCACTGTCGTCGTCATCCAGCCGCAGCGAGCCGATCATGACCCCAAAGGCATCATAGGCCTCGAACATCTCCACCATCTGTGTGGTGTCCTTGCCGGTGTCGGCGTTCCAGCGGATGATCATGCCCCGCGCCGAACCGTCGGCGCCCTTGATGAAGCGGGCATAAAAGCCCAGGCTGTCCTTGGTGCCGAACAGCACGAAATAGGTCGGGTTACGCCCCGCCCGTGCCTTGAACAGCTTGGCCTGGACGATTCGGGTCACCTCCGGCGTGGCCTTCATAGCCTCGAAGCGCGCCTCGAATGGCATGTCTCCTGCCGAAAAGGCCTGTAGTTCCACGCTCATGTCCCAGCGCGGCGCCCGCAGGCGCAGGCCCGTCGGCGTTTCCTCACGGGCCGGCAGCAGCGAGGCCGGATAGTCGATGGTCATGCCCTGGGCACTGGCGGTCCTGAAGTCGAGCAGAGCTTTCTGCTTGGCCGCCTTGGTGCGGGCGAGCTTGATCAACTCGGGCGAGGGGATGCTGTTTTCCTCGAGCGGCTTGATGTTCAGGCTTCTCAGATTGTGTGATTGGAAATTCCGGATCGCGACGAAGGTCGCTTCGTCAAAACTGCCCCAGAGGGGGAAATTGGTAAGGCTGTTGTAGCCGGTGTTCCACGACAGGTCGGATTGCAGCTGGCGCAGTTGCGTGCTGCTCAATTGATCGCCGATCCGCTTGGCTTTCTCGAAGCGGGCATAGTCGATGATCTGCGCCGCGGCCGGAGTGGCGATGGCCAGCGTCAGCCCGATCAGGGCGGCGATCGTCTTCAAGCGCAACATTGGGGAACCCCGGATCGATAGGTTTGGCCAAGATTTTGATCGTCAGGCCGCAGGGGCCTGAGCTTGGGCGCATTCCTGCACCTTGGAGCTTCTCGCCATAACTGCGGGAAGCTGCAGTTCCCTGGAGAACATGGATGGTCCACACTCCAGCCCTCAGCCCGGATTGAAGATGAAGTCTTCGCCGGGCAGGGAGCCATAGGTGAAGGGCTCCTGCTTGCGGTCGGTCGTCTTCATCACGTCGTCGCGCACCAGGCGAAACAGCTTGCCGATTTCGATGCCGGGCTTCTGCAGGTTGGTGGTGAGGGCGGTGACGAAGGGCGAGTTGCCGCCGCTGCCGTCGAGGGCGACCTCGCCGGCCTTGGCGGCATAGACGACGAGCGTGCCGCCATCCGGCTCGACCCGACTGAGGCCGCGCGAGACGGCGCGCGTTGCCGTCTTGCGGGTCATGTTGGCCAGGAAGGGATTGTTGCGGCAGGCATCGAGGATGACCAGACGCATGCCCTTGGCGCCTTCGCTGGCGGCCATCACCCGATCGAGCGGCACGGCCTCGAAGGTGACGTCGCGATCGGACGCGAGCTTGGCATCGACCGGCACCAGATAATTGGTGTTGGCGATCTCGATGCCATGGCCGGCATAGTAGATCACTGCCCAGTCGGCCCCGTCGGCCTGGCTGGCGAAATCCTGCAGGGCGCGGTTGAGGCTGCGGAAATCGGTGTCCTCCGCCAGCGTCACCTCGGCAAAGCCGATCTTGCGCAGGGTGTCGGCGACCTTGGCGGCGTCGTTCTTCGGGTTCGGCAGGGCGGCGACATTGGCGTAGTTGGAATTGCCGATCACCAGGGCCACCCGGCGGCCGAGCTCGGCTTTGGCCTGGGATGGCGGGGCGCCGCCGGTGGTTGAGGCACTGTTACTCTGTGGCGGCGTGGCGGAAGCCTGCAGCTTGGCGGCCATGGCCTGCTTGGCCTTTTCGAGCCCGGTCATGGCCAGGGCGTTCCCAGCTATCTGGCTCAGCTGGGCCTGATAGTCGGCGATTGCCAGTTCGGGCTGCCCAGCGGCCAGATAGACATCGCCGCGCTGGCGTAGGATGAACAATTTCTTCCGATCCAGATTGATGGCCTGGGAAAAATCGGCCAACGCATCCCGGTAGTTCCGTTTGGCTGCATAGGCGAGGGCCCGGGCTTGAAAGGCATCGGCGGTCTGGGCCTGGGTCGACAGATAGCGGGAGATATCGGCGACGGCGCCGTCCGGATTGTCTCCGAGCGCCCGCGCGAAGGCGCGGTCGACATACCAATAGGCCTCCGGCGTACTGGTTCCTTCGATCTTTCCTGTGGCAAGCGCTTCGGCCTTGGCGAAATCGGCCTTTGCTTCGTCCGCTTTACCCAGTTCGATCAGAGCAAAGCCGCGATGGGTGTAATCGCCCGGGATGACATTGTTTCCTCCCTTCTCGATCTGAAAGGTGAGGTCGGTGACAGCCTCGTTGACCCGGCCCAATCTCAGCAGCGCCACGCCACGGTAGCCGTGAACCATGGCATTGTCGGGTGCCGTGCGCAGGGAGGTATCGAAGTCGCCAAGTGCCTTTTCATAATCGCCGACGTCGAAATAACTCCTGCCACGGTCGGCATAGTCTCCTGCGCCCTTCGCTCCCTTATTGACCGCCTCTTTGAAATCGGCGAGAGCCAAGTCGTTCTTGCCCTGTTTTCTGTAGAGGAGTGCGCGTAGCGTATAGTGTTTCGCCGATTGAGGGGTGAGAGCCAGCCCCTTGGTGACATCGGCAACCGCCGGGTCGAATTGCTGGAGCTTGGTATAACCGATCGCGCGGCTATAGAGCACCATAGCGCGGTTGGGTTTCGACAATTGCTTCTCGCCGGCGGAGAGGGCGGCCGTGCAGGCTGCGACGTTTTCGTTGCCATCCTTGGCCTTGAAGCAGATATCGATATAGCGCTGCAGCTCGGTGGCCGTGAGTTTCGTTTGCCCCTGGGCCGTCGTGGCGGCGGCCAAGCTCGTGCCGAGGATCACGGCAAGGAGTGTTCCGAGAATGGGCGGTTTCAATCGACGCATTGCGGCGGTTTCCGGTTTCTCACTCCGACTCATGCCTGTTGTCCTCAGCCCGGATTGAAGATGAAATCTTCGCCGGGCAGGGAGCCATAGGTGAAGGGCTCCTGCTTGCGGTCGGTCGCCTTCATCACATCGTCGCGCACCAGGCGGAACAGCTTGCCGATCTCGATGCCGGGCTTCTGCAGGTTGGTGGTGAGGGCGGTGACGAAGGGCGAGTTGCCGCCGCTGCCGTCGAGGGCGACCTCGCCGGCCTTGGCGGCATAGACGACGAGCGTGCCGCCATCCGGCTCGACCCGACTGAGGCCGCGCGAGACGGCGCGCGTTGCCGTCTTGCGGGTCATGTTGGCCAGGAAGGGATTGTTGCGGCAGGCATCGAGGATGACCAGACGCATGCCCTTGGCGCCTTCGCTGGCGGCCATCACCCGATCGAGCGGCACGGCCTCGAAGGTGACGTCGCGATCGGACGCGAGCTTGGCATCGACCGGCACCAGATAATTGGTGTTGGCGATCTCGATGCCATGGCCGGCATAGTAGATCACTGCCCAGTCGGCCCCGTCGGCCTGGCTGGCGAAATCCTGCAGGGCGCGGTTGAGGCTGCGGAAATCGGTGTCCTCCGCCAGCGTCACCTCGGCAAAGCCGATCTTGCGCAGGGTGTCGGCGACCTTGGCGGCGTCGTTCTTCGGGTTCGGCAGGGCGGCGACATTGGCGTAGTTGGAATTGCCGATCACCAGGGCCACCCGGCGACCAAGCTCGGCTTTGGCCGGAGGTTGCAGGGCGGCCAGTGCAGCCACCTGCGGTGAACCGGCCGTGGCTGGTGCATTGTTGCCCTGCGGGGTACCTGCGGTTGCCAGGAGTTTGGCAGCCATCGCCTGCCTGGCCTTTTCGAGGCCGACCATGGCGAGGGCGTTGCCGGGTGTAAGATTGAGTTGGGCCTGGTAATCTGCGATCGCCTGTTCGGGCTGGCCGGTCGTCAAATAGACATCACCGCGCTGGCGCTGGATGAACAAACGCTTGCGCCCCATGCTGATGGCCTGGGAGAAATCGGCGAGCGCCTTGGTGAAATCTTGCTTGGCGACATTGCCCAGTGCGCGCGCATGAAGGGCTTCGCTGGCCTTAGGGTCGATGGATAGATATTTGTCTGCATCGGCAATGGCTCCCTCGGCATTGCCAGTGAAGGCACGAACGAAGGCACGATAGACGAAATTGTAATTGTCCGTCTCGATCTTCGCGGTGGCGATGGCTTCTGCCTTGGCGAAATCAGGCCTGCCTTCTTCGGCGCGGCCAAGCTCGGCCAGCGCCTCTCCGCGATTCTTGTAGTCGCCGGCGCCGACCTTGTCGCCACCCCGCTCGATAGTGAAGTTCAGATCGGTCATGGCTTCTGCCGGCCGGCTCAGCCTCAGCAGCGCAGAGCCGCGAAGGGCGTGAGTGTCGATATCGTTCGGATCCAGGCGCAGCGATGCGTCATAGTCGGCGACGGCTTTCTGGTAATCCTCCAGGCCATAATAGCTGTTGCCGCGATTGGTATAGTCGGCCGCCGCCGGCGTTTTCTTGGCAAGGGCCTGGCTATAATCTGCCGCCGCGGCATCATATTTCGACTGGCCGTAGCGGACATGCCCGCGCTGCGTGTAATAACTCGCCTGGTCCGGATCGAGGGCGATGGCCTGGTCGAGATCGGCGAGAGCCAGATCGGCCTTGTTCTGCCTGTTGTATCCGACGGAGCGATTGTAGAGGACGGTCGGCCGGTTGGCCGCCAGCAGCGTGCTGGCCGACAGTGCCGCCGTGCAGGCGGTGACGATCTCGGCAGCGTCCTTCGCTTTGGCGCAGATGTCGAGTTGCCGGTTCAGCTCGGCAGTGGGCATCGCGATGGTGCCCTTCGGGTTCTGTCCCGCCGCTGCGGCGGTATAGGGATTGGCAACGGTCTTCGGCCGGATCGAGAGGCCCATGACGATGGCGCTGTTGCGAAAATCCGGCCGTTTCTTGCGGTCCCAGCTGGCGATGAAGCCGACGATCGCATCATCCTTCTGTGCGATACTCGTATAGATGGTGAATTTGGCGTCGCCGCCGACGATCACGAAACGGGTAGGCTGTCCTTCGCCCTGATCATCGAGCATGACGGAATATTTGACCTTGCCGGCGGCCTTCTTCATGTCGGCGAACATCTGGTCGAGCCGTTCGCGCGATCCCGTCATATTGATCAATTGGACCAGCGCGTCGCCCGAGGGCGTCGTGTAGCGCGTCTCTCCTTTGACCGTCTGCTGTTTGGTCAGCACGCCGGCTGGATAGCTGATCTTCAGGACGCCATTTTCCAGGGTTTTGAGGTTGGCCGTCCGCCGGATCGAAGCAACCCGGCCGTCCAGTTCGCTGACCAGGGCCGCACTGGGCGCCCCCGTTTCAGGCAGGTTGTTGCTGCGTTGATATTGGCGGATGGCCTGGTAGGTGGCGTTGTAGAAAATCCCCGAAACCGGCGGAGAGTTCTCTTCCGAAAACATGCCGGCCCAGGCCAGGTCTTCCTGCAGATTGGCGATCTGCTGGGCGCTCAACTGATTGGCCGCCGCCTGGGCGGAGGGGAAGGTGGCTTCCTGGCTTTGCGCAGCATGGGGCGCGGCCAAGGCAAGGACCACAGCCAGGCAGAGTTTCCTGCCGAGCCCCCCCGATGGGCCACGCCGGGAAACTCTTCCGAGGGAAGCGGCGATCGCTTTCAGTCGAAACATTTTAGGTTTTACCTCAGCCCGAACAGCAAGCCGGCCGTTTCCCTCGAGACCCTTGCCCGCCGAGATCCGCCCGCAGGGACCTTCGTCGACAGGTTTGGAGGCGAGGCCGAACTCTGGATCATTTGTTACAATGGATTGGCGTTTGGCAATAATGAAAAGTGCAAGTGACGATGCACCGGGACCTGTCGTAGCGAAGTGCCGAAGTTTGCCAAGAAGGGTGGCGGTCTTTTCTTACCATCGCGGCGCGGAGGGAGAGATACGCAAGTAACGCACCGGCCTGTAGGCACCCCCTTGCTCTATGGCTTCGGCGTGCAGGTCAGCGTGACGGTGGCTTTGCTCGGGTCGCCGCCGCGCTCGGGAGGCGTGACGCCGCTGGCGCGCAGGAAGGCGGTGACGAACAGGCCCTTCAAGGCTGTCGGGTCGCCATTGGCGGCGGCAAGGCCTGCCAAGGCGCCATCCTTGTCGATCAAGGCGCCGGGGGCGCCCGTTGCGAGCGATACGCGGCGACTGTCGTCATTGCTGCCAACCAGTGCCGTGATGGTGGTGGCGACCGGCGCGGAGCCGGACAGCAGGGCGACAGCATCACCTTGCGCCAGCGCCGGCTGCCGCCAGGCGAGCGGTGCCGGGCCTGGAGCTGGGTTGGCCCGGACCAGCGCGACGTCATTGCCGAGATCGCCGGCGACCACCTTGGCCGGGGCGCCGCCCTGCAGCGTCACCGTTTCGCATCCCGCCACCAGGCCGGCATAGGTCAGGATATCGCCGTTCGGCGACACAAGCGTGCCCGGGCCGGTTTTGGCCGCCGTCGAGGCGCCTGATGGCAAGGGCACAGGCGGACCGGTCGGCTTCGGCGGTTCGGGTGGGGGAGCCGGCTTGTCGGCGGGCTTGAAGATCGGCGGAGCCACTGCAGCCGGCTTGCCGCCATCGGCCAATTTCATCGAAGAGGCCATTGCAATGGAAACCCGATCGAAGCCGGGTGAAAGCGCCGGGTCCCAGCCGAGGGCGAAGCCGCGTGAATCGGTGTCGGTCTTGACGAAACGCAGATAGAAGCTCTTGCCGTCATTGCTGCCGGCGACCACCAGGAAATCCGGGCGCAGCAGCGAATAGGTCACCTTGCGCCCGGGCCGCTCCGTCTTGAGGCGGGTGAACAGGGCCTCGAAGCTCTCCTTCTCGGCCGGGATGGCGAGGATGTCGAGGGTGACGTCGTTCCCCTTGGTGTCGTTCTTGGGGGTGGCGAAATGGGGGCCGTTCTTGCCTTCCGTGCGCTCGGTGGTGAGCTTGGCCGGATAGCCCAGGGTGATGCCGCGTTCGGTGATTGTCGTAAAGCCGTAGCGCGCCGTGAATTTGGCGGCGTGCTGGGCGAGGGTGATGCGTTGGGGCGGCGTGAATATGCCGGTTTCCTTGGCCTTGATGCGCTTCTGGAAGGCGCGGATCGCCTCATAGCTGCGCTTGCCCATCTCGCCCGATGGCAGGGAGTTGAGATCGCCGGTCCAGATCAGGTCCTGCTGGATGGAGGCGAAATCTCCCGCTCCCATCGCTGCAGCCGCCGCCTTGGCAGCTTCGAAAGCGGCATCGAGGGGAGCGGCCGGTGCCGGCGCGGCGGGCGCCGGTTTCGTCTGGGCGGAAGCCGAACCGATCGGAACGGCCGAAGCCGCCAGCACCCAGGCGCCAATCATGGCTCGCCGCAACATTCCCGCCCCCATCTTTGCCGATCTCTGCAAGATGTTTGTATAGCGCCGTACCATGACGGCAAGGGTTCTTCAGGAAACATCCGGCGCGGGCGCAGCCAATTTTTCGCGGAGCCGGGTCCAGCGCCGACGCCCCATGGCATTTTCCGCCGCCAGCCTCAGGGCGCGTCTTTCGGCGACCACCACCACCAGCCGCTTGCCGCGGGTAATCGCCGTATAGAGCAGGTTGCGCGCCAGCATCGGATAATGGGCGTTGGAGATCACCACCACCACCGCCGGATATTCCGAGCCCTGGGCCTTGTGGATGGTGGTGGCATAGGCCGGCACCAGGCTGTCGAGCTGCGCGGTGGTGTAGTGGACGTCGCGTCCGTCGAAGGTGACGGTGAGCTGCCCCGCCTTCACATCCGTGCGGGTGACGAAGCCGATATCGCCGTTGAAGATTTCACGATCATAGTCATTGTCGATCTGCATGACCTTGTCATGCGGGGCGAAGGTACCGAATTCGCGCACGATCGCGCCTTCGCGGGCCGGATTGAGGACCTCGCGCAGCGCTTGCGTCAGCGTCTGCGAACCCAGTGGCCCCTTGTTCATCGGTGTCAGCACATGGATGTCCCTGACAGGATCGAGGCCAAAGCGGCGCGGCAGGCGGTTGGTGACGATGTCGATCACCTTGTTGGCGCCATCCTCAGCCGTCGCCATGTCGACGACGAAGAAATCGCCGTCATCGGGACTTTTGGCGCCTTCCGGCACCTCGCCGTGATTGACGGCATGGGCCGCGGCAATGATGCGGCTGGTTTCGGCCTGGCGGAACACTTCGGTGAGCCGCACCACGGGAATGACTTGGGAGGCGATGATATCGGCCAGAACCTGGCCGGGGCCGACCGAGGGCAACTGGTCGGCATCGCCCACCAGAACCAGCGCGGCACGCGGTGAAAGGGCATCGAGCAAGGCGCGCATCAGCTCGATGTCGATCATGCTGGCCTCGTCGGCGATGACGAGGTCGGCATCGAGCGGATAGGCCCGCTGTCGGCGGAACGTGCCCGAGACCGGATCGATTTCCAGCAGGCGATGGATGGTCTTGGCCTCCTGGCCGGTGCTTTCGGCCATGCGCTTGGCGGCGCGGCCGGTCGGCGCGCACAGGGCGATCGTCACATCCTTGCGCTCGAGCGCCTTGATGATGGTGTCGATGATGGTGGTCTTGCCGACGCCCGGGCCACCAGTGATCACCAGCAGCTTGGAAGCGAGGGCCGTCTCCACCGCGAGCGCCTGGGCGGGGGCGAGACGCTTGCGGGTGCGAGCTTCGGTATCCAGCACCGCCTGGTGCAGGCCCTCCTGACGCCAGGGCGGGCTGCCGCCGGCCATCTGCTTCAGCCTGGTGGCAACGGCCTCCTCGGCGTTCCACAGCGCCGGCAGGAAGTAGGACGGGGCCCCCTCGATGGTGTCGCCGATGATCAAGCGGGTCTGCAGCAGGCGGGTGGCGGCATCGTTGAAGAGATAGTCGTCCACCTCCAGCACACGGCCGGCCCGTTCGAACAGGGCTTCGCGCGGTACGCCGCAATGGCCGTTGGTGGCGCCCTCGCCCAGCGCCCAGAGCAGGCCGGCGGTGAGGCGCGAGGGATCCTCGCGTTCATGCCCGAGACTGAGGGCAAACTGGTCGGCGGTGCGGAAGTCGAACCCCTTGACTTCGCGTGACAGCCGGTAGGGATCGGCCTTGATCAGTTCGACCGCATTGGTGCCGAGCGCCTTCTGCACGCTGGCGGCACGCGTCGCCCCGAGCCCGTGCTCGGTAAGAAAGACCAGGACGTCACGGAACTCCTGCTGGGCGCTCCAGCCTTCTCGGATCAGGCGGATGCGCTGGGGCGACAGGCCCGCCACCTCGCTCAGCCGGTCCGGTTCGCTGTCGAGGACCTTGAGCGTGTCCTTGCCGAAGGCTGTCACCAGCTTCTTGGCGGTTTCCTGGCCGATGCCGCGGACCAGGCCGGAGGCAAGGTAGCGCTCGATACCGGATGCGGAGCCGGGCGGCGTGGTGCGGATGACATCGGCACGGAACTGCAGGCCTCGCTCGGGATCGACGCTCCAGCGCCCTTCCGCCTCGAGTTTTTCGCCGGGAGCGATGGCCGCGGTGCGACCGATCACGGTGGCCAGGTCCTTGCGCCCCTTCACCTTGACGCGGAGCACGGCGAAGCCGTTTTCGGCATTGTGATAGGTCACCCGGTCGATAATGCCGGAGATCGTCAGATCCGGAGGCACTTCACCGGGAGGAGTCGGCTTCGAATCGCGTTTGAAGGAGGACGTGCGCATGCCAGCACCATGGGCAGGCCGGGGCGACTTGTCGAGGCATGTCGTGTGAGGTGCTTGCGCCGATCGTGGAGGAGGGGAGAGCCTCCCCTTCACGCACTCCTGCTTGGGAAACGATCGGCATCGCGCAGCGACTTGAACAGGCGCGACCAGGCCAGGGCAACGAGGATCGTGCCCAGGCCGCCGAGCACCACGGCCTCCACCGGGCCGAACAGGGCAGCGGTAAGGCCCGATTCGAACTCTCCCAACTGGTTGGAGGTGCCGACGAACATGGCGTTGACGGCACTGACCCGCCCCCGCATTGCGTCGGGCGTGCCGAGCTGGACCAGGGTTGAACGCACCACCACGCTGACGACGTCGGCGGCACCCATCACCACCAGCGCCGGCAGCGAAAGTGCAAACCAGGACGACAGGCCGAAGACGATGGTGGCGAGGCCGAACACCGCGACGGCCCCGAACATCTTCAGGCCAACCCGCCGCTCCAGCGGCCAACGCGCCAGGATCAGGGACATGGACAGGGCGCCGAGGGCCGGGGATGCCCTGAGCACGCCGAGACCGAAGGCATTGGTGTGGAGAATGTCGCGGGCATAGATCGGCAGCAGGGCCGTGGCGCCACCGAGCAGCACCGCGACCATGTCGAGCGAGATCGCTCCAAGGATGATCGGCCGGCTCCTGATGAAGGAGAAGCCCGAAAACACCGATTTGAGGGTCGCCGGTTCGCGTGCGGCGGGCGGCACGAGGATCCGGAGCCGTGAAACCAGGATCGAGGCCAAGCCGTAGAAGCACGCGACGAAAAGATAGGCTGGGCCGGGGCCGACGATGTAGAGCAGGCCTCCCAAAGCGGGACCGATGATGGTGGCGGTCTGAATGGCTGAGGCCGACAGGGCCAGCGCGCGCGGCAATTGGCGGGGGCTGACGATCATCGGGAGCAGGGCGGCCGTCGTCGGCATCTCGAAAGTGCGACAGGCGCCGATCACGACGGCGGCGGCGAAAATGATCGCTGGGCTGATCATGCCTTGCCAGGAAGCAAAAGCGAGTCCTGCCCCCGTCAATCCCGCCACCATCTGGCAGCAACGCACGACGGTACGACGGTCGAAGCGGTCTGCGATATGGCCGGCTGGAATGAACAGCACCAGCATCGGCAGGAATTGGCAGAGGCCGACGAGGCCGAGATGAAGGGCTGAACGGGTGAGATCATAGATCTGCCAGCCGATCACCACGGAGATGATCTGGAAACAGCCGGTGGAAAACACGCGGGCTGTCCAGAACAGTCCGAAGTCGCTATGGCGAAGAAGGGAGGGCGTGTCCTGAACGGCGGACATGAAGGGCTTTCAATATGACTTGATGAGACGAAGAAAATAATGACTGCAGGACTAGGCATCGAAGCGAGGTCGCCGCAGGAGATGTCCTTGCCAATATTCCCGCCAGCTGTACCCAGACATGTGGCGATATTCGGTTCATGGTCCGGAAAAGAAAAAGCCCGGCTTTCGCCGGGCTTTTCCTGCACATTGATCCAGATACGCGGATCAGAACTTGTAGCTCACGCCGAGATTCAGGTCGACGGCGTCGAACTTCACCTTCGTGCGGTCGCCGGCAATGGTGACGCTCTTGTCGCCGAGGTCGATATAGCGGGCTTCGCCACGAACGATCCAGTTCGGGTCGATGGCGTATTCGACGCCGGCGCCAGCGGTCCAACCCACGCGGGTGTCGGTCTTGGAACCCACGCCGGCAATGCTGGTCTTGACGTTGCCGTAAGCAACACCGCCCGTCACGTAGGGCAGGATATTGTCGAAGGCATAGCCGAAGCGAGCGCGGGTCGAGCCCATCCACTCGTTCTTGAGGGTGCCGCGGGCAACGACTTCGCCATCGGTGATCGACTTCGACTTCTTGAAGCTCGAATAGTCGATGTCGGTCTCAAGACCAACGACCCAGCCGCCGTCGAACTGCGCATTATAGCCGGCATGCACGCCGCCGAGGAAGCCTGCACCGTCGAACTTGGCATGGTCAACCTTGCCCTGGCCGATCAGTGCACCGGCGTGGACACCAGCGTAGAAGCCGGTCCAGTTGTAGACGGGAGCGACGACCGGAGCGACCGGCTCGACAGCCTGGGGAGCCAGGTCGGCAGCGAAAGCCGAGGTCGAGGTGAGGAGGAGAGCCGCGAGGGCCAAACGCATTTTCATTACTAGGACTCCAGGGCCGGAAATTCAGTGTGGGAGCATATAAACAGAAACCGTCCTGGGAGTCTGTAGCATTCCGGTCACAGTGCTAGACAAACGAACGAAGCTGGAGTCGTGCTTGTTTCGAAAATCCAAAAACGGACCCATTGAGATAAGGTTAAAATTGTATTAGATTTATGAATGTAATAATTAAATTCGAAGAAATTTGAAATTAAATTCAGATGTACGGCCGCGTTGCAATGGGGTGGCGCCGATCCGTGACAATTGTGCCATCTTCAAGCCAAGTATAGTGTCGAGTTGTGCTTTGCATCGGCCGTTGCGCGACAGAGGCCGGTCTTGCCGAAGGTTGGTTCGGCACCAGTACACCCCGGCGTAGGGGCGAGAGGGAACTGGAACGTCCCACGGTCGGAACGGAACGAATCGCCAGGAATCGCAAAATGTTCTGGTGAGCGGCGAGCGCAGTCGAAGGAATGGCTCGGTCAGAACGAATTTTGTCCCGGAACTTGCTTCGAGCCGCCCTGGGAGCTGACCGTGGCGTGCGGCGCCGTGCCATAACGATAGCCAGCGTTTCGGCGTGGCTGTTTTGCAACCCGATACCGGCAAAAGAAAAAGCCCGGCTTCCGCCGGGCTCTTCCTTACGCAATGATCCAGATACGCGGATCAGAACTTGTAGCTCACGCCGAGGGTCAGGTCGGTGGAGTTGAACTTCACCTTGTGGCGAGTGCCGCCGAAGGTGCTGCTCTTGTCTCCGAGGTCGACATAGCGGGCTTCGCCGCGAACGATCCAGTTCTGGTCGATGGCGTATTCGACGCCAGCGCCAGCGGTCCAACCCACGCGGGTGTCGGTCTTGGAACCAACGCCGGCAATGCTGGTCTTGACGTTGCCGTAGGCAACACCGCCCGTCACGTAGGGCAGGATGTTGTCGAAGGCATAGCCGAAGCGAGCGCGGGTCGAACCCTGCCACTCGTTCTTGAGGGTGGCGCGAGTGACGATGTCGCCATCGGTGACAGCCTTGGACTTCTTGACGCTCGAATAGTCGATGTCGGTCTCGAGACCAACGACCCAGCCGCCGTCGAACTGGGCATTGTAGCCGGCATGCACGCCGCCGAGGAAACCGGTGCCATTGAGCTTGGCGTGGTCAATCTTGCCCTGGCCGATGGCAGCGCCAGCATGGATACCAGCGTAGAAGCCGGTCCAGTTGTAGACGGGAGCGACGACCGGAGCGACCGGCTCGACAGCCTGGGGAGCCAGGTCGGCAGCGAAAGCCGAGGTCGAGGTGAGGAGGAGAGCCGCGAGGGCCAAACGCATTTTCATAGTTCGATACTCCAAAAACCGGAAAATCACAGTGGCTGGATATAAGCAGAAAGCGTTGACGGAGTCTGTAGCGTTTTCGCCACACCGGCCTTCGAACTGGTGACAGGCCCGCGCAGATTTCAAGGCAAAAATAAGACAGATGCGATGGCATCATACAGTTAAAATGCAATTAAATGACTTTCGCGGTCGCAAAAGTTTTCCCAATAGAATTTGAGTTTCGGGGTAATTAATAAAAATTCCAAGAACTATACGTGTTGTTTGAATTGAACGTCAGCGAATTAGCCGTAGGGTATCACCGCTGTCGGTGGCGATGAGGGGGGATCTATGCTTGTGAGACGCTTCATGCTGCTCTGCAGCACGGTCCGGACCAAGTCGAGCCGCTTGGCAATTGTGCAAAGAACCTGCCCCATTTGCGCCACATTGTGGGGCGGAATGTGGCGTGGGATTGCTTTGCTGCAATGAGGGGGCAGGACTGCATCTTTTGCATGGCTGCTCGATTTTCTCTCAAAAAGGCACGGCAGGGCCACAGCCACACCCGATTTGGAGCTTGATTCCGGCTTTCAGGCAATCCGCCAGCCATTCCTTGGCGCGTCCAACCGAGGCGGCGAGTGTGCGGCCGCCCGCGAGGTTGGCGGCAATGGCCGAAGAGAGCGCGCAGCCCGTCCCATGCAGGTTTGGGGTTCTGACCCAGGCTCCGGCAAAGCGCCGGGTATCATCGCGGGTAGCGAGAATGTCGACCGCCTCGCCGAGATGGCCATGTCCCCCCTTCAGCAGGACTGCCCGCGGACCGAACTCGAGAAGGGCCTGGGCTTGCTCGATCATTTGCGCTTCGCTCTCCGCCAATGCCTCGTTCAACAGGATTGCCGCTTCCGGCAGATTTGGCGTCAGGCAGGTGGCGAGCGGCAGGAGATCGGCCTTGAGGGCCGCGAGCGTCCCCGTCTCGCCCAGCAGCCGGCCGGTGCTCGCCGACATCACCGGATCGAGCACGATGGGCAATCCCAAGCCTGTCAGCCTTTCGGCGATGGCGCGCGCGTGCCCGGCGCTCGGCACCATGCCGATCTTGATGGCTCTGACCTCGAAATCGTCGAGCACGGCATCGAGCTGCGCTGCGAGCACGTCCGGCGGGACTGCATGGATGGCGCTGATGCCGCGGGTGTTCTGCGCCGTCACGGCGGTGATAACAGTGGTGCCGAACACGCCGAAGGCGCGAAAGGCGGCAAGGTCGGCCTGGATACCGGCTCCGCCGCCCGAATCGGAACCGGCAATGCTGAGCGCGATTGCCGTCATGTCCTGACCGAAGCCGGCCGGGTCGCGGCCAACCAGGCTTGGGTACGAGCGTCCGGATCGGGATGCCTGACAACGTCGCTGACCATGGCGATGACGTCGGCCCCGGCGGCGAGGCAGGCCGGCGCCCGTTCGAGGGTGATGCCGCCGATGGCGACCAGCGGCAGGTCGCCGATCAGCTTTTTCCATTCGCCGATGCGCTCCAGCCCCTGCGGAGCGAAAGGCATCACCTTGAGCGTGGTGGGATAGATCGGCCCCAGCGCCACATAATCAGGATCGCGCGCGAGCGCGCGCGCGAGCTCGGCGTGGTCATGCGTCGAGATGCCGAGCTTCAGCCCTGCAGCGCGGATGGCGGCGAGGTCGGCAGTGTCGAGGTCGCCCTGGCCGAGATGGAGGAAATCGGCACCGGCCGCGATGGCCGCCCGCCAATAATCGTTGACCACCAGATCGGCGCCATAGGCGCGGCAGACCGTCAAGGCTGCGCGGATCTCGGGCATAACAGTCTCGTCGTCGCGATCCTTGATGCGCAGCTGCACCAGTTTCGTGCCCTGCTTTACCAGTCGCTCGACCCAGTCGACGCTGTCGACCACGGGATAGAAGGGATCGAGCCGCCAGATAGTGTCGATGATGCTCATGCCAGCACCGCCGAATCCAGATTTGCCTGGCCGAAGACTGGTGTCGAGGGGGCTGCCATGTCGCGCGGCAACATGGGGTCGGCAAGGAAGGCGAGGCGCCCGGCCTCGATGCCCAGCGCAAAGGCCCGCGCCATGCCGGCGGGATCGCCCGCCTTGGCGACGGCGGTGTTGAGCAGCACCGCGTCATAGCCGAGTTCCATGGCATGCGCCGCGTGCGATGGCGTGCCGATGCCGGCATCGACCACCAGCGGAATGCCGGGGAAATGCGCCCGCATGCTGCGCAGCCCATAGACATTGTTGAGACCGCGCCCCGAGCCGATCGGTGCGCCCCAGGGCATCAGCACCCGGCAGCCGGCGTCGACCAGGCGTTCGGCCACCACCAGGTCCTCGGTGGTGTAGGGGAATACCTCGAAGCCTTCGGAGACGAGGATGCGGGCCGCCTCCACCAGGCCGAAGACATCGGGCTGCAAGGTATCGGCGTCGCCGATCACCTCCAGCTTGATCCAGCTCGTGCCGAAGACTTCGCGTGCCATCTGCGCCGTCGTCACCGCTTCCTTCACGCTATGGCAGCCGGCGGTGTTGGGCAGCACCTTGACGCCGAGCTCGCGGATCAGGCCCCAGAAGCTCTGGCCGCTGCGCTCCCCGCCGGACTCCCGGCGCAACGAGACGGTGACGATGCCGGCCCCGGACGCGCGCACGGCCTCGGCGAGAATGGCGGGCGAGGGATATTGCGCCGTGCCGAGCAGCAGGCGGGAGGTGAAGGGGGTGTCGTAGAAAATGAGGGTGTCGGTCATGGTGTCATTTCCGGGTGCGCGGACGTCTCGTCCGCTCTTGAACCGCAACGCGTCGTGAAAAGGGAAGAGCGGACATCGCGACATGTCTGCATGTCGCTGTGATGTCCGCGCTCCGTCACCCTCCCTGCCGGGGCGCGAGAATCTCGACTGCATCGCCGTCCTTGAGGGCGGTCCGATCGCGATCGACGGCCCTGACGAAGCGGCCATTCAGGGCGGTGGCCACC
Organism: Labrys sp. (in: a-proteobacteria); assembly: GCF_047605565.1. NCBI lineage: Bacteria > Pseudomonadati > Pseudomonadota > Alphaproteobacteria > Hyphomicrobiales > Xanthobacteraceae > Labrys > Labrys sp. (in: a-proteobacteria). Next base: position 45,537 of record NZ_JASGFM010000009.1, read on the forward strand.
ACGCTGTCGCCGAGTTCGAGCGCCTCGAGCAGGCGGGCGAGGGTGGCGGCCTCGGTTTCCTGGCGTTCGCCGTTGACGGTCAAGGTCATGCGCAAACTCCTTGCTGGGCTGTCCGCACGGGCAGGATTCGGTCGGCGGCTTCCTGGGCCAGGGCCGGCGAGAGCAGGAAACCGTGGCGGAACAGGCCGTTGAGCGAGATGACGCGCCCGACCACGGTGAGGCGCGGCAGATTGTCGGGAAAGGCGGGGCGCAGTCCGGCTTCGAGCTCGAGGATTTCGGCCTCGCCGAAGGCCGGATGCAGGCTGAAGGCGGCTGCAATCAGTTCCATGGTCGAGCGCAGGGTCGGCGGCCCCCTATGCTCGCTCTCGATCATGGTGGCGCCGATCATGAAGCGATGGTCGGCGCGCGGCACGATATAGAGCGGAAAACGCGGGTGCAGGAAACGCACGGGCCGGGAGAGGGTGACGCCCGGCGCGTGGACCACGATGGCCTCGCCCCGGACACCGCGCAGATCGGGCAGTTCGGCGCGCGCAGCAAAGCCGCGGCAGTCGATCACGGCATCCGCATCGAGGGCGTGCGGCTCGGCTTCGATCCCGAAGCGGATGGCGACGCCGAGGTCGGCGAGGCGCCCGGCCAGCACCTGCAGCGCCCGTCTCGGGTCGAGATGGGCTTCGCGCGGAAAGAACAGGCCCTGGTGGAAGCGGCCGGCAAGGTCCGGCTCGAGCGTGGCGATGCCTGATACGTCTACCGGGACATGCGCCTTCGTACGGCGGGCGAAACGGGCAATCTCGCTGCCGTCGCGGGCGGGAGCGACCACCAGCGTGCCGCGCTGCACGGTTTCCCGCACATGGCGCGGCCACCAGGCGAGCGCGAGTTCGCCGCGCCGCTCGACCTCGATCTCGGCGCTTTCTCGTTCGCACCAGGGCGCCAGCATACCGCCGGCCAGCCAGGAACAGGCCTGGACACCCAGGACCTCGCTGCGCTCCAGGATCTCGACCTCGGCGCCTCGCGCCGCGCATTCCATCGCCGTGACGAGGCCGGCGACGCCGGCCCCCACCACGGTGACGCGCTTGACGTCATTCGGCCGGGACATAGAGGGCCCCGCCCTGTTCGAGGAATTCGCGCGATTTTTCCGCCATGCCCTGCCGCGCGGCTTCCTCCATCGCCCGCACCTCGTCGCGAAGATCCTGCGTGATCTTCATCGAGCAGAATTTCGGCCCGCACATCGAGCAGAAATGCGCGACCTTGTGCACATCCTTGGGCAAGGTCTCGTCGTGATAGGCGCGCGCCGTATCCGGATCGAGGGAGAGGTTGAACTGGTCCTCCCAGCGGAAGTCGAAGCGGGCCTGCGACAGGGCGTCGTCGCGGACCTTGGCGGCGGGATGGCCCTTGGCGAGATCGGCGGCATGGGCGGCGATGCGATAGGTGATCACGCCGGTCTTGACGTCGTCGCGGTTGGGCAGGCCGAGATGCTCCTTGGGCGTGACGTAGCAGAGCATCGCCGTGCCGAACCAGCCGATCATCGCCGCGCCGATGCCGGAGGTGATGTGATCATAGCCCGGCGCAATGTCGGTCGTCAGCGGCCCGAGCGTGTAGAAGGGAGCCTCGCCGCAGGCGGCAAGCTGCTTGTCCATGTTCTGCTTGATCTTGTGCATAGGCACATGGCCCGGCCCCTCGATCATCACCTGGCAGCCCCTGTCCCAGGCGATCTTGGTCAGTTCGCCCAGCGTCTCCAGTTCGGCGAACTGGGCGGCGTCGTTGGCATCGGCGATCGAGCCGGGACGCAAGCCGTCGCCGAGCGAGAAGGAGACGTCATAGCGGCGCATGATGTCGCAGATGTCGCCGAAATGCTCATAGAGGAAGCTCTCGCGATGCCCGGCCAGGCACCAGCGCGCCATGATCGAGCCGCCGCGCGAGACGATGCCGGTGACGCGGCTGGCGGTGAGCGGCACATGGGCGAGGCGAACGCCGGCATGGATGGTGAAATAGTCGACGCCCTGCTCGGCCTGCTCGATCAGCGTATCCTTGAAGACTTCCCAGTCGAGCTTCAAGGGATCGCCGTCGACCTTCTCCAGCGCCTGGTAGATCGGCACCGTGCCGATCGGCACCGGCGAGTTGCGCAGGATCCAGGAGCGGATGTTGTGGATGTTGCGTCCGGTGGAGAGGTCCATCACCGTATCGGCGCCCCAGCGCGTGGCCCAGACCAGCTTCTCCACTTCCTCGGCGGCGCCGGAGGTGACGGCCGAGTTGCCGATATTGGCGTTGACCTTCACCAGGAAGTTGCGGCCGATCACCATCGGCTCGAGTTCGAGATGGTTGATGTTGGCGGGTAGGATGGCCCGGCCCAGGGCGATTTCGTCGCGCACGAATTCCGGCGTGACGAACTCGGGAATGGCCGCACCGAAATCCTCGCCGTCTGCCCGGCGCCCGGCCGCGCCTTCGAGGGCCTTCTCGCGGGCGAGGTTCTCGCGGAAGGCGGCGTAGACCATCTCCTGCGTGACGATGCCGGCCTTGGCGAACTCATATTGGGTGACAAGCTGGCCGTCGGCGCCGCGACGCAGCTTGCGTTCGGCGGGGCAGGGCGCCACCAGCCGGTCGGCGGAGACATTGCCATTGTCCTCAGGTCTAACGGTACGACCCTCGATCGCAGCGAAGCCGCGGCCGGCGATCCAGTCCTCGCGCAGGGTCGGCAGGCCCTGCTTCAGATCGATGCTGGCGCCGTCCTCGGTATAGGGGCCGGACGGATCGTAGACGCGGATGGGGGCGAGCGAAGCGTCGCTCAGCGCGATCTCGCGGAAGGGCACCCGCATCTCAGGATGCGAAGCGGGGGCAGCATAGACCTTGCGGGAGCCGGCGATCGGCCCCGTGGTCACGCTTTGCGGCGCGGCGATCTTGTTCTTTGGGTTTTGGATATTCATGGATCTCCTCCTCGTTGCGAGTCATGGAGATCCGGGGCGACGATTGTCTGGGCAGAACCGGCATCTCAGCCAATTCCGGGATCTGGAGCCAATTTCTAGCGCCAAAGCCCTGTTCCCGTCCCTTCGCCGGCATGACCCGGATCAGGTTCGAAGGGTTCGGCTCTAGGCCATCTCAGCCCCGCTTGCGCAGGACACCCCTCGGAACGATTCCAAGGTTAGATGTTGATGCCGGCAAGGTCCAGGGATAATTGCGCCATCCCTGGCCTGGCGCTTGCCTTAGCCGGAACGGCGGCTATCGTGCGACGCACATCGATGAGGAGGATGACATGACGGGATCCCGACACATCGAGGCTGCCGAAGCGCTGGGGATTGCGAATCTGCCCGTGGAGCCTTGGCTGCACCGGATCGCGACCGAAAGAACTCTGCCCGCTGTCGCGGTAGGCGCCTGCGTGGTGCGCATCGACGATGTTGCCCCCATCCTGATCAATCTGGTCGAGCGTGCTGCGGCAGGTGAGACTCTATCTGAACAAGACGACCTTCTGCTGTTTCGCGGCCTGCATATCCTTGGCGGCGCCCGCGAGGAACGTGCCTTTGCGCCCTTGTTGCGACTGCTGCGCCTGCCACCCGAGGAAATTGAGCGGCTTCTTGGAGATGCCGTGACGGAGACGCTGCAGCGCATCGTGGCGGGCTGTTTCGATGGCGATCAGGCCAGCTTGTTTGAGGCGATCCGCGACGATTCCATCGGTGAATTCGTGCGCGACGCTTTGTTGGATGCCGCCGTCTTTTTGACGTCACAGGGGCGCATCCCCCTGGTGGACATGCGCGGTCTGCTGCAGCGCTTCTATGACGAAGAAGCTGCTCCGGCCCGCACGATTCTCTGGGTTTCCTGGCAACAGGCCGTTGCGTTGCTCGGTCTCAGCGAGATGGCGCCGCTCGCCAAGTCGCTGTGGGATCGCAAGCTGCTCGATAACACTTTCCTGTCCTATAAGCATTTCCAAGAGGATCTGCGAGCTGCCGAAAAGGCGCCCGACGATGCCGCGCGCTTCAAGAAATTCGGTCTCGGCTATATCGAAGACGTGCTCGATGAGCTGAGCGGATGGTCACACGAAGAGGCCGACGACGAAATGTCTCGCGAGTTCGCAGAATTTCCGCCTTTCGAGTCGGCTAACAATCCCTTCCGTCATGTCGGTCGCAACGATCCTTGCCCTTGCGGCAGCGGCAAGAAATTCAAGAAATGCTGCCTGGTCGATTGAACGTGGCCTCCTGACCAAGCTTGTCCCGTCAGAGTCCTGCTAGCTGCATTAAGTTCGGCTCTCCCTGGGAGCGCGGACGTCATATCTATGCTGGATCACCCCCGCCAGGCCGCCGCGATCATTTCGGAGGCCTTCTCGGCGATCATCACCACGGGTGCGTGGGTGTTGCCGGAGACGATGGTCGGCATAACAGAGGCATCGGCGATGCGCAGGCCGGACATACCGCGCAGGCGCAGCTCGGGATCGACCACGGCCGCCGCATCGCTGCCCATCCGGGCCGTGCCGACTGGATGGAAGATGGTGGTGGCGATGTCGCCGGCGGCCTTGGCGAGATCCTCGGCCGATTGGATCGCCGGCCCGGGCTTCAGTTCTTCCGGCCGGAAGGCCTGCATACGCTTCGTCGCCATCAGGCGGCGGGCTGCGCGGATCGAATCGGCCGCGACGGCGCGGTCCCCCTCGGTGGAGAGGTAGTTCGGGGCGATTTCGGGATGGGTCCGGGCATCCGGCGAGACGATGCGGACATGGCCGCGTGCCTCCGGCCGGAGATTGCAGACCGAGACGGTGATGGCCGGAAAAGGATGCAGCGGCGAACCGAAGGCGTCGAGCGACAGGGGCTGGACGTGAAACTCGATATTGGCGCTGGCAAAGCGCGCATCAGACTTCATGAAGATGCCGAGCTGGCTCGGCGCCATCGCCATCGGTCCGGAGCGTTTGAGCGCATAGGTGAGGGCGATCTCGGCCTTGCCCAGCAGCGAGGCCTGCCATTCGTTCAAGGTGTGTGCGCCGCTGATCCTGAACACGGTGCGGATCTGCAGATGGTCCTGCAGGTTCTCGCCGACCCCGGGCGCCTCCAGCACGAGCGGGATGCCGTGCCTGGCCAGCAGCGCCGCCGGGCCGACGCCGGAAAGCTGCAGGAGCTGCGGCGTGCCGATGGCGCCGGCCGCCAGCACCAGCTCGCGCCTGATCGAGACGTGGGCGGGCTTGCCATCAAGCCTCAATTCGAGGCCCTCGGCACGTCCGTTCGCGAAGCGGATGCGCTCGGCCATCGCCTCGGTGAGGATGGTGAGGTTCTTGCGATGCCGGACGGGATTGATGAAGGCCCTCACGGCATTGAAGCGAAAGCCGGCCTTCTGGTTGACCTCGAAATAGGCCGAGCCGGTGTTGTCGCCGGCATTGAAGTCGTCGATCTGGGGCACGCCGAGTTCCTCGGCCGCCTCGCGCACCGAGTCCAGGATCGGCCAGGACAGGCGCTGGCGCTCGACGCGCAGTTCGCCATCTGTGCCATGGAAGGGTGTGCTCCCGGCATGGTGGTTCTCCGAGCGCCGGAACAGCGGCAGCACGTCGTCCCAGCCCCAGCCGGCATTGCCGAGCTGCTGCCATTGGTCATAGTCGGCGGCCTGGCCGCGCATATAGATCATGCCGTTGATCGAGGAGCAGCCGCCCATCACCCGCCCGCGCGGATAGGCGAGTGAGCGCCCGTTCAGGCCCGGTTCGGCCACGGTCCTGTAGCCCCAGTCGGTGCGGGGATTGCCCATGCAATAGAGATAGCCGACCGGGATATGGATCCAGTGATAGCGGTCCGAGCCGCCTGCTTCGAGCAGCAGCACCCGGACCTTGGGATCGGCGGAGAGCCGGTTGGCCAGCACGCAGCCGCCGGAGCCGGCGCCGACGACGACATAGTCATAGGCACCGAGATCGATACGTTCGCTATCGTGACGTTCGTTCATGCGCCCTCGCGATAGCGTTTCCAGTGTTCGGGCATGGTCTCCGCGAGGCCGCAATAGAGGCGGTAGCGCGCCTCCACCAGCGCCCTGTCCGAAGTACGGGGCTGGTACTGCGCGGCCTGGCGCACCATGGCGGCGATGCCGTCTTCGAGCGTCGCAAAGGTTCCGGCTGCGACGCCCGCCGCGATCGCTGCCCCCAAGGCACCGGTTTCCTGGCACTCGGCCACGGTAACGGGCAGGTCGAGGATGTCGGCAAACATCTGGCACCAGACGGGACTGCGCGAGCCGCCGCCGGATAGCGAGGCGCGGGTGATTTCGGCACCGGCGCGGCGCAGGCGCTCGATATGGCGGCGATGTTCGAACACCACGCCCTCATAGAGCGCGTGGAGCATCTCCGCTTTGCCGTGCCAGCCGGCGAGGCCGATGAAGGCGCCGCGCGCGTCGGGATGGGTGGACGCGCCGAACAGGAAGGGCAGGAACAGCGGCAGCTCCGGATGCGGGGCAACCGATGCCACCAGCCCATTGCAGTCCTCGAACGCGGCCGGGCCGTGCCCGCCGCCGAACTCGCGCACGAACCATTCGAGATTGACGGCCGAGGTGGCGCTGGATTCGACCGCGACATAGCGGTCCGGGCGCCAGGTCGAGGCGTGGAAGATGGTGTTGTCGATCAGCGGCGTCTCGCGCACCACCTGGTTGATGCTCCAGGTGCCGGCCACGATCGCCGCCTCGCCGGGCGTGTTGACGCCGGAGCCGATCATCGAGGCGATGATGTCGAAGAAGCCGGCGGCGACCGGCGTTCCCTCGGCGAGCCCGGTGGCCGCCGCGGCGCTGGCGGTGACGCCGCCGGCCGAGGCTTCGGATTCGACAAGCTCCGGCAGCAGTCCGGCGGCATCGCCGAGGCCATAGGCCGCGAGCAGGGCTTCGTCATAGCGCCGCTCGGGCAGCCGCAGCAGACCCGCGCCGCTCATATCCGAAAAATCGGAGCTGCGCCTGCCGGTGAGCAGCAGCGTCAGCGCATCCTTGCACAGGAAGGCGGTGCCGGCCCGGGCATAGAGATCGGGGCGGTTCTGCTTCAGCCAGAGCAACAGTGTCGCCGTCTGCGCCGGCCAGGGCCGCTGCAGGCAGAGCGGATAGAGGGCGTCGGCAGCCGGCGAGGCGCGCAGTTCGGCGGCGAGGCTGGCAGCCCGGTTGTCGATCGACTGGATGCCGATGAGGGGCTGGTCGTCCCGGTCGATGAGATAAAGGCCGTTGCCGTGGCCGGCCGTGCCGATGCCGATGACGTCCCTGCCCTCGACGCCGGCCTCCTCGAGGCAGCGCCGGATCACCGTGGCGGCATTGGCCCAGAGTTCGGTGACGTCGCGCTCGACATAGCCGGGCTGGGGCTGTCGCGACTGGCCGTCGAGCGCTGCCCGCGCCAGAACACGCCCTTCGAGGTCGAACAGGACGGCCTTGACCACGGTATTGCCGGCATCGATGCCGAGGAGATGGCGCGTCACGCTGCGGCCTCGTAGATGGCCCAGGCCTCACCATCGTCGGCGCCCTGATGGATCATCGCCATCAGGGCCTTGACCACGCGGGCCGGGTTGTCGTGCTGGTAGATGTTGCGGCCATAGACCATGCCATGCGCGCCCTGGCGCATCAAAGCGTGGGAATTGGCGAAGACCTGGCGTAGATCCGCCTTGCCGCCGCCGCGCACCAGCACGGGGCAGCGGGCGGCCTCGACCACGCGATGGAAATCGGCGGGATCGCTGGTCGGGTCGGCCTTGACGATATCGGCGCCGAGTTCGCGGGCAAGGCGCACCAATGTCACGATCTTTTCGGCGTCGCCATCGACGAGATAGCCACCGCGTTCGCTGGCAGGCTGCATGACCAAAGGCTCGATCATCAGCGGCATGCCGTATTTCTCGCAATCCTGGGCCACGCGCGAAATGTTCTCGATGCATTGCCGGAACAGGCCGGGCTCGTCCGGCAGCATGAAGAGATTGACCACCACGCAGGCCGCATCCATGCGCAGCGCCGGGGCGATCGGATCCTGCGCGTTCTGCAAGAGGGCCCACATCTCGCGATGGCGCTGGCGGTTATAGGGATTGCCCATGTCGATGCGCATCACCAAAGCAGGCTTGTGCTTGCCCGGGATCTCCTGCAGCAGGTCGGCCTGGCCGTAATTCATCTGGATGGCATCGGGGCCGGCATCGGCCAGCATGCGCACGACCTTGTCCATGTCCTCCAGCCCGTCGAGGAAGGACGGCTCATTGCACACGCCGTGGTCGATGGCGACGTCAAGACATTTGCCGGCGCCGAACAGGCGGTTCATCCGGACTTTCTTGGTGAGATACATGGGCCTTCCCTGTGGTTTTCTTTACCCTCTCCTGGAGGGGGAGGGTCGGCCCATAGGGCCGGGGTGGGGTGGAATCGGCAAAGGGGCAGGGAGGAGAAACTTCCTCGCCAAGAAATCACCCCACCCCGACGCTTCGCGTCGACCCTCCCCCTACAGGGGAGGGTAAAAGAGGGGCCGGAAGTGAAGAGTTGCGGGCCACGAGCGTCGTCGCCGCGAGGCCGTGATGGTGATCGAGATGGGTGAGCAGCCGGTCGATCTCGGCTTGGGTCTGCGCCTGGCTCCAGCCCAGAGGGGAAGCCGCCAGCGCGGCCAATTCGTGGATGGTGTCGAGCGACAGCTCGCCGCTGAAGGCGATGGTCATGCGCCGCAGCACCAGGTCGGCCAGGGTGGCGACCTGACCGGTGGCGAGGATCCAACGGACCTCGTCGCGGCTGTAGCTTGGTAGCGAGGCGAGGAGGGCATCGTCGGCGCCGGGCATGAAATCGAGCATGCGCGTGCCGTAGCGCTCGAACAAGGCGGCGCAGCGCTCTTCCGAAGTCCCTGTCGAGGTGGCAACCTGGCGCAGCCAGTCCCGGCGTTCGGCCTCGCCTTGCGGGAAGCCCTTGCCGCCGCCGATCGCCAGGGCCTCGCTCGAACGCGTGCGGTCTGTCCCGAGGCGGGCCAGCACCGTATCCGCGGCCTGGGCACCGAAGGCACGGAAGGTCGTCCACTTGCCGCCGACGAGGTTGAGGACGGGAACCGGCCCGGGAGGCGTCGACCATTCGCAGCTATGATCGCGCGAGATCTCGGCATTCACATTCGCATCGGCCCGCGGCAAAGGACGCACGCCGGCGAAGCGGAACAGGATGTCGACTTCCGACAAAGCGATGCCGGGGAAGACCTCGCGGATCGACTCCAGGATATAGGCGGCTTCGCTGGCCTCGCAGCGCACGCCATCGGGCGTGTCGACGCGGATGTCGGTCGAGCCGGCGAGGATATGGCCGAAATGGGCGAACAGGATGCACACGCGCCCTTCGCGATTGGCGAAATAGACCATGCGCTCGCCGATGGCCTCGAGGAGGGCGGGGCTGTCGAGGACGAGATGGGAGCCCTTGGTGCCGCCTATCAGCACGGTCTGCCGGCCTGAGATCAGGGCGTTGGTCTGGTCGATCCAGGCCCCGCTGGCATTGACGATCACCTCGGCGGTGAGGGTGATGCGCTCGCCGGTCAGGCTGTCGGTGAGTTCGGCGATGGTGCCGTCCAGCCTGGCGAGGCCGAGATGGTTGAGCGCCAGCGCCTGGGGGCAGGCCGACTCGGCATCGGCGATCAGTTCGAGGCCGAGCTGCTCCGGCCGGCTGATCTTGGCATCGTGATAAAGGGCGGCATAGTTGATGTAGGGATGGAAGTCGGGCCAGTTAAAGCGGGTGGCGCGGCGGCCGAAGAAACGGCTCTTCGGCAATTGGCGTTCGCGGCGGGCATAGAAATCGTAGAGGGCGAGCCCCAGCCGCACGATCAGGGCGCCGCGCGGTCCCGGCTTCGGCCGCCCGCCGAGAAAGCGGCGCGCCGCCGACAGCGTGCCGGAGAAACGATCGGCCAGCGGGATCAGGGTCGGCAGCGCGCTGACGTAATGGGGCGCGTTGCGCAGGAGGCGGTTGCGCTCCAGCAGGGACTCCTTCACCAGTCCGAACTCGCCATTCTCCAGGTAGCGCAGCCCGCCATGGATCATGCGGGATGGCGCTGCGCTGGCCCCGCTCATGAAATCCCCGCGCTCGACGAGCACGACGTCGATCCCCTGCAAAGCGAGTTCGCGAAAGGTGCTGATGCCGTTGATGCCGCCGCCGACCACGAGGACCGCAATGCGGCCTTTCGCGCGCAGCCTGTCGAGCCGTTCCGCCCGGCTCGTACCGACCCTGGGGGGCGGGTCTTCAGACCCGCCTGCGAGCGTGGTGTTTGCAGCCGGGTCTGAAGACCCGCCCCCCGAAGAGCCTCGCCAGCTGGCGTCGCCATGGCCTGGTTTAGGCGTCATGCCACCAACTCCACCCTGTCAGGCCGTGACGGCGGCGAGATGCGCCGCGATGGCGCGGTCGATGGCGGCGAGGTCGTCGGCCGACAAAGCGAGCCGTCCGGCCGCGGCATTCTCGCTGGCCTGCTTTTCGTCGCGTGCGCCGCACAGGGCATAGGTGATGCCTGGCTGGGCGATGGTCCAGGCGATCACGAGCTGGGCGATCGTCGCGCCGTGGGTGGAGGCGATCGGGGCCACCGCGGCGGCGAAATCGGCGACGCGGGCGCGGTTGTCGCGCGAAAAGCGCGGATTGTCCTTACGCAGGTCATCGCCGGCGAAGTCACGCTCCGGCCCGATCTTGCCGGTGAGCAGGCCCAGCGCCAGCGAGGAATAGCTGAGCGTGGAGACGCCGTGGGCCGTGCTGACAGGCAGGAGGCTGGTTTCGATCTCGCGGTCGAGCATCGAATAGCGTTCCTGGATGGCATCGACCGGCCCGGCGGCGAGATAGGCCGTGAGGTCGTCGGCGCTGACGTTGCTGACGCCGATGGCGCGGATCTTGCCGGCGCGCTTCAGCTCGAGCAGCGTGTCCATGGTCTCGGCGATCGGAGTAGTCGGGTCCTGCCAATGGGTGATGTAGAGGTCGATATAGTCGGTCTGGAGGCGCGTCAGGCTCTGCTCGATCTCGTGCAGGATGCCGTCGCGTCCGAGATAGCGATGCACCTTGTGGTCCATCTCGTCGAAGAAGTGATTGCCCTTACTGTGATGCCAGTTGAGCCCGCATTTGGTGGCGATGACGACTTCGTGGCGGCGGCCCTTGACGGCCTGCCCGACCAGCGCCTCGGCCCGGCCGAGCCCATAGGCCGGGGCGGTGTCGATCAGCGTGACGCCCTTGTCGATGGAGGCGCGGATCGCGGCGATCGAGGACTCGTCGTCATGGCCGCCCCACATCCAGCCGCCCATGGCCCAGGTGCCGAGTGCGATGGCGCTGGCTGCGATGTCGGAATGGCCGAGTGGGCGCAAGGGAATCGGAGGGGTCATGTCGGCCTCTTGAGAATGTCGAGTACGTGGGTGCCGGTGGCTTCGTCGGTGGCGAGGATGTCGAGATAGCCGCCGCGCAGGATGCCGGCGATCGGCTCGGCCTTGTGCGCGCCGGTGGCGATGCCGATGGTCATCGGGATGGCCCTGAGTTCCTCGGGGCTGAGCGCGACGACGCGCTCGTTGAGGGGGTAGTGGCAGGGGCGGCCGTCGGCATCGATGAGATGGGCGATCAGCTCCCCGGCCGCCCGGCTCTGCCTGAGGCCGTCGAGCCCATCGGCGCCCGGGGCATGCAGGCTGAAATAGGTCGAGCTTTCCGACAGCACCGAGCCGATGCCGACCAAGGCGATGCGGGCGCCGCGCGCCCGGTCCAGCACTTCGCCGACCGATTGTAGCGACATCAGCACATCCCGCTCGGCGCGCGAGGCCGCGAAGATCGGCGCATGGATCTGGAAGGCGCGTCCCTGCAGCTTGGAGGCGAGCTGGGCGGCGAGGTGGTTGACGTCGACGAAATGCTTGCCCTGCACGCCGCCGGTGGCCGGCACCACGGTGACGTCATAGGCGCGAGTGGGCGCCAGGGCCTGGATCACGGCGCTGACGCCGACCCCGCCGGAGACACAGATGGTATCGCCGTCCCGGAGCACGGTGAGGATGTGGTCGGCAACCGAACGCCCGGCGGCCTGGAGGTTGACGCCGTCCTGGTCGGAGGCGGAGGGCACTACGATCGCCTCAGCGAGGCCGCTCGCCTCGGCCAAGGCCTGTTCGAGCTCGAACAGGTCCTGGCGCGGCGACTTCACCTCGATCCTGACATAGCCGCGCTCATGCCCTTCCTTGACGAGGCGGTTGACCATCGGATGGGACAGGCCGGTGCGCTTGGCGATCTCCGCCTGCGAAAGGCCCTCGATGTAATGCATGACCAATACCCGATGGATGCGGCGGAGCCGCTGGTCGCCTTCGTTGTCTTTTGCCACGGTGCTTGTCCTATGCCTTACGAGTCAGAGCCTGCTTGCGCTTATGTAGCAGGTGATCGAAGGCGACGGCGGCAAACAGGATCAGGCCGCGAATGGTGTCCTGCCAGTAGGGCGAGACGTCGAGAAGGATCAGTGAACTCGACACCACCGACAAAAGCGCCATGCCCAGGATGGCGCCGAGGATGGTGCCCGAGCCGCCATTGAGGCTGGCCCCGCCGATCACGGCGGCGGCGATGATGTTGAGCTCCATGCCGACGCCGAAGGTCGGCGTCGCCGCCCCGAAGCGGGCCATGTAGATGACGCCGGCGACACCGGCCAGGGTCGAGCACAGCACGATGCAGAAGAACTTCACCCGGGCGGTGCGGATGCCCGAATAGGCGGCGGCCCGTTCGTTGGAGCCGGTGTAGAAGACGCGGCGGAACAGGGTCGCCTTGCGCAGGAGCAGGTCGAAGACGACGACGACGATGAGGAAGATCAGGATCACCACCGGTACGCCATAGACCGAGCCTTGCCCGATGAACTTGAAGCTCGGCGGCAGGGAGAACAGCGACAGCGGCGTGCCGCCGGTGATCGCCAGGCACAGGCCCCGGATGATCACCATGAAGGCGAGCGAAACGATGAAGGAATGCAGGCCGATGCGCGTCACCGCCAGCGCCATGGCGGCGCCGATGGCGGAGCAGGCGAGGATGGCCATCGCGCTGGCGAGCCAGGGATCGATGCCGGCCAGGAAGAGCCAGCCGCCGATCACCATGGCGAAGCAGACGACGGAGCCGACCGAGAGGTCGATGGCACCGACGATCAGCAGCACGGTCATGCCGACCACCACGATGCCCTCGACGGCAAAGGACATCGTCATGGCGCGCAGATTGGTCCAGGTCAGGAAATAGGGCGAGGCGAAGGACATCACCACGCACAGGGCCAGGATGATCAGTACGAGGCCGAGCTCGCGCATGTTGCCGAGGCCGCGCAGCCAGTTCGAACGGGCCGGCGACGGCGCTTCGGGGTGCTTCTGGTTCACTGAGGTTTCACCCATCACGGTCATGCCGCCCTCCCGGTGTTTTTGTTCAGTCCCGATGCGAGGCGGATCAGTTTGTCTTCGGTCATGTCGGGTCCCATGACCTCGCCGACGATCCCGCCCTCGTGGATGACGAGGATGCGGTCGGCGAGGCCGATCAATTCGGGCAGTTCGGACGAGATCACCAATATGCCGGTGCCCTGGTCGGCGAGGTCGCGCAGGATGCGATGGATCTCCGCCTTGGCACCGACATCGACGCCGCGGGTCGGCTCGTCGAGCAGGATGACCTTGGGGGACACCGACAGCATCTTGGCGATGGCGACCTTCTGCTGGTTGCCGCCCGACAGCGTGCTGACCGCATCGTTCAGCGAACCCCGGCGCAGGCGCAGGAGATCGCCGAGGCGGCGGGCCTGGTCGAGCTCGGCCGCGCGGTCGACGAAGCCGATGCGGGTGGAGACACGGCCGAGGTCGAGGGCCGAGACATTCGCGGCGATCGGCAGATCGAGGAAAACGCCCGATCCCTTGCGGTCCTCCGAGAGATAGACGATGCCGCTGGCGATGCTGTCGGCATAGCTCAACGGTGTCACCTCGCGTCCGTCGAGCACGATCCTGCCGGCGCTGCGGCGCATCAGCCCGCAAATGCCAAGCGCCATCTCGGTACGGCCGGCGCCGATCAGCCCGGCGACACCCAGCACCTCGCCATGCCGGAGTTCGAAGGAAATATCCTTGAAGCGCACGCCGTCGCTGAGGCCCTCCACCGTCATCAAGGCGGGCGCTTGGGCGCTTTGCGGGTTCTTCGGCGGATAGAGCGTGCCCAGCGCACGGCCGACCATCTTGCCGACGACGCTCTCCGGCGTCATGGCGGCGATGTCGTCGGTGGAGACGTGCTGGCCGTCGCGCAGCACGGTGATGCGGTCGCAATGGGCGAAGATCTCCGCCATGCGGTGGCTGATATAGATGATGGAGATGCCACGGGCCTTGAGGCCGGCCATGATGGCGAAGAGCTTGCCGGCTTCGCGTTCGGTCAGCGCGGCGGTCGGCTCGTCGAGGATCAGGATCGAGCAGTCGAGGGTCAGCGCCTTGGCGATCTCGACGATCTGCTGCTCGGAAATGGTGAGGTCGCCGACGAGGGCGTCGGGATCGATGCGGCCGAGATCGGCCAGAATGGCGCGCGCCTTTTCGCGCAGCTCGCCATAATTCATGAAGAAGCCGCGGCGGCTGTTGGTGGCGGCCATGAAGATGTTCTCGGCCACCGAAATGCCGCCGCACAAAGCGATCTCCTGGTGCACCAGGCCGATGCCGAGCGCCTGTGCCCGCGCCGGCGAGCCGATCTCGACCTTTTCGCCGCGGATGCGGATCTCACCGGCATCGGGCCTGACGATACCGTCGATGATGTTCATCAGCGTGGACTTGCCCGCGCCGTTCTCCCCGGCGAGGGCGTGGATCTCGCCCTTGCGGACGCTGAGGCTGACATTGCGCAGGGCCTGGATCGCGCCATAGGCCTTGCTGACGCCTGTCACTTCAAGGGCAAGATCATAGGTCATGACCGGTCTTCGTCCTGAGTGGGTGTGAAGTCCGGATAGGGCGGTGCGACCCCTCATCCGGCGCTTCGCGCCACCTTCTCCCGCAGGGGGAGAAGGCGATTGGTTGGCGTTGCGCTTGCCAGAATGATTCCCTTCTCCCCTTGCGGGAGAAGGTGCCGGCAGGCGGATGAGGGGTTGCGTTGCCCTATCCGGAATTCAAAGCCGCCTGGGAACACTGCGCTTGCAGGCAGGTCCGACGGGCCCCGATTATTCCTCGATGCCCTTGGTGCCGCGGCGCTTGAGATAGGCGTCCCAGTAGAAGTCGTCGGCATTGTCCTTGGAGACGATGGCAAAGCCGTTGTCGACGAAGGGCACGCCCATCGGGTTGTAGCCGGCGCGCTTCCAGTCATTCATGGGGTCGATCAGGTCGGGATGCTTGGCCATGAACAGCAGCATGAAGCCCATATAGCCCTGGATGCCCTGGTTGGGATTGACCGAGCCGAAGACCTGCCCGGCCTTGATCATGTCGAGGATCTTGGCGTTCACGTCGGCGGTCATCACCTTGATCTTGCCGCCGAGCTCCTGGGAAGCCTGGGCCGCGCCCAGGGCCGAGTTGGCCTCGGGCATGAACAAGGCAGCCAGATTGGGATTGGCCTGGGCGAGGGACTGCACCGCCTGATAGGCCTTGGTCGGGTCCTGGTTGGTGGCGGCGCGGCCGACCAGCTTCATGCCGGGATATTTCTCGCCCATGCGGGCGATGAAGGCGGCGACGCGCTTGTCGTGATTGTCCTGCCCGGGGTTTTCTAGGACGGCATAGTCACCCTTGCCGTCCAGCGCCTTGGCGATCATGTCGGCGGCCGCACTGCCCTCCCGGTTGTTGTCGGAGGTGACATAGGAGGCGCGCTTGGAATTGGGCGAGTCGGCCGCGAAGGTCACCACGGAAACGCCGGAGTCCACGGCGCGGTTGATCGGCTCGATGAAGGGATCCGAATTCATCGGATGCACCAGGATGCCGGCCGGGTTCTTGGCCAGGGCCTGGTCGAAGCTCGCGATCTGCTTGGTGACGTCATATTCCGGCGTGCCGGTATAGGCCGTCTTGCAGCCCATCGACTGGGCGGCCTGCTTGAAGGCCTCATAGACCGGGAACCAATATTCCACGCCCGAGACCATGACGTTCATCACATAGGTCTCGCCTTCCTTGCAGCGGAACTTGCTGTCTGCCTGCGCGCTCGCGCTGGAGACGAAAGCCGCGCTCGCGGCCAGTCCGATGAGCCATTTCCTGATGGGCATCCTCACCTCCCGATGGTGTTCGCCGGGCTGTTTCCCGGTGTTGTCGTTTAATGTTGAAATAAATTTCACTATGTGATATTCATTTCAAGAAGGATATAGAGGAGTTTGCGGGCGGACGCAATGGCCTTTCGGCGGCGGCGTATATCCGGGGTGCCGATCTCCTCAGCTCCATCAGGCGATGGAGCGCGATCGGCATCTTTGGAAACACCGCATTTTTCTCAAGGAAGACACCGGTCCCGCTCCATCACCTGACGGAGTTGAGGAGATCGGCACATTGCGTCCGCGGACGGGATGCTCCGGCTTCCGGAAAGCCATGTCCGTCCCTCCCCTTCGGTTGACAGCGCTGTGGTCGTCAGGGAAGCTGACGCAAAGGGCGCAAAGCGCCGTCACGATTGGGAGGAAGCGCCATGACCATTGGGCTTCGGGGCAAGCAGGCGACGAAGATCACGGCGGCCGAGGCGGCGGCGCGGGTCAAGCCCGGCATGTGGCTCGACTACGGGTTCGGCCTGACCCAGCCCGATGCCTTCGAGGTGGCCCTCGCTGCCCGGCGCGACGAACTCCATGACGTCAAGATCCGCCACTGCCTCACGATGCGGGCGCGCGCCACCCAGGAATGCGACCCCAATGGCGAGCATTTCGGCTGGTTCAACTGGCACTTCTCCGGTTATGACCGCAAGCAGCACGATGCCGGGCGCTGCAACTACATCCCGTTCAATTTCGGCGAGGCGCCGGACTTCTATCGCCGCTTCATCGATCCCGTGGACATCGTCGTGATCAAGACGGCGCCGATGGATTCGGAGGGCTATTTCAACTTCGGCGGCGGCGCCACCTATGTCGAGGCCATCCTCGAGCGGGCCCGCCTGATCATCGTCGAGGTCAACGAGGACACCCCTGCGGTCTATGGCGAGGGCAACCGCGTTCATGTCAGCGCGGTCGACCACATCATCGAGGGCGATGGCCAGAAGGCGCCTGAGATCGGCAATCCCGAGCCGAGCGAGATCGACCGGGCGGTCGCGGCCCGTATCGTCGAGGAAATAGAGGACGGGGCCTGCCTGCAGATCGGCATCGGCGGCATGCCCAACGCCGTCTGCACCATCCTCAAGGATAGCGGCATCCATGATCTCGGCATCCATACCGAGATGATGACCGACGGCATCGTCTCGCTCTATGACGCCGGCCTGGTGACCGGTGCGCGCAAGATCATCGACCGCGGCTGCTCGGCCTTCACCTTCGCGGCCGGTTCGCGCCGCCAATATGAAGCGATCAACCGCAACCCCGATTTCAGATCCTATCCGGTCGACTACACCAATCTGCCGCACAACATCGCCAAGAACGACAATGTGGTGTCGATCAACAACACCACGCAGATGGATCTGCAGGGCCAGGCGGCCTCCGAGAGCGACGGCCATCGCCATATCTCGGGCACCGGCGGCCAGCTCCAGTTCGTGCGCGGCGCCTATGCCTCCAAGGGAGGCAAGTCCTTCCTGTGCATGTTCTCGACCTTCGACAAGCGCGGCGACCGCCGCAGCCGTATCGTGCTCAATCTGACGCCGGGCAATGTGGTCACCACGCCGCGCACCGACGTGATGTATGTCGTCACCGAATATGGCATGGTCAATCTCAAGGGGCGTTCGGTGGCCGAACGCGCCAAGGCCCTGATCAGCCTCGCCCATCCCGACTTCCGGGAGGGCCTGGAACGCGAGGCCCGCGAGAACGGCCTGATCCCGCGCTTCTGCTACGGCATGGCGTGAGGAGAGGTTCCTGGGACCGCAGGCGTCTCGCCTGCCTCTATCTTTCCTGCAAGCTCGGTGCTTCCAAGAGCAGGCGAGACGCCTGCGGTCCCAGGAAACACTCCTCGCTTGGCACCCTCGCCTGCCTGCCCTAACTTGCCAGGCTTTCGGATGAGG
The DNA here is from genome assembly GCF_047605565.1 of Labrys sp. (in: a-proteobacteria). Classification (NCBI taxonomy): domain Bacteria; kingdom Pseudomonadati; phylum Pseudomonadota; class Alphaproteobacteria; order Hyphomicrobiales; family Xanthobacteraceae; genus Labrys; species Labrys sp. (in: a-proteobacteria). Next base: position 63,492 of record NZ_JASGFM010000009.1, read on the forward strand.
ACGATTTCATGACGCAAGCCATTGACCGGGTCCGGCAGGCCCTGCTGCAGGCCGGGCATCCCGACACCATCGCGATGTTCGCCGAGGGCACCCATACCGCCGCCGAGGCCGCCGCTTCCGTGGGCTGCAGTGTTGCCCAGATCGCCAAGTCGATCATCTTCCGCTCGGGCGAGACACCGATCCTGGTGGTCGCCTCCGGCATCAACCGCATCGATCGCGCCAAGGTCGGCGCCGCCCTCGGCCGCAAGGTCGAGCGGGCAGATCCCGCCTGGGTCGAAGCCACCACCGGCTTTGCGGTCGGCGGCGTGGCGCCGGTCGGGCATCTGGCGCCGGCCCTCATCCTGATCGATGAGGACCTGCTGGCCCTCGATCCGGTCTGGGCCGCGGCGGGGTCACCCACCCATGCCTTTCGCACCACGCCAGCCGACCTCGTCAGGGTGACCGGCGGTTCGGTGGCAAATGTGAAGGCCTGAGCGTTCCGGGCCCCGGCAGGCCCGGCGCGTCCCATCTCGTTTGCCGGTCTCAGGGGTCAATGCAGTTCACTTAAGCGTTTCGGGGGGCTCGACCTTTGTCATTGCCGAGCTTGACCCGGCAATCCAGCTCCCCGGCGGTTCGTTCGAGCGGCTTCTGGGTAGCCGGGTCAAGCCCGGCTATGACAAATTCGGAGGGGTTCCTGCTTAAGTGAACCGTATTAGGTCTCAGGGGTGCATTTTCGCGCCCTTGACGATCTTGTCGACGAGCTTCTTGTCGGCTCGTAGCGCAATGCCGACCACCTTGGCGTCGTCGACGGTGAAATCGGCAAAGACGGCGCGATTGGCGGCATCGTGGCCGGTCTTGAACATCTCCTCGATATAGAGCGAGGTCCGGACGCCCCGGTCGAGCGAGCGGCGATGGATCGCGCTCATCGTTTCCGCATCCGCGGCCAGCACGATGGCGGGCTGCACCGACAGAGCGTTGTAGAAACGCCCGGCGCGATCACGATAGGCTTCGCCGATCATGTCGGGTGCCTGGGCGACAATACCGCTGGTGAGGAAGGCGGTGACGTTGAGCGCCTGCCAGGCGGCAAGATCGTCTCGCAACACGATGGCAAACTTGGTATCGAACATGAATGACGACTTTCGAGTCAGAATCTTTGGATGCCGAGCCCCAGGCCGGTCTCTTGCCGCCATCCCTAGGGCGGCAGGCCTTCCAGGGTCTTGAACGTTCGTGCGACGACGGCATCCGCACCGCGCCCCCGCTGCCCGGCATCGAGCGCATGGAAGCCTGGTTTCACGGCAATGCCTTCGAACTGCATCGCCATGACACCTATGCCGTCGGCGTCACTCTCGACGGTGTCCAGAGCTTCCGTTACCGCGGCGCCTCGCGCGCCAGCCTGCCGGGGCAGATCCTGGTGCTGCATCCGGACGAGCTGCATGATGGCGGCGCCGGCACCGAGGAGGGGCTGCATTACCGCATCCTCTATCTCGAGCCCTCGCTCTTGATGCGCGGCCTTGGCGACGGAGCGGTGTCGCTGCCTTTCCTGCGCCAGCCGGTATTCAGCGATCCGGCACTGCGCGAGGACATTCTCGGCTTGCTCGGTCCGCTCGACCGTGGGCTGGAACAGCTTGCAGCCGACGATCTCCTTGCCCGCCTGGCACAGGGCCTGGCTCGCCACGCCGGCCAGCCGCTCAAGCCTCTCGGCAGCCTGGCTTGGCGGCAGGTCGACCGGGTCCGCGACTATCTCGAGGCCCATGCCCTTGAGGCGGTACGTTCGGAGGAACTGGAGGAGATCTCAGGGCTCGATCGCTACGCCCTGTCCCGACATTTCCGCGCCGCCTTCGCCACCAGCCCGCACCGTTTCCTGCTGATGCGGCGCCTGGGGCAGGCCCGCGCCTTGATCGCGGCGGGCGAACCGCTCGCCGAGGTCGCCGCCGCCACCGGCTTTGCCGATCAGAGCCACCTCACACGCCATTTCAAGAAAGCCTATGGGGTGACCCCGGGGCGCTGGGCCGGCCTGGTCGAGGCGGGGCGGCGATCCGGCTCGGCCGCTGCCTAGAGTATTTTTCCTCTGATGTTTTCTCGCCGCTCAGCCCCGCGTGCCGGCATATCTGTCCATGCCGACATTCTGGGCCGTGGCGCGCTGATGCATCTGGGCGAAATAGGGATGGAAGATGCTGTTGCGGGCTTCGATCTCGGCATGACCAGCCAGGAAGGCCGGCATGGCCTCGCGGATCTCGGCCAGGACGGCCTCCTCGTCGACGCGGGTCAGGCGGCCCTGTTCCACCACGATCTCGCCCTCGACCATCACGCGTTCGATCGAAGCACCATTCTCGGCATGGACGAGCTGTCTGATGATGTCGTTGAGCGGCGTGAAGGAGAGGCTGTCGAGCCGAAGCATGATCAGGTCGGCGCGCTTGCCGACCTCCAACGAACCGGTGATCTCGCCCAGCAGGGCGCTGCGCGCGCCGCCCAGCGTGGCAGCGTTGAGGATTTCCTGCGCAGAGACCCAGCGCTCATGATCGGGGCCGGTGGCGCTTTGCACCAAAGCGGCCGTGCGCATCACGTCGAAGATGCGCGCGCTGTCGTTCGATGAGACGCCGTCGGTGCCAAGGCCGATGGTGACCCCGGCATCGATGAGGCGGCGGAGCGGCGCGATGCCGGCACCGAGCTTCAGGTTGGAAACGGCATTATGGGCCACCGAGCAACCCGCCGCGCCCATCAGGGCGATATCGTCCTCGTCGACCCAGACCGAATGGGCGATGGTGATGCCGGGGTGAAGCAAGCCGAGATCGTGCAGGTAGCGGATCAGGCTCTTGCCGTGGAAAAGCTGTCCCGTCACCGCCTGGGTCTTGGTCTCCAGGATGTGGGTATGGAACGGCACGCGCCATTGCCGGGCCAGCTCGTCGCAGGCGAGCATCAGGTCGGGTGTGCAGCGCTGGGGCGCGGAGGGAGCGATCATGAAGCGCAGCCGTCCGGCCTTGTCCTGGAAGGCCGCCAGGGCGGATCGGCAATAGTCGACATAGGCGGACGCGGTAATCGGCGGGCCGAAATCGAGCTTGGCCTGCAGGTCCGCCGGCATGGTCTGGCGGCCATAGGCGAGGGCATCGAGCGGATGGATGTTCATCACCGCGCTGGAGACGTTGGCGCGGATGCCGGCATCCTCATAGGCACGGAACACGGTGCCGAGCCTATCGAGATCGTGCCGGGGCGGGTCGAAGAAATCGTCGCAGAGCAGGGTGACGCCGCCCTTCAGCGATTCCATCGCGAGCAGCAGCGTGCGCAGATAGACAAGGCGCGGCGGCAGCAGCGGACCCATCAGCAGCGGATAGGCGTAGAGCAGCCATAATTCCAGCGGCAGGCGTTCATAACGCCCCCGGAAGAAGGTTTCGCCGGAATGGGTATGGGCGTTGACGAGGCCCGGCATCACCAGCCGGCCGCGCCCGTCGATCAGTCTCGCACCGGGATGGTCGCCAAGATCAGGGCCGATGGCGGCGATGCGATTGCCCTCGACCAGGAGGTCTCCGGTGAAGGGCGTGCTGCCCTGTTCGCCGCCCATGGCGAGGATGGTGGCGTTGCGGATCAGGACCTTGCTCATGCCAGTTTCCCCGGCGCGCCGCCGTCGAGCCAGGCATAGAGTTCCCAGACCTCCCCGTCCGGTCCGGCAAAATAGCAGCAGCGGGCATTCCAGGCGTAATCGGCCGGAGGCCTTTGGAAGCAAACGCCCTTGGCGGCGAGTTCGGCATGGCAGGCATCGAGCTCGGCCGGCGAGGACATCAGCACGGCGATCAGCACATTGTGATGGCCAGAGCCACGCTCGGCCGACAGGCCGGCATGCTTGCTGATATGGCCGATGTCCCACAGGGCCAGGGTCAGCCCGGCGCCGTTGAAATCGGCAAAACCGGGGGCGCGATGCTTCAGGGTGAAGCCGAGCTTGCCGGTGTAGAAGGCGATCGAGCGTTCGATGTCGGCGGTGAGGATGCAGACATCGCTGATCGCGTGGCGTTGGGCAAAGGCCGTCATTGTCAGTAATCCCGTAATTCGCCGCCGGTCGCGGCTGCCTTGACGCCACCGCGTAGTTGCCCGCTGATCCACACGCCCAGCACCGTGGCGAGATAAGGCAGTGCAAGCAGGAGATCGCGGGGCACCTTGTCGCCGAAGACGAGCTGGGCCCGGATGCCGAGCGCATCGACGACGGAAAAGAACAGCGCTGCTAGCGCCGAGCCGATCGGATGGCCGCCGCCGAAGATCACCGAAGCGAAGCCCATGAAGCCGCGGCCGGCCGTCATGTTGATGCTGAAGAGCTGGAGCGTGCCGAGCGCCAGTTCGGCGCCGCCGAGGGCGCAGAGCACGCCGCCGCCCATCAGGGCGATCAGGCGCATGCGAGCCGGCGCCACGCCGACGCTGCGGGCGGCGAAGGGGTGTTCGCCGCAGGCCGTCAGTTGCAGGCCGAAACGGGTGCGCCGCACGATGACCCAGAGCGCCAGCACCACGAAGGGCATTGATATCACCAGCACGGAGAGCACCCCGAAGGGGCCGAAGGCCTCGCCGAGCCGGGGCAGCCCCCGGCCGGCCATCACCGAGGCCTGGCTGCCATAGATGGCCTGGACGGCGAGATCCGTGCCGCCGAGCCCGAGGCCGGTGAGGCCGAGGCCGGCGATGATCGGATGGGCCCTCAGCTTCTCGACCACGAACCACAGCAGCATAGAGCCGAGCACGCAGACCACGATGGCAAGGCCGAGGCCGAAGGCGACGGAGCCGGATTTGGCGGTGCCGACGGCGGCGGCACAGGCGCCCGCGATCATCAGCCCTTCCAGACCGAGATTCCAGATGCCGGCGCGCTGGGCCAGCATGCCGGCCATGGCTACATAGATCAGCGGCGTGCCCGAGCGCAGGATGGCTATGAGGATGTCGCTCATGGCTGGGTCCTCCGCGCCGGCAGGCGCCGCTTGATGAAGTCCGGCAGCAGCCAGGTGCGCGCCGTGATGAACAGGGCGATGGCGGCGTTGATCACGTCGATGGCAGCGGCCGGCAGGCCGGCGATCACCGGCAGATAGAGGCTGGCGGCGGCAAGGCCGCCGAAGAACAGCGAGACGATGGCCGCGCCGGCCACGGAGAGCCCCGCGACCAGGGCAATCAGGATCGCGGTGAAGCCATGCCCGGGCAGGAAGCCGCTGACCAGGCGGCCATTGGGACCGAGCAGCTCGATCGAACCGGCGAGACCCGCTAGGGCGCCTGAGATCAGGAAGGCCGACAGCCCGAGGCGCGAGAGCCGGGCACCCTGCCAGGCGATCATCACCGCGTTGCGGCCGGCCAGGCTGGAGAGCACGCCATAGGCGGTGCGGTTTACCAGGAGCCAGACCAGAACCAGAACCAGCACGGACAGGGCGATCGTGGTGGGTGAGACGCCGACCGAGGTGGCGATGCGGTAGGCGGAGGCGACGGGGCGGCTTGCGGTGACCTGTCCGGTGCCGGAGGGATCCTTCAGCGGGCCGGAAGTGACATAGACCAGCAGCAGGCCGGCCATGAAATTGCCCATCAGCGTGGTGATCACCTCGTCGGTGCCATAGCGCAGCCTGAGGAAACCGGGCCAGGCCGACCACAGGGCGCCCGCCAGCATGCCGGCCAGCATGGCCACGGGCACCACGACCAATGCGGGTGCGCCGTTCAACAGCTGGGCGGCCGTCGCCGCGCCGATGGCACCGAGATAGAACTGGCCCTGCGCCCCGACATTGAAATAGCCGCAGCGAAAGCAGACCAGCACGCCGGCGGCGGTGATCACCAGCGGCAGAGCCCAGCGCAGGCTCTTCATCAGCGCATTGGGCGAGGTGAAGGCGCCGTCGGCGATGCTGCGGAACATCTCCGGGGCCGAATAGCCGGCAAACTCGAACACGATGCCGCACAGGCCGAGGGCCAGGGCGACGAAGCTGACGGCGCGCAGGATGGGAAGGAGGCGGGCGGTCATGCGGCTTCATCCAGGCCGACATCGCCGACCATGGCTTGGCCCACCGCCGCCATGTCGAAGGGAGCGGTGAACTCGGCGACGATGCGGCCGGAGAACATCACCACCACGCGGTCGGCGATGTCGAAGAGTTCGTCGAGGTCGGAGGAGATCAGCAGCACGCCGCAGCCCTGGTCGCGGCAGGCTCTGAGCGCGCGCCAGACGAAGGCGGTGGCGCCGATGTCGAGGCCGCGGGTAGGCTGGGCCGCGATGACCAGCCGCGCCGTCTCGTCGATTTCGCGAGCGAGGATGACCTTCTGGGCATTGCCGCCCGAGAGCGAGCCGGCTGGCTGGGTGGTGGTGGCGAAACGGACGTCCCACCCGTGCAGGCTGGCCTGGCAGGCCTTCCTCAGCCGCGCGGGAGCGACGAAGGAAAGGATGCGCCCCAGCAGCAGGTTGCGGGCGGCCCAGTTCTCCCACAGCGAGCTGGTCAGGCTCAGCCCCTCGCTGTTGCGGTCGAAGGGAATGATGCGCAGGCCGGCGGCGCGGCGCTCGATCACGGGGCGCCTGGTGACATCCAGCCCACCGAGCGCGATGGTGCCGCGTTCCAGGCCGACGAGCCCGGCGAGGGCACGGACCAGCGTCTGCTGGCCATTGCCTTCGACACCGGCGATGCCGACGATTTCGCCGCCGCGGAGGGCGAGGTCGGCCCGGTCGAGCGGGCGCCCTTCGCCGTCCGGGCGGGTGGTGACGGCCTTCATGTCGAGGATGGGGGCGGCAGCGGATGGCATCGCGGCGTGGGTGGAAGGTGCGCTGACGCCCTCGCCGACCAGAGCGGCCTTGTCCGCCTTGTCGAGGCCGGCGGCGGTGCCGATGATCGCATTGGCGAGGCGGATGGCGTCGATGGTGCCTACGGGCACACAGGCCTCGATCAGGCGTCCGCCGCGCAGGACGCTGACGGTCTCGGCGATGCCGAGCACCTCGCGGATCTTGTGCAGGATCAGGATGATGGTGACGCCGCGCTCGCGCAGGCCGCGCAGGCGCTCGAACAGGGTCTCGATGCCCGAAGGCGACAGCACGGCGGTCGGCTCGTCCAGGATGAGGATGCGGGCATCCGTCACCAGCGCACGGGCGATCTCGACCGCCTGGCGGGTTTCCACCGGCAGGTCGCGGATGCGGGCGCGTGGATCGACCTTCACGCCGAGGCCTTCGAGATGGGTGGTCCAGCGGGCCCGCAGGGTCTTGGCGGAGAACAGCGCCCCGCGGCCCTGCGCACCGAATTCCATGGCTTCGGCGACGGTGAAGGAGGGCGGCAGGGCGAAGCTCTGATGCACGAGTTCGACCCCGGCGGCGCGAGCGGCATTGACCTTGCCGAGCGGCACGGGGTGTCCCCCGATCAGCAATTGTCCGGAGGAAGGCCTGACGATGCCGGCGCAGACGCGGGCAAAGGTGGTCTTGCCGGCGCCGTTCTGTCCCACGACGGCATGGATGCGGCCGGCCTCGAAGCCCAGGCTCACCTGCCTGAGCGCCGCAACCTCGCCGAAGAGGACACTGACATCGCCGCATTCGAGGGCGTGCTGGGGCATGGTGGTCTTCCCGGATGCGCGGGCCCTGGGGCCGCAACCTGTCGGATGGAGCACTGCGCCTCGCCACGGCCGCAGGCAAGACGGCGCGTGTCGAGGCGGCGAGGAGGGGGCTCTAGAGCGCGGTGTTGAGCGGCACCTTGAGCGTTCCGGCGATGATCTCCTTCTTTGCCTTCTCGATGTCGGGCCAGATCTCCTTGGCCTTGGCCACGAGATCGGCCGGACCTTCCTTGAGGAAGGTGTCCGAGAGCTCGAAGTCGATCACGCCGGTGTCGATGCCGGTGGAGACGTGATGTCCCTTCCAGCCTTCGGCCAGCGCCTTGCTGACTTCCTGATAGAGCGACAGGCCGAAGTCGAGCTTGACGATGGCGGCGACCGCCTTGGGGCCGAGCTTGTACTGCTCCCTGGAAATGGCGCTGACCAGGCGGCCGGGCGCTTCGGTCGCGGCTTGGATTATGCCTGTATCCGTGGCGGCCGAGTCGGTCTGGATGTAATCGACGCCGGACTGGAACAGCTGGTTGGCGATCTCGTGGCCCTTGGCGGGGTCCTGGAACGAGCCGGCGAAAGCGCCGGTGAACTTGATGTTGGGGCCGATCACCGCGGCCGCCGCCTTGAGGGCGTTGAGATCGGCGATCTGGCCGGGAATGCTGGCGCCGCCGATATAGCCGATCGCGCCGGTCTTGGAGATGCGGCTGCCGAACAGGCCCGAGAGATAGCAGCCCAGATAATAGTCATAGGCCACTGTCACCACATTCGGGATCGCCGGCTCGAACGGGTCGGCGTAGAGCTGCACGAATTTGGTGTTGGGATATTCGGGCGCCACGGCCTTGAAGGGCTCGGCGACCTCGTTGAAGGTCGAGACGACCACGCTGGCGCCGGCATCGCCGAGGCTGCGGAAGATCGATTCATAGGTCGCGGCGTCCTGCGCATAGATGATGCGGGTGGCAAAGCCTTTTTCGCCGGCCAGCCTCTTCAGCGACGCGATCATGCCGTCGACCGGGCCGTTGTCGCCAGCCGCCTGGGTATGCACCAGCGCCACCAGGCCATCGGCGGCCCGGGCCTGGCTCGACAGCAGGCCGAGCGCTGCGACGCCTGCTGTGCCGATGAGGAATTGGCGGCGTGAGGCCGAATGCCGGAACAGGCCTGAAACGGAGGGAGTCTTCGTCATCTGTCAGTTCCCTTCTCTTGATCTGGATGGTGTAGGTTTCTTGTTGTTTTCCGCGACGCTTCGGCGCCCCGGTTCGTCACTTCGCCGTCAGGCCGCCGGCAAGGGCGGGCAGATCGAGGTCGGCTTGAGCATCTTGACCTCCTGCGAGATCATGGCGTCCAGGCCCCAGACTTCGCCGATGAACTTGGTCCAGGCCGGGTCCGCAGCCATGGCGGCGCGCCGTGTCTCGCGGTCACCCAGGCCCTGATAGGCCCACATCATCACGATCTGATGCAGCGGGCCGATCTCGCTGACCCAGAGGCCCATGAAGGTGCCCAGATGCTTCTTCTGGATCGGCAGGCCTTCGGTCTCATATTTCTTGAGCCAGCGGTCGAGCTGGCCCGGCTTGAAGCTGTAGGTGCGCTGTTCGATGATCATGGCTGCCGCTTCCGTGTCATAGCTTGGTGTTGAGGATGAAATCGGCAGCCCGCTCACCGATCATGATGGTCGGCGCATTGGTGTTGCCGCTCGAAATGATCGGCATGATCGAGGCGTCCGCGACCCTCAGCCCCTCGATGCCGCGGACCCTGAGCTCGGCATCGACGACGGCCTCGCCATCGTTGCCCATCTTGCAAGTGCCGACCGGATGGAGCGTGGTCAGGGCCGAGGCCCGCAGCCATTCCAGCAGTTCACCGTCGCTGAGCACGCCAGGCCCCGGCGCCAGTTCCTTGCCGCGATACGCATCGAAGGCCGGCTGAGCGATGACCTCGCGCATCATGCGGATGGCTGAAATCATCGTCTTGCGGTCGAATTCGGTGGCGAGGTAATTGGCTTGGATACGGGGCGCCGCCGCCGGATCGGCGGAGCGCAGCGTGATGGTGCCCCGGCTCTCCGGATTGACCGGGCCGACCCGGATGGTGAAGCCATGATTGGCCTCCACCGCCTGTTTGCGGAAGGGATTGGGCCAATGCAGATTGGCGGTCTTCTCCAGCGCCGGCATGAAATGAGCCTGGATGTCGGGCGCCACCAGGTCAGGCCGCGACTTCATGAAGGCGCCGGCCTCATAGGGGAAGGTGGTGGTGATGCCGGTGCCCAGCACCATGCCCTGCGCGACCGAAGCGATCAGCTTGTCGGCGCGAAGATCGCCATAGAGCGTCACCGGCTGCTTGCATTCGTAGCTGAGGCAACAATCGACATGGTCCTGCAGGTTGCGGCCCACGCCCGGCAGGTCGTGCCGTACCTCAATGTCATGTTTAGCCAGCTCATCAGCCGGCCCGATGCCGGAAAGCATCAACAATTGCGGTGAGTTGACGGCTCCTCCGCACAGGATGACCTCCCGTCCGGCCCGCACGGTGCGTGCCCGCCCGCCCTGCGTGAACAGGACGCCGGTAGCACGTCCGTTCTCCACCAGAATACGTTGGCTGAGCGCGTTCACCTCTACCGTCAGGTTGGGCCGGTCGAGCACCGGTCGCAGGAAGGCGTGGGAGGTCGACCAGCGCTTGCCCTTGCGGATGGTGAAATCATAGCGCCCGAAGCCTTCCTGTTCGGCTCCGTTGAAATCGTCGTTGCGGGGATAGCCCGCCTGCACGCCGGCTTCGATAAAGACATCGAATAGCCCGTTGCGGCCGCGGGCGCGGCAGACGGTGAGGGCGCCCTCGGTGCCGTGGAAGGCACCGTTGCGCTCGACATGGGTCTCGGAACGGCGGAAGGCGGGCAGCACCTCGTCATAGGACCAGCCCGGCAGGCCCATCTGGGCCCAGCGATCGTAATCCTGGGCGTTGCCGCGCACATAGATCATGCCGTTGATGGTCGAGGTGCCGCCGAGCGCCTTGCCGCGCGGCCAATAGAGCGTGCGGTTGTTGAGATGCGGCTCGGGCTCGGTGCGGTAATTCCAATTGTAGAGGCCGGAATTGAAGAGCTTGCCCATCAGCATGGGCAGGCGGAACAGGGGATTGCGGTCGCGTCCGCCCGCTTCGAGCAGCAATACGCGATTGCCCGGATCCGCGGACAGACGGTTGGCGACGACGCAGCCTGCCGAGCCGGCGCCGATGATCACATAGTCATATTCGGCATCGCTGCGCATGGCCTCACCAGTCGATCGGGGCGGCGCCGAGCGCCTTGAGCCGCTCATTGCCGAGAATGAAGGGATTGGGCAGGCCGAGCACCGCATCGCCCCGGGCCGGATGCTCGCGCAGGATGCAGTCGTCGCCCTCCATGATGCCGGCCGCCCGGAGGGTCTGCGCCGCTGCCTCGCCAAAGCCGAGGAAGACCACTTTTTGTCCGGAACCGGCGAGATGGCGCAGCACCGCCACGATCAGTGGCCGCCACAGCGGCAGATGGCCCCGGCTTTGATGCGGATCGATGGAGACTTGGAAGCGGCTGAGGGTCAGCGAGGCATTGAGCAGCAGGGCGCCGCTGGCCACCCAGCGATCGGCGATCATATTGGCCGGCTCGAGCGCGACGGTGCCGGCCTCGATGGCGGCACGCAGGTGCGGCCAATCGGCGGTGCTGCCGGTCCAGCCTGCCTCGCCGGTGCGGGCGGCGACGATCATCTGCATCACCGTGCGGATGCTGACCGAGAACATCTTCTCCAGTTCGCGCCATTCGGCGACATTGCCGGCCTCGAAGGCGCGGCCAGTCGAAAAGTCAGGGCTGGGATAGGGATCCTGGCCCAGCACCACGCAGCGCACCTGCTGGGGCTCGAGGCCGTCGAAGGCACGCAGCATATGCGCCCCTCTGGGCTGGCCGGGAAAGAGGCGTCCCTTGCGCACGGGAAAGACCGGTTCCCACGGCTCCAGCGCCAGTTCGCCATCCATGTCGGCAAAGCCCAGCTTGACCGGTGCGAGGATATCGCGCCAGGCAGGCGCCAGATCGTCATGCCAGCCATCCAGCACGTCCCGCATGACGTCACGCAATGATGTCGGCATCGCTGCTGCATCCCCCTCGTTGCAAGGAGGATAGGCAAAACCTGACCAAAACGTCAAGTTATGAGTTGAAAAAATCTGACGCTTCGGTCAAGTTTTGACATCGGGTTCCGATACCGGCATTTCCGGGACACGGACGCATCTCGAGAATGCGGGAGGACAAGGTGGCGACGACCAGCGCAAAGAAGGCGCGCAAGGATGGTTCGGACAACGAGGAACGCATCCGGGCCCGCAACGAGGCGGCAATCTTGGCCGCTGCGATCGACCTGTTCGCCCGCAAGGGTTTCGATGGGACGCGGATCGCCGAGGTCGCCGAACATTCGGGGCTACCCAAGGCGAACGTCTATTATTACTTCCCGGCCAAGGAGGATATCTATCGCGCTTTGATCGACCGGCTGATCGCCAGCTGGGATACGGCGCTCGAAGAGTTGCAGCCCGAGCGCGACCCGGCCGAAGCCATCATGGCCTATATCCGGGCCAAGCTCGACTATTCGCGCCGGTTCGCCGCCCAGTCCAAGCTGTTCGCCAACGAGATCCTCAGCGGCGCGAAGTTTCTCGACAAGGCCGGCCGCAGCCACGTCAAGCAGGCGACGAGCGCCAAGGCGGCCGTGGTCGAAGGCTGGATCGCTGCCGGCAGGATGGCACCGATCGCCATTCCGCATTTCTTCATCATGCTGTGGAGCACGACGCAGTTCTACGCCGATTTCGAGGTGCTGGCCTGCGATGCCATGGAAGTCAGCCGGCTGACCAAGAAGGATTTCGAGGCGGCCGCGCTTGCTATCGGCGATATCGTTCTGCGCGGCTGCGGCCTCGCGATGCCGCCTGCCTGAGACCGCAAGCGTAGGCGCAAAATAAAAACGGGACGGTGTCTCACCGACACCGTCCCGTTTTTGAAATGGGGCTTGCGGCCCGCGAAATCAGCCGTTCACGGCATCCTTGAGCGCCTTGGCAGGCTGGAAGACCACCTTCTTGGAAGCGGCGATCTTGATGGTGGCGCCGGTGGAAGGGTTGCGGCCTTCGCGTGCGGGCTTGGCCTGCACCTTGAACTTGCCGAAGCCGTTCAGGGAGACTTCCTCACCCTTGACAGCCGCTTCGGTGATCCCTTTCAGAACGTCCTCGACAGCTGCCTTAGCGGCAGTCTTAGTCAGGCCATGAGCGGCGGCAATACGGTCGGCAAGATCGCTGGTGCTGACAGGCATGATGTTATCCTTTCGATGATTCGTCCGATGGCGTTATCGCATGACCGGTTCGATATCGCCATCGCATGTACACCGGAAACGCACGGAAATCCTGCTTTTTTAACGGATATGAACGGATTTTCTCGCGCTCAACCCTTGTTTGGAACGGTTTGAATTTGCAAACGCCCGCATGGTGATGCCGTTTGGTAAAGTGAAGGCCTTGCTGGTGAAGCTTCGGCGGATGTCAGGGGACTGGCGAACTATACTTGCCGACCATAGATATCGGGTGGAAGCGCGGGGCTTTTTGCGGTGATATCGCGGCAAGTTCAACCACAGGGAAACGAAGCGATGACTTCCCCCCATTTTGCCTTGTTCGACACCGAAATCGGCACTTGCGCCCTGGCTTGGGGTGATAAGGGCCTGGTCAGCGTGCAACTGCCGTCCCATAGCCCGGCGGGCCTGAGGGCGCGCATGCTGCGCTCCCTGCCGGGTGCAGTGGAGGCCGAGCCGCCGGCACCGGTGCGCCAGGCCATCGCGGCCATCCAGGCCCTGCTGGCGGGAGAGACGGCCGATCTGTCCTTCATCGAGCTCGACATGACCGCTGTGCCGGAATTCAATCGCCGGGTCTATGCCGTGGCGCGAGCCATCCCTCCCGGCTCCACCATGACCTATGGCGAGATCGCCAAGCAATTGGGCGATCCCCTGCTGGCGCGCGATGTCGGCCAGGCCATGGGACAGAATCCCTTCACCATCGTGATGCCCTGCCATCGGGTGATGGCGGCCGGCGGCAAGTTCGGTGGCTTCTCGGCCTATGGCGGCGTGGCGACCAAGCGCCGCCTGCTCGAGATCGAAGGCGCCTTGCCAAAGCCGGAACCGACTTTGTTCGGCTGGGCCTGAGCCTGGGCGGCTCGGCCGCATGAGTGAGCGCCGGCGGCCCGGCGAGGAAAAATCGAGTTTCGTTACGAACCGGCCACGCGCCGGAGCGTCGCCGACAGGATCTCGTTGGAAAGGGCGGGATCGTCGGCGATACGGGCCAGGATCACGGCGCCGACCATGGCGGCCCAGCCGGCGATCGCGGCGCTTCGCCGTTCCTGCGGCGTTTCGCCGGCAGCGGTCGCGCTGAAATCCTCGATCTGATCGCGCAGGGAACGGGTCATCACGGCACGAATGTCCGGCGACCCGCGCACGGCCTCCGAGCCGAGTGCGGCAAAGGGGCAGCCCTCGGCGCGGGCGTCCCGATGCGCCGGGGTGAGATAGGCCGCGGCATAGTCGGCCATGGTTCGGCCCGGAGGTTTGGTGCCTTCGGACTGGGACAGCACATGGGCGAGCGCCTGGGCGATCAGGTCCTCCTTCGACTTGAAATGACCGTAGAAGCCGCCATGGGTGAGCCCGGCGGCGGCCATGATCTGCGCGACGCCGACCCCCTCCAGACCCTTCTCCCGATAGAGACGCGCGGCCGCCTCCAGAATGCGGTGACGATGCTCGGCAACCTGCTCGCGGCTGACTTTCATGACGGGCCCTCCTGTCTCGCTTGACTTTATACATGATGTCCATCATGAATGCATTATATATGATGACTATCATGAATAAGTTTGGAGAAATGCCATGACCAAATCCCTTCCCGCCGTTCTCATCACCGGTGCCTCGACCGGCATTGGCGCCGTATATGCCGAGCGCTTTGCCCGGCGCGGCCATGACCTCGTGCTGGTGGCACGGGACGAGGCGCGCCTGAACGCGCTCGCCGGCCGCCTTCGCCAGGAGAACGGCGTCGCCGTCGATGTCCTGAAGGCGGATCTGACGGCCTCCGAGGATCTCGCCCGTATCGAGGCGCGCCTGCGCGAGGATGCCAAGATCGGCATCCTGGTCAACAATGCCGGTGCCGCCGCCCATGGCGGCTTTGCCGACCAGGACCCGGAAGCGCTCGACGGGCTCATTCGCCTCAACGTGACGGCGCTGACGCGACTGGCCGGTGCAGTGACGCCTCGTTTCCTTGCCGCGGGCACCGGTGCCATCGTCAATATCGCCTCGGTGGTGGCGCTGGCGCCGGAGTTTTCCCTGGGCGTCTATGCGGCGACCAAGGCCTTCGTGCTGACCCTGTCGCAGACCTTGCAGGTGGAACTCGGCCCGCGCGGCCTCTATGTCCAGGCCGTGCTGCCGGCGGCAACCCGCACCGAAATCTGGGAACGCTCCGGCCGCGACGTGAACGCACTGGAGGGCGTGATGGACGTCGGCGAACTGGTCGACGCCGCGCTGGTCGGCTTCGACAGGCGCGAAGCCGTCACCATTCCGCCGCTGCCGGATGCGAGCCAGTGGGAGGCCTTCGATGCCGCCCGCCGCGCCATGCTGCCGAACTTCCGGCAGGAACACGCGGCCGAGCGCTATCGGGCGGCCTGAAAGGCCCCTTATTTTCGGGGATCGGCGAAGCGCTGCTCGGGCAGGATCGAATACCAGCCCGGGCGGCCGGGATCGCGGTCATAGGTGTAGCCGCCGACCTCGCGGTAATGCTCGGCATAGCGGGCGAGCTTGTCGCGATCGAGCTCGACGCCAAGGCCCGGTCCTTGCGGCAGGGCGATGGCACCGCCGACATAGCGCAAGGGACCGCCGACGATGACGTCGTCGGTGAGGTGATGGTAATGCGCGTCGGCGGCGAAGGAGAGGTTCGGCAGCGCCGCGCCCAGATGCAGCATCGAGGCGAGCTGGATGCCGAGCTCGCCCGAGGAATGCACGGCGGCGCCGTATTGGAAGGTCTCCAGCACGGTGCCGGCCTTGTGGGCCTGGCGCAGGCCGCCCCAGAAGGTGGTGTCGAGCAGCACGACGTCCACGGCCTCCAGCCGTAGGTTGGTGGCGAGTTGCTCGAAATTCACCACCACCGTGTTGGTCGCCGTGGGAATACGCACCAGGTTCCGCAGCCGGCGCATCCCCTCGAGGCCCCAGGTCGGGTCCTCGAAATAGTCGTTGTTGAGATGCTCGATCGCCCGCCCCACGCGGACCGCTTCTTCCACCGACCAGGCCGCGTTGGGATCGAGGCGCAGCCGGTCTCCAGGGAACGCCGCGCCCAGGGCGCGGACGGTTTCGATGTCGTGATCCGGCGGGAAGAGGCCGCCCTTCAGCTTGTGGCTGGTGAAACCATGCTGGGCCTTGAGCGCACGGGCATGGGCGACGATCTCGTCGGGGCTGGTCTCGCCGCCTTGGCCGCTTGCCTCATGAGGGTAGCGGTAGAAAAGATAGCTGGCAAAGGGGATTGTCTCGCGGATGGCGCCGCCGATCAGGTCGCAGGCCCTTATGCCCAGTTTCTTGCCGGCGGCATCCATGCAGGCCATTTCGATGGCGGCATGGAGCTGCATGCGGTTGTTGTAGAGCGAGGCGGTGGGATTCATGATCTTCCAGCGCAACTGCTCGAGCTGTAGCGGATCGTGCCCCTCGAGATAAGGCAGCAGGGCGCGCACCGCCGCCTCGGCCGACTCGCCGCCGCCGCCCATCTCACCGAGCCCGATGATGCCCTCGTCGGTGATGACTTCCACGATGGTGCGGATGAAGCGCCCCCAATGCGCGCCGGCGGCATGGCGCAGCGGCGCTTCGAGCGGCACGGCGACGGTGGTGGCCTTGAGGTCGACGATCTTCATCGCACTATCCGATTGCAGGAAGAGAAGAGGGAGAAAGGACGCATCAATTCGCGGCCCCTAAAGCGAGGCCGCGGACGAAATGTTTCTGCAGCATGAGGAACAGAATGAGGGTCGGCAACGAGACGATCAGGGTCGCGGTGATGATGGTCGGCGCGTCGGCCTGGCCATAGAGGCTCTGCATGCCGAGCAGGGCGACCTGGACCGGGCGGGCATCGGGCGAGCGCACCAGGATCATGCCGAAGAGGAGGTCGTTCCATACCCAGGTGAACTGCACCAGGGTGAGCATCAGGAAGGGCGCCTTGGCGAGCGGCATCATGATCTTCCAGAACACTTCCCAGCTCGAGGCGCCATCCATTTCGGCCGCCTCCTGGATGTCCCAGGGCACTGTGAGGAAGAAGCCGCGCATCACGAAGGTGGCGAAGGGGATGCAGATCGCGGTGTAGAAGGCGAACAGGCCGAGCTTGGTGTCATAGAGGCCGAGCGCGATGTAGCTCTTGAACAAAGGGATCAGATACATCTGCAGCGGAAAGATCGTGCCCGAATAGATGAACAGGAACCAGCCGAGGCCCCGCGGCAGCTTCAGCCGGACGATGCCATAGGCAGCGAAGGCGGCGAGCAGCACCGCCGTGAGGGAACTCGCCGCGCCATAGAGCAGCGAGTTGATGAAGCCGCTCTGGATCCCCTGCGCCCAGGCATTGGCGATATTGTGGAAGAGATTGAAGCTGGTCGGCAGCTTGAGCGGGCCGCGTGTGTAGTCGGTGGCCGTCTTCAGCGTGTTCATCAAGAGGAAGGCCATCGGCGAAAGCCAGACCAGCGTCACCACCAGCATGGCACCCGAAAGCACGCTCTTCCTGAGGTTGCGGGGTTCCGCGGCGATCGCGCGCTGCCGGCTCATACCTGGCTTTCCCGTGCGAGCATGTTGCGCAGATAGAGATAGGAAAACACCAGCGAGAGCGCCGAGATCACCACGGCGACGGCCGAGGCGTAGCCCATCTTGAAATTGGCGAAGCCCTCCTTGTACATGGTCACCGCCAGGGTTTCGGACATGCGGGCCGGGCCACCGCCGGTCATCACCCAGATGGTGTCGAACACCTTGAAGGAGTTGATCACCGCCAGCAGCGAGGCGATCACCACATAGGGCATCAGCATGGGGATGATGATCCTGGTGGCGAGCACGAAGCCGCCTGCGCCGTCGAGCGTGGCCGCTTCCACCGGCTCCTTCGGCAGGTTCTGCAGGCCCACCAGGAAGATCATCACATTGATTCCGGTTGCCTGCCAAGTATAGGCGCCGATCATCGCATAGGTGTTGTAGGGCTGGACATAGAGCCAGTTCACCTTGAGGGCTCCGAGGCCGATGGCATCCAGCAGGATGTTGAGGGCGCCCTGGTCGCGCAGCACGAAGCCGAAGACGATGCCGGCGGCGGAGGCCGAGATGGTTGCGGGAATGTAGATGCAGATCTGCATCAGCTTCGCCCCCCTCAGCCCCGAAATGGCGTAGGCGAAGAAGAAGCCGAGCCCGACCGGCAGTACGACGCCCAGCACCATCCATTTCAGCGTGTTGACGAAGGGGCGGGTGAAATTGGTGTCCGTCACCAGCTTGAAGAAGTTGGCGAAGCCGATGAAGGTCGGCGCCGTCATGCCGTTCCAGTCGGTGAAGGCCAGCATGGTGGTGTAGAGCATCGGCAGGATCAGGAAGACGCCGACCATCAACGCCGCCGGGGCGACATAGAGATAGGCTTCGCGCTGCTTGGGGTCGGACAGGGGAGACATGATCGCTGCGTCGGGCTCCGGAAGTGCTTCAGAAAGCCTTCTCCACGTAGTGGGGAAGGTGTCATTTCGAAGAAATGACGGATGGGGTGTGGTGGGCAGCTCGAAACCCCGGAAGGCTGGCAGGATGGTTGTGCAATCGGGTTGCGATCGGCGCATTGCCCGCTGCACCCCATCCGACCCGGCTTCGCCGGGCCACCTTCCCCGCTTCGCGGAGAAGGCAAGTTGTGCTTCGTCTTACTGTTGAGCAGATGCTGCGAGCGACCTCACGGCTTGGGGTGCGCCGCCCAGTAATCGTCCGCGATCTTCTGCAGGTTCTGCATCACCTCCGGAGCGGAATTCGGGTCGAGCACGAATTTGGAGATCTCGTCGACGGCCGCCTCGGCGATCGGAGAAGGCGTGGTTTCCCAGTAGCGGCCGAGCAGCTTGTAGTGGTCCTTGGCCACCACATCGTTGAGCTTGGCGACTTCCTTGTCATCAGGCAGCTTGGCATCGCTATTGGCGACGAGGAAGCCGGTGAGGTCGGCCCAGCGCTGCTCGCCTTCCTTGCTCATCCAATAGGTAGCCGCCTTCACCGCGGTGTCATGCGTGTCGGAGTTCTTCGACACCAGCAGCGGTCCAGCCTCGAAGATCACGCTCGGCGGCAGGCTGGCATTCTTGTTGGGCAGCACGAACAGGCCCCAGTCGCGCCCCTCGATGGTGCCGGCCTTGGTGACGGTGTCGGCGAACCAGGTGCCGACCAGCATGTGGACGACCTTTCCCTGGGCGAAGGAGTTGTTCATGCTGTCGCCGGTGGTGAAGCCGAAGGGCGAAGTGCCGTCGTCCATCCAGCCCTTGGCCATCCAGTCCTTCCAGGTGGCGAAGGCCGCCGCGACCTGCGGATCGGTATATTTGGCCTTGCCGGCCATCAGCTTCACGTAGAAATCCGGATCGGACCGCACCAGGAATTCGGAGAACCAGATGAAGGCCGGCCAGCGTCCCTCGATGGTCTGGCCGATCGGTATCTTGTTGGCGGCCTTGATCTTGGCGAGGTTGCCTTCCAGCTCTGCCCAGGTCTTGGGGACTTCGAGGCCGAGCTCCTTGTAGACGTTCTTGTTGTAGAACATCGCCCAATAGGCGACGTTGTTGGGCACGGCATAGATCTTGCCGTCGAAGGAGAAGGCATCGGCGACTTCCTGCTTGACCTTGCCGTCGGCCAGCAGGGGCTTCCAGATCGCGGTGAGATCTTCTAGCTGGCCTGCCTCCACCAGGTCCTTCATGCGGTAGCCGGACCACCAGGTGAACATGCCGGGCGCCGAGGAGGTGGGCAGGGCTGCCCGGACCGCCGCCTGGTAGTTGGTGGTGTCGCCGAAGGGCGTGACCTGCCAGCTCGCGGTGGGGTCGTCCTTGCCATAGGCCTCGAAATTGGCCTGCCAGCCGGCCTTGTCGTGCGACACCGTCAGTTGCGGCTTGTCGGCGGCGTGGGCCATCGGGGCCGACAAGCCCGCGGCGAGCAGGCCGGCAACGGCCGCTGCACGTAACTTCGTCAAGATCATGGGGTTCCCTCCTGCCTGCGGTCGTTGCCGCAGCCTTGGTTTGGTCGTTGTGAAGGCCGCCTTTGCGGCGGCTCTGGTTCACGGCGTGCGTGTGACGAAATTGTCGAGCGCCTGCAGAATCGTGCGCAGATGGTTGCGCATGGCGATGGCGGTGGCGTCCTCGTCACCGGCGGCGAGGCCGGCAAGGATGTCGCGATGTTCGGCGATGATGGCTTCCGAGCGGTTCGGCCAGTTCACGGTGACGAAGCGCAGGCGATTGAGGTGGGCCTTCATGTCCTCCAGCTCGTCTGCGGCGGCCAGGCAGTCGACCGTTGCGAAAATACGGCGATGGAAGGCTTCGTCCAATTCGTAGAAGCGGCGCACGTCCTTGCGGCCCGCCGCGAATTCCTGTTCGTCGACGATGCCCGCCAGTGCGTCGAGATCGGCCTGGTTCACCGCCTGGCACGCCCTGCGGCTGATTTCCACCTCCACGACCTCGCGGATCAGCTGGGCGGCCTTGACTTTCTCCACCCGGATCGGCGCAACCACCGTGCCGCTCTGCGGGAAGATCTCGACCAGGCCGAGATTGGCGAGGCGCAGCAAGGCTTCGCGCACCGGCGTGCGCGACACGGAGAGGCTGGCGGCGATATCGGCCTCGCGGATCGGCTGCTGTGGCCTGAGCACGCCGAGCACGATGTCGCTGCGCAACATCTCATAGACATTGGTCGCCGTGGAGCGCGGCCTCACATTCGCATGTCGCAGCGTGTCCAGCATGGCGGGTGGCTCCGATAATCGCGCCCTGTGCGGTGTCGATTAATATATTAGTGCATTTATATTGTTGCAAGCACCTTCTTCGCTTGGCTCGAGGTCCGTCGGCGAAGAAGACGAGGTGGCCGGAGCGGCTGCTTGCGGTGCTCGCCGCCCTGTTGCGTCCGCCCGCTTTTGGATCATACTGGAGCCGCAGGAAGCCTATCCTATTGTTTTGACACGAATAAAATTAGACGATTCAGGGGAGATGCAGTCGATGGCCGCCGATGGGGAGTTTGTCACGATCGAGGCGCACGGCATCCGCGCGACTCTGGATCTTGCGGTCGGGCATATCCGGGAACTCATGGTGGAGCGGGACGGCCGCCAGGTCGCGCCGCTGCATAGTGCCCCCTGGCTGGAGGAGGCGCATGCCGCCGACACGCCGGCCCATCTGCAGCGCCTGTCGGGTGATTTCCTCTGCGCTCCTTTCGGCCTGAGCGATGTCGATGGCTCACCGGCCCATGGCTGGCCGGCCAATTCGGCCTGGAGGCACCTGGAGACCCGCACGGTCGATGGCGGGCGCCAGGCCCGTTTCGAACTGGAAAAGCGGGTGATGGGCGCGCGCGTCGTCAAGGAACTCACCCTGCGTGACGACCATCCCTTCCTCTATCAGCGCCATCTGTTCCAGGGGGGCGAGGGAGCGGTATCCGTGGGCCTGCACATGATGGTGTCGCTGCCACAGGGCGGCCATCTGAGCTTTTCGCCCAAGCGTTTCATCGAGACGTCGACCGATCCGCTGGAGGCCGATCCGCTCAAGGGGCGCTCGGCACTGGCCTATCCCGCGCGCTTCAATGATCTCAAGAAGGCCCCACTAGCCGATGGCGGCACGGCCAATCTCAGCTGCTACCCCTTCGACCGCAACCACGAGGATTGCGTGATGATGCCCGAGGCGCCTGGCCGGGAGCTCGCCTGGGGCGCCGCGCTACGGCATCGCGAGGCGGATCTGGTGCTCAGCCTGAAGCGGCCGGAAGACTTCCCCTCCACCCTGTTGTGGATGAGCAATGGCGGCCGCTATTACAGCCCCTGGAACAGCCGCCATCGGGGTGTGCTCGGCATGGAGGAAGTGCGGACCTATCTGCTGGCGGGCCACAAGGCATCGATCGAGCCCAACAACTATAGCGAACAGGGCATCCCGACGTCGATCAGCTTGACGCCGTCGGGTGAGATCGACTTGCGGCAGGCCATCGGCATCATGCCGGTGCCGGCGGGATGGGACCGGGTGACGGAGGTGGAGGCCCGCGGAAACCGGCTGGCAGTGCTGTCCGATGTCGGCGAATTCAGCGTGCCCTACGATCCGGACTTCGTGCTGCATCGCTGAAACATTTTGCGACTGGGTGGGATCGCCTCCGAATGGGAGAATGCGCCCAGGCAAGGCACTGAAGTGGGCCTTGCCGGAACGTCCTTGGTTCCAAAGAAAAAGGCCGGTTACGCAGCCGGCCTCTCAGCGCATCGTGATCTCGGCAGGGTCAGCGCCGGGCCAGGGCGTTGTAACCCACCAGCACGATGATCGAGCCGGCAATGGCAATGAGGATGCTGCCGATATTGATGCCATCGACAGTGCCGATGCCCATTGCCTTGGCGATGAAGCCGCCGACGAGCGCGCCGATGATGCCGATCACGATATCCATCAGCAAACCGGAACCCGATTTGTTGACGACCTTGCTGCCGACAAAGCCCGCGATCAAGCCCAGAATAATCCAAGACAAGATACCCATGGAGTCGCCTTTCCCTCGTGGCGGATGACAGATACGAATCTTACCATTAAATGATCGTAGGGGGACAAATTCTTTTGGCAAGGGGCAACCTGCCGTAAGGCAAAGTCAATTTCGGAAAAAATTTTGCCGCATTCACTGTTGTAAAATGCTTGTCGTTAGAGACAGGATACACAACATTGGAGGCGACCGCGGTTATCGCGGCACCCCATTCCTTCACGAGGAGACGCAGACATGGGCCTTTTCGACACTGCCGTGAACGATGCCGTGCCACAGAACAATTTCACCAAGCCGCTGATCATCGCCGCCGGTGCGCTTCTGCTCGCGAAATGGCTGAAGGGGGGTAGCGACGATGCCCAGCCGGAGACGCAAGCCTCCATCCCTGCGCCGGCACCGGCTCCCGCGCCGTCCGCGCCGCAGGCGGACGCCTCCAACGATGGCGGCCTGCTCGGCGGCCTCGGCGGCCTCCTGGAGAAATTCCAGCAGTCGGGCCAGGGCGACGTGATCAATTCCTGGATCGGCGGCGGGCAGAACCAACCGATCCAGCCGGGCCAACTCGGCCAGGTCCTCGGCCAGGATACGCTGAACAACCTTGCCCAGAAGGCGGGCGTCAATCCCAACGACCTGCTCGGCCAGCTCGCGCAGCATTTGCCCGAGATCATCAACAAGCTGACGCCGAACGGGCGCATTCCCACGCGGGACGAACTCGGCCAGTAAGGCCGCTATTCGCCGAGCCTCGGCGTCGGATCGAAACAGAAGGGCGGGCGGATTGGCCCGCCCTTTTGGCGTCGTGCCGGGCTGGGAACGAGGCGCCGGCACCTTCGTCACATAAAGAAATCCTTATATCCTTATTGCCGGCAAAGGCCGACTGTGCTAGACGCCCGCCATGTCAAATGCGGGAAGCATCGAATGAGCACGCAAGATTATATCGTCAAGGATATGGGTCTGGCCGCCTGGGGCCGTAAGGAAATCGAGATCGCCGAGAGCGAAATGCCGGGCCTGATGGCCACGCGCGCCGAATATGGCCCGCGCCAGGTGCTCAAGGGCGCCCGCATCGCCGGCTCGTTGCACATGACCATCCAGACGGCCGTGCTGATCGAGACCTTGCAGGCTCTCGGCGCCGATGTGCGCTGGGCGTCCTGCAACATCTACTCGACCCAGGACCATGCTGCAGCAGCCATCGCTGCCGCCGGCACCCCGGTCTTCGCCATCAAGGGTGAGAGCCTGGAAGACTATTGGGAATACACCCACAAGATCTTCGAATGGGCCGATGGCGGCACGCCGAATCTGATCCTCGACGATGGCGGCGACGCCACCATGCTGATGCATCTGGGCCTGCGCGCCGAGAAGGGCGACACCGCCTTCCTCGATGGCGCCACCAATGAGGAAGAAGAAGTCCTCTTCGCCGCCATCAAGAAGCGCCTCACCACGCATCCGGGCTGGTACACCAAGAATGCGCTTGCCATCGGCGGCGTGACGGAAGAGACCACCACGGGCGTGCATCGCCTCTACGAGATGGCCAAGAAGGGCACGCTCTTGTTCCCGGCCATCAATGTGAACGACTCGGTGACCAAGTCGAAGTTCGACAACCTCTATGGCTGCCGCGAATCGCTGGTGGACGGCATCCGCCGCGGCACCGACGTGATGATGGCCGGCAAGATTGCCATGGTCGCCGGCTTCGGCGACGTCGGTAAGGGCTCGGCCGCCTCGCTGCGCAATGCCGGCTGCCGCGTGCTGGTTTCGGAAGTCGACCCGATCTGCGCCCTGCAGGCCGCGATGGAAGGCTATGAAGTCGTCACCATGGAGCAGGCTGCTCCCCGCGCCGACATCTTCGTCACCGCCACCGGCAATGTCGACGTCATCACCCTCGACCATATGCGCGCCATGAAGGACCGCGCCATCGTCTGCAACATCGGCCACTTCGATTCGGAGATCCAGGTCGCCGGCCTGCGCAACCTGAAGTGGACCAATGTGAAGCCGCAGGTCGACGAGATCCAGTTCGCCGACGGCCACCGCATCATCCTCCTGTCGGAAGGCCGCCTGGTCAATCTGGGCAATGCCACCGGCCATCCCTCCTTCGTGATGTCGGCCTCCTTCACCAACCAGACGCTGGCGCAGATCGAGCTGTGGACCAACCCCGGCCAGTACGGCAAACAGGTCTACACGCTGCCCAAGCACCTGGACGAGAAGGTCGCCTCGCTCCATCTCGCCAAGGTCGGCGCCACCCTGACCAAGCTTTCGGAAAAGCAGTCGGCCTATATCGGCGTGGACCAGAACGGCCCGTTCAAGCCGGAACTCTACCGCTACTGAGTTCGCGCAACGCGTTCGCGTTTCAGCCCTTCCCGCCGGTGCGGGGAGGGCTTTTTGTTGCCGGCCGTCCCGTGCCCGCCACGGACGTCAGATCACCAGCTTGCCCTGCTTGGCGAGCGCATAGCGTTCGCCGATCTTGCGCCAGTCGACCACCTTCCACCACGCCTTGAGATAATCGGGCCGGCGGTTGCGGTAGGTCAGGTAATAGGCATGCTCCCAGACGTCGTTGCCGAACAGCACGCGCTTGCCGTCCATCAGCGGCGTATCCTGGTTGGGTTTGCTGTCGAGGGCGAGCTTGCCCTCGCTCGTCACGGTGACGAACACCCAGCCCGAACCGAAGACCTTGGCCCCGGCGGCACCGAAGGCTTCCTGCAGCTTGGCGACACCACCGAAATCACGCTCGATGGCGGCGAGCACTTCGCCTGCGGGCTCGCCGCCCTTGGCGCCCATGATCTGCCAGAACATGGTGTGGTTGACATGGCCGCCGAGATTGTTGCGCACCGCCTGGCGGACGCTCTGCGGCACCTTGTCCAGGCCGGCCAGGATATCGGGATAGGTCAGGTCCGCCAGCGAGGGTTCCTGTTTCAGAGCCGTGTTGAAATTGCTGACATAGGCCTGGTGGTGCTTGTCGTGATGCAGCGTCATGGTCTCGGCATCGATCGTCGGTGCCAGCGCTGCGGCCTCATAGGGAAGCGGCGGCAATTCGGCAGGCCCCTTCGGATCTGTCGATGCCGAGGCAGCGGCAAGGGCAGGGGTCAGTTTGGCGCCGGCGGCCAAGGCGGCGCCGGTCGCGGTGGCGAGAAGGGTGCGGCGGGTTAGTACGGTCATGGTCATTGAAAACGTCTCCGGCCTGTTGGATGAAGAAGCATGAGCAATGGGGTGGGTGCCTGTGGCCACGCGCTACGGGCGTCGCCCAGGCTAGAGTGGTAATTTGGTGGCACCGTGACCGAAAGGCGGACACGCGCTGCCGGCGCCGTGGACAGGAAGCGGCCGGAGCGGGCCGGATCTTCCTGCCGAAAGCGGGAATTTACCTGCTTGGGCCATAAGGGAGAACGGCATGTCGGTTGCAAAAGTGAAACCGAGGCAGACGGGGGCGACGGCCGTGCTGCCCCGCCTGGGACAGCCGGTGGTGACGTCGGCCACGGGCGGGGAAATCGGCGTGGTCACCCGCCCGTCGGAGGCCGGCTTCAATCCGCTCGACCTGCTCTATGCCTCGCTTTCGGCCTGCCTCGTGCTGAGTGCCCGCATTGCTGCCAGCAATCTCGGCGTGCTCGACCGGCTCGGCGAGGTGCGGGCCGAGGTCAAGGGCGAGAAGGCGGCGGACGAACCCTCGCGCATCGAACGTTTCCATATCGCGATCGAGGTGACGGGCGATTTCGACGAGGCGACGAAGGCGGCGATCATTGCCGACGCGGAACGGATCTGCACCGTCAGCAACACCCTCAAGGGCCATCCGATCCTGGGCTGAGCTTCAGCCTCGAATCATCCGTACATTTCGGCATGGATCCGCCGGTTTTGTGCCGATAACGCCGGTCAAAGGCGATGGCCGGACAGGCCCGGCCTCCTATAGCCTCTCGCTATTCCCCTTTGAGAGGGTGCGCGATGCGCTATTTTGGTTTTCTGATCCTTTCGATCCTGCTTGTGGCCGCGCAGCCGGCCTTGGGGCAGGACAATTCCTGCGCCAAACCAGGGGAATCCGGTATAGAGGGCCTCGAAAATCTGCTGCGGGAGCAGAAGAGCTGCAAGGCGGCGACGGCGCTGTTGCGCGAATGCCGGTGGGGCTCCAGCGCCGATACCAGCTTCAGCGCCATCGTCGTCTCCATCTGCGAAAAGGAGTTTTACCCGCAACTCTCCAAGGCGGATCAGATCGACTATGGCGATCGCATGCAGCTCTGCGCCTACCGCTATGCCGGTCAGCAGGGTACGCTCTATATGTCGATGGCCGCGACCTGCCAGAGCGAGGTCGCGGCGCGCTTTGCCGATCCGAACACCGCCCGCGAGCCGCTCGGCCGCGCCAGCTTCAACTGCGGCGAGGCGGTGACGGCGCTGGAGAAGGCGATTTGTTCCGACCGGAAATTGGGGCAAGCCGATCTCGTCCTGGCCCAGAGCTATGGCGAGGCAGTCGCGAGCCTGAAGGCCGATCCGGAGACGCGCGGCGCCCTCATTGCCGATCAGCGTCGCTGGCTCGATCGCGTCGCCCGAAAATGCGATCTTGTTGATGGCAGCAGGCCATTTTCCGCCAAGAGCCTTGTTTCCGCCAAGAGCCTTGCCTGTGCCCGTGGCGCCTTCGAGAAGCGCTTTGCCCTGCTCGACGGTTGCGGTGAGGCGGGCATCAGCATCGACTGCCTTGCCGAGACGGCCGACGGCGCAGCCGATGCGGCCGATCCGGGCCAGCGGGCGAGTTTCGATTGCGACAAACCCTCCACGCCGCTGGAAATCGCCATCTGCGCCGATACGGACCTCGGGCAGGCGGACATCAGGCTCGCCGCCATCTACGAAAATGCAAGGAAGACCATGGCGGGCGAGCCGGACAGGAAGCTTCTGGTCGAAAGCCAGCGTCGATGGCTCGCCTTCGTGCAGGGAACCTGTCCGCTCGGCGCAGTCGGCGGCATTCCGCCGGTGCTGGGGCGTGCTTGCGTGCGTTCCGCTTTCGAACTGCGCGGGAAGCAGCTCACGGCTTGTCTGTCGAAGCCGGACATCGAACGCAAAGCCTGCCTCGATGATTTCAGGATCCTCGAAGACAAGAAGTAGATTTCATGCCAACAGCCGCATTGATTCCAGGCCGGGGACTTCAGCCGCGTGCGAGATCGCGGCGGTCGAGCAGCGCCTCGATCCGGCCGCCCGCCATGCGCGCTGCCCTGTCGCACATATGGCCGATCACGTCGGGGTCGTGGCTCACCAGCACCAATGTCATGCCATGGCGCCGCTTGAGGTCGTTGAGCAGATTGAGGATGCCGGCCTGCACCGAAATGTCGAGTGCCGAGGTAGGCTCGTCGAGCAGCAGCAGGCGAGGCTCGAGCAGCAGGGCCCGGGCGATCGCCACGCGCTGGCGCTGGCCGCCGGACAGTTGGTGCGGGTAGCGCCCGGCGATCTCGGCGGCGAGGCCGACATCGGCGAGGCTGGCCCTGACACGGCCGGCAATATCGGTCTCTCCTCTTATCTCCAGCGGTTCGCCGAGCACGCGCGCAATGGCGTGACGCGGATGCAGCGAGGCATAGGGATCCTGGAACACCATCTGGATGTCGCGCCTCAGGGCGCCCTCGATGGCGCGTCCCGGCTGCAGGGAATGCCCGAATACCGAGATCGTGCCCTGCCAGTTCAGGTTCAGGCCGGCAAGGACGCGCAGCACCGTGCTTTTGCCGCAGCCCGACGGGCCGACCAGCCCGAAGGTCTCGCCGGGCTCCACGGCAAAGCTCACGCCGCGCACGGCGGTAAAGCTGCGGCCGCGACGCTGGAAGCTGACCTCCAGATTGTCGATCGACAACGCCGTCATGGGGGTGCATCCCCCGGGTAAGGCGCTTGTGGCGTATCGGGAGTCGGCAGGCGGGTGCCGTAGGTCGCTGCTGAGGGCCGCGCCTGCCACAGGCCGCGCGTATAGGGGTGGCTTGCCTGGGCGAGTTCACTGGCCGGGAGGGCGTCGACGATCGAGCCCTGGCGCATCACCAGGACGCGGTCGGCGAAGCGGGAAACCTGCTGCAGATCATGGCTGATCAGCAGCAGGCCCATGCCGCGTTCGCGCGCCAGGCGTTCCAGCAATCCGAGGATCTGATCGCGCACGACATGGTCGAGCGCGGAAGTCGGTTCGTCGGCGATCAGCAAGTCCGGTTCACCGATCAGCATGGCGGCGATCATCACGCGCTGGCCCATGCCGCCGGAGAGTTCGGCCGGCAGGCTGGCATAGACCCGCTCGGGATCGTCGAGCCCGACCTGGGCGAGCATGGCGAGAGCCTTTCGCCGCCGCTCGGCCTTGGGCAGGCGATGATGCAGCAGCAGGGGCTCCTCCACCTGGCGACCGACACGGTGAGCCGGATTGAGCGAGAATTTCGGATCCTGCAGCACCAGGCCGATGCGCCGGCCGCGCAGGCGTTGCCAGCCTCGCGCATCGAGGCCGGCGAGGTCGGTCTCGCCCAGCCGCAACCCGGCTGTCCGCGCCGCGAGGCTGGTCGGCAGCAGGCCCATGATCGCCCGGGCGGTCAGCGACTTGCCCGAACCGGATTCGCCGACGATCGCCACTTTCTCGCGCCCGACCGTAAAGGAAATGCCATGCACGAGTCGGCGGGGTATCGCTTCGCCGCTTTCCACGTTTCCAGCGGTCTTGTCCTTGGTCTCGACCACCAGATCCTCGACCTGCAGCAGGGTATCAGTCATGGCGCGGATCCAAGATGTCGCGCAGCCCATCCCCCAGCAGGTTCAAAGCGAGGCTGGTGACGAAGATGGCAAGGCCCGGCGCGGCGGCGATCCACCACTGGTCGAAGATCACCTTGGTGCCGTCGGCCACCATCGAGCCCCATTCGGCCATGGGCGGACGCACGCCGAGGCCGAGGAAACCCAGGCCTGCCGCGGCCAGGATGATGCCGGCGAGGTCGAGCGCCAGCCGGATGATGGCCGAGGGCAGCACGAGCGGCAGCACATGGCCGAGAAGCAGGCGCGGCCCCCTGATGCCGACCATGGACGCGGCGGCGAGATAATCGCTGCGGGCGAGCGCCGATGTTTCCACCCTGGCGAGCCGGGCATAGGCCGGCCAGCTCGTCAGGGCCAGAGCGAGGGCACCATTGACCAGGCCTGGACCGAGAATGGCGACGAAGGCGAAGGCCAGCACCAGGCGCGGGAAGGACATCACGATATCGGTCAGGCGCATCAGCACCCGCTCGGTGAGGCCGCCGAAGAAGCCGGCGAGCAGCCCGACCGCCACGCCGAGCGGAGCCATCAGCACGGTGACCAGGACGATCAGCAGCAGGGTCGGCTGCGCGCCGTAGATCAGGCGCGAAAGCAGGTCGCGCCCGAAGCCGTCCGTGCCGAGCCAGTGCTGCCAGGACGGGGCGGCGAGACGGATGGCGCTGTCCTGCAGGTTGGGATCGTAGGGGGCGATCAGCGGGGCCGCCAGCGCCATGAAGACGAGCAGGACGAGCACACTCGCCCCGATCAGGGCGGATGGCGAACGGCGCAATGCCGAGATTGCAGGGGATGCCATCATCCGCGCTCCGCCAGGGCAGTCGGATCGACGCGGGTGACGATCAGGTCGGTGAGGCTGTTGAGCAAAACGAAGGCCATGCCGATCGCCAGCGTCGAGCCGAGGATGGCGGCGGTGTCGCCGGCGAACATGGCGACGGTGAGATAGCGTCCGATGCCGGGCCAGGCGAACACCGTCTCGGTGAGCACCGCACCCTCGAGCAGGCTGGCATAGGCGAGGGCGATCACGGTGATCAGCGTGCCGGCCACATTGGGCAGGATATGGACCAGCACCACCCGCAGGGGGCTGGCTCCCTTGGCGCGGGCGGTGAGCACATATTCCTTGGAAAGCTGTTCGAGAATGGCGGCGCGCGTCAGCCTCGAAATGCCGGCCATCGCATAGAGGGCCAGCACCGCCGTCGGCAGGACGAGATGGGCGAGGGCGCTGCGCAAAGCGCCAGGTGTTCCCGAGAGCCAGGCGTCGATCAGCGCGAAGCCGGTGATGGGCTTCATGGTGTATTGGAACACGATGTCGAGGCGCCCCGGTCCCGGCGCCCAGTGCAGCCGGGCGTAGAACAGCAGCAGAAAGATCAGCCCGAGCCAGAAGATCGGTGTCGAATAGCCGATCAGCGATAACAATCGAGCGAGGTTGTCGACCAGGCCGCGCGGCCGCAGCGCCGCCAGGATGCCGAGCGCCAGGCCGAGTACGGCACCGATCAGCGCCGCGGCGGTGGCCAGTTCGAGCGTCGCGGTGAAGGTACGCAGGATGTCGGAGCGGACCGGCTGGCCCGTCGACGTGGCCATGCCGAGATCGCCTTGGACGACATGGCCGAGATAGCGCAGGAACTGCATCACCAGCGGCTGGTCGAGCCCGAGTTCGCGACGTGCGGCCTCGTAGCTCGACTGGCTGGCGTGATCGCCGACCTGCTGCAGGGCGGGATCGATGCTGGAGAGCCTGGTCAGGATGAAGGTGACGACGATCAGGCCGAACAGCGTCAGAACGACGGACAGCAGCCAGCGCAGTACCCTGAGCACCGGGCGGAAGAAGGGCCTGGCGCCCGGCGTTTCATCAGCTTGCATCGTCAGTCCTGGAAGTGGCGTGAATGCGAAGCCCCGGCGCCACGAGGGAGAAGGCCGTCTTGTCCCAATCTCGACGATTGGAACGAGACATCAAGTCACTTCTCGACCTGGTCGTAATAAACCTGGTCTGCGTTGAGGCCCTGGGCATAGCCCTTGACGGCCTTGCCGAGCACCACCTGGTCGCTGCCCTGGAACATCAGCACATAGGGTGAGCTCTTCTGGAGCTTGCGCTGCAGGTCCTCATAGAGGGCGGCACGCTTGGCCGGATCCTGTTCTTTCACGGCGGCGGCCGTCTTGTCGCTGAGTTCCGGGATCACCCAGCCCGCCTGCTTGGCGATGGTGTTGTGCTTGTTGTCGCGGTTGATCGCGAAGGCGCTGGCATTGGAATGCGGGTCGAAATAGTCGGGGATCCAGTAGCGCAGCGTGAATTCATACTGGCCCGAGCGGCCCTTGTTGTAGATGTCGCTGGCGACACCCGGCTGGATGTCGAGCGTGAGGCCGGCCTGGCCGAAAGTCTGCTGCAGGGACTGCGCGATCTGCAGATAGGGCTCTTCGTTGAAGACGGGGAAGGCGATCTTGGTCGGGCCGATGCCGGCATCGGCCAGGATCTTCTTGGCCTTCTCGACATCGAGCTTGTAGGGATTGTCGTTCAGCGCGCCGGGGAAGCCGGTGGGCAGGAAGGCCTGGTGCACCTGCGACTGGCCACGCAGCAGGTTCTTGGCGATGCCCTCATAGTCGACGAGATAGCGGGCTGCCTCCCAGAAGGCGGGATTGCCGAGGGCGGCATTGGCCTTGCTGTTGATCAGGAGATAGTCCGAGCGGGCCGAGGGGATGGCGAGCACGTTGAGCTTGCCCTCCTTCTTGAGCGCATCGATCTGGTCGGCGCCCAGGCCACGGGCGATGTCGATGTCGCCCTGCTCGATCAGCAGACGGCGGGCGGCCGCATCAGGCACGTTACGCAGGATCACACCCTGCAGCTTGGGCGCGCCACCCGGCGAGGTCGGGTTGGCATCCAGTACCAGCGCTTCATGAGCGGTATAGGTGTTGATCTTGAAGGCGCCGCTGCCGGCCGAGTGCGACTTCAGCCAGCCATTGCCGAAATCGCCATTGGCGGCCTGGGGAGAGACCGTGGCTTCGTCGGCGATGGAGGCGATCGGCGCGGTCAGGATGGCGAGCACGAAGGCCGGGCCGACATCGGCCTGCCAGCTCAGCTTGACCTTGCCGTCATCGGCCTTCGTCACGGACTTGTCGACATTCTCCGCGGTCCAGCCGAGTTCGCCCAGGATAAAAGAGGGCGCCTTGTTGAGCTTCACCGCCCGCGAGAAGGAGAAGATCACGTCCTCAGGACGCACGGGGTTGCCCGAGGCGAATTTGGCGTCCTTGGCCAGGGTGAAGACCAGGCTCTTGCCGTCGCTGCCGGCTTCCCAGGAAGTGGCGAGCGCCGGCTCGATGCGAGTGCCGTCCTGGCGGTTCGACTGCACCAGGCGCTGGTAAAGGGCATTGAAGGCCTGCACCGTCGTCAATTCGAAGCCCTCGGCCGGGTCGAAGCTGACGGCATCGTCGATCGACTGGCCGACCACCAGCAGGCCGGGTGGCGTTTCGGCCTGCGCCGCGACCACCAGCATGGTCGACAGGCCGGCGGCCATCATGGCGATGCCGGCCCTGTTCCAGAACTTACCCATTTCACACCTCATGACAGCCGAAACCTTTGGGGAATGCCCGGTTCCCGGCCTTTCAGCCGCGACGATTAGGCAAGCTGATTGCTATGGTCAATATCTTTCTATCAATCTTGTAGACTATTGGTTGCGGGCCCGAGCCAGCCTGAACCGTGATCACGAAATTTCGGTTCCTATACACGAAAACGTGTGCGCGCGGAGGCTCGTTGTGCCGGATGAGAAACAATGCGTTCACATACTCGCTGCAATTTGTACGCATTGATACATCGCAACACCCGTTTCCGTATATGATCGGCAGCGGGGGGTATCGTCGTGAAAAAGGGGGAGGCCTCGCCTGCCCGGACCTAATGAAGATCTGATGGCGGCTCGATGAAGCGTCTTCTCAATTTCGTGCTTGTTCTCGTGCTGGTCGTCGGCCTGGCCTGGTGGCAGCGTGCCACACTGGTGCCGTGGCTGGTGCAGACGGTGCCTTCCTCCAAGACTCTCATTGCCGCTCTTCCCGGCTTCTCCGATGCGCTGCATGCTCCCGAAGCGCCGCAGGCGGCCGGGGCAGGCAAGTCTTCGCAGCGCAACGTCGCGCCGGTGCCCGTGGTGCTCGTCCAGGCGGTCGCCAAGCAGATGCCGATGGTGATCGATGCCGTCGGCACCGCTACGCCCTATGCCTCCATCCAGATCCGCACCCGGATCGACAACACCGCGGTCACCAGCGTCCGTGTCGCCGAGGGTTCCGAGGTCAAGCAGGACGATATTCTTTTCACCCTGGATGATCGCGCCATCAAGGCGCAGATCGCCCAGATCCAGGCCCAGATCGCGCGCGACCAGGCCCAGATCGCCCAGGCCCAGATCGACCTGTCCCGCGCCAATGACCTGCTCGCCCGCAATGCCGGTGCGGCGACCACGCGCGATACGGCCGCGACCGCCCTCAAGGTCGGGCAGGCGCAGCTTCAGGCAGACCAGGCCTCGCTGGAAGCGGCCGAGGTGACGCTCGATTATACCGTGATCCGCGCACCCGTGCCCGGGCGCATCGGCTCGATCCCGGTCAAGCCCGGCTCGACGGTGCGCACCTCCGACACCGCGCCGCTCGCCACCGTGAACCAACTCGACCCGGCCGTGGTGGCCTTCTCGATCCCGCAGTCGCGCCTGGCCGAACTGCGCGAGGCGATGGCGAAGGGACCGGTACGCGTCGACGCCATCACCGGCGGCAATACGCTCACCGGCCAGGTGTCCTTCGTCGAGAACGCCATCGATGCCGCCACGGGCACCATCATGGTCAAGGCCGACATCCCCAATCCGCACGAAATCCTGTGGGGCGGCGCCTTCGTCAACGTGCAGGTCGTCCTGCCCAATGCCAGCCCGCAAGTGGTGGTTCCCGATGCCGCCGTCCAGCTCGGCCAAAAGGGAAGCTACGTCTTCGTGGTGAAAGATGGTAAAACGGCTGAGCTTCGGTCCGTGACCGTTGCGCGCGTCGCCGGCGCCGATGCCGTGATCACCAAGGGCGTCGAGAGCGGCGAACAGGTGGTGGTCGACGGGGTTTTGCGCCTGGTCGACGGTGCGCCGGTCGCCATCAATGCGGGGGCCAAGGAGAGCACCGCCGCCAATACCAGTGCCAAAAGCTGAAGCCGGGAGACAAGCCGTTGCTTTCGGAATTGTGCATCCGCCGCCCGGTCATGACCATCCTGTTGATGGTCTCCTTCATTGCGGCCGGCTGGTTCGGCTACCGGCAATTGCCGGTGGCGGCCGTGCCGCGCGTCGACTATCCGACGATTTCGGTGACCGCCACCCTGCCGGGCGCGAGCCCGGAAACCATGGCTTCCTCGGTGGCCGCCATTCTCGAGAAGCAGTTCTCGGCGATTTCCGGCATCTCCACGATGTCGTCGACCTCCTATCTGGGCTCGACGCAGATCGTCCTGCAGTTCGATCTCAATCGCAATGTCGACGGTGCGGCGCTGGACGTGCAGGCCGCCATCGCCACGGCGCAGCGCCAGCTGCCCACCGAGATGACCACGCCGCCGAGCTTCAGGAAGGTCAATCCGGCCGACCAGCCGGTGATCTTCATGGCGCTGACCTCGGACCAGGCGCGCACATCCGACATCGACCGCTTCGCGCAGTCCAACATCCAGCCGTTGCTGGCGACGCTGCCGGGCGTCGCCCAGGTCAATATCTGGGGATCGCAGCAATATGCCGTGCGGGTGGAGGCCGATCTCGACCAGCTCACCGCGCGCGGCCTCACCCTCGACGACCTGCAGAAGGCCGTCGCCGCCGCCAATTCCAATACGCCCGTCGGTTCGACCAGCAATAACGGCCGCAACCTCATCCTCGATGCCACCGGTCCGATCCGCTATGCCAAGGGCTACATGCCGATCGTGGTGTCTTCCAAGAACGGCGCCCCGGTGCTGCTGCAGGATGTTGCCCGCGCCATCGACAGCGTCGAGAACGACAAGACCGCGGCTTGGCGCAACGACACCCGCGGCATCATCATCGCCATCCAGCGCCAGCCCGACGCCAATACCGTCGCCGTGGTCGACGCGGTCAAGAACACGCTGCCCAAGATCCGGGAAAGCCTGCCGGTCGGCGTCAGTCTCGACACGCTGATGGACCGTTCCGTGCCGATCCGCGCGGCAGTGGAGGATGTCGAGTTCACGCTGGGCCTGTCGATCCTGCTGGTCGTGATCGTGATCTACTTCTTCCTGCGCAGCGCGCGGGCAACGCTGATCCCGGCCATCGCCCTGCCGATCTCGCTGATCGGCACCTTCGCGGGCATGTATGTGCTCGGTTTTTCGATCGACAACATCTCGCTGCTCGCCTTGACGCTGTGCGTCGGCTTCGTGGTCGACGATGCCATCGTCATGCTGGAGAACATCGTCCGCCATGTCGAACTGGGGCAGAAACCCTTTGCGGCGGCCCTGATCGGCTCGCGCGAGGTCGGCTTCACCATTCTGTCGATGACGCTGTCGCTGATCGCCGTGTTCATCCCGGTGATCTTCATGGGCGGCATCATCGGGCGGATGTTCTCCGAGTTCGGCTATGTGATGGCCATCGCCATCCTGATCTCCGGCGTGGTTTCGCTGACGCTGACGCCGATGCTGTGCTCGCGCCTGATCAAGGAGCATTCCGAGGAAAAGCGCCCGGGGCTGCTGCTGCGGCTGTTCGAAGCCGGTTTCAACTGGCTGACCAGGGGCTATGCCCTCACGGTGCGCTGGGCCGTTAATTCGCCCGGCTTCATGCTCACCGTCACGGCGGCGACCTTCGTCGTGACCGCGATCCTCTTCGTCAATATCCCCAAGGGCTTCTTCCCGCAGGAGGATATGGGCTTCGTTTCCGTCTCGACCGTGGGACCCGACGACGTTTCCTTCGAGGCGATGATGGCGCGCCAGCAGGCCGTCGTCACCGAATTGCGCAAGGATCCCGATGTCGTCGCCATCCTGTCGAGCATCGGCGGCGGGGCGACCAGCCAGATCAGCTCCGGCAGCATGAACATTCAGCTGCGCGACAAGCCGGCCCGCACGGATCCGATCGACGTGGTGATCAAGCGCCTCGCCCAGGAAGCGGCGAAGGTGCCTGGCATCAACACCTATTTCCAGGCGGTGCAGTCGATCAATATCGGCGCCACCCGTTCGCGCAGCCAGTATCAATACGCCCTGATGTCGCCCGACGTCGACGAACTGCGCGCCAATGCCCAGAAGCTGCAAGCCCGCATGGCCCAGATTCCGGGTATCACCGGCGTCAATTCCGACCTGCAGATCAAGGCGCGCGATGCCGTCGTCTCGATCGATCGCGACAATGCCGCCAAGCTCGGTGTCACCGTCGACCAGATCCGCTCTGCGCTCTACTCGGCCTATGGCACCAGCCAGGTCTCGACCATTTATGCGCCGGAAAATACCTATGAAGTGATCCTGGAGGCGAGCCAGGCCTATAGCTCGCCCCAGGACCTGATGCGCAAGCTCAATGTCCGCTCGAGCTCGGGGGTGCTGATCCCGCTCGACAGCGTGGCGCGCATCGAGCAGAAGCCGTCGGCGGTCTCGCTCTCCCATATCGGCCAGCTGCCCTCGGTGACGATCTCCTTCAACCTCCAGCCCGGCGTCGCACTCAGCCAGGCGGTGGACGCCATCCAGCAGGCGACGGCGGAGCTCGACATTCCCAAGACGATCGCCACCCAGTTCCAGGGTACCGCCCAGCAGTTCCAGGATTCGCTCGCCAGCATGCCGCTGCTGCTCTTCGCCGCGGTGCTGGTGGTCTATATCCTGCTCGGCATTCTCTATGAGAGCTTCATCCACCCGATCACCATCCTGTCGGGCCTGCCGACGGCCGGTATCGGCGCCCTGCTGACGCTGCAGCTGTTCTCGATGGACCTCTCCATCATCGCCATGATCGGCCTGATCATGCTGATCGGCATCGTCAAGAAGAACGCCATCATGATGGTGGATTTCGCCGTGCAGCGCCGGGCCGCCGGCCTGCCGGCCAAGGAGGCCATCGTCGAGGCGGCGGTGCTGCGTTTCCGCCCGATCATGATGACCTCGCTCGCCGCCATTCTCGGCGCGCTGCCGATCGCCCTCGGCCATGGCGCCGGCGCCGAGCTGCGCCGGCCGCTCGGCGTCACCGTGGTGGGCGGCCTGATCGTCTCGCAGCTGCTCACCCTCTACATCACGCCGGTGGTCTATCTCTCCCTCGACCGTGTCGCCAGCTGGTTCGCACGCAAGCCGGAGGACCTGCCGGCGCGCACCGACGACGTCCTGCCCGAGCCCGAGCAGCACGACGTCAGGCCGCCCGCGCCGGGCGAGCCCGCCATCGCCGCCGAGAAGAAGCCCGGCCTGATGACCGCGGCGGAGTAACCCCCGGGTGCGCGGACGTCCCGTCCGCTCTTCGGAGCACTGCACCTTAATGTAAGGAAAAGCGGACGGGACGTCCGCGCACCCGGAAAGGCCTCATTTGCCCTCCGGCCGCTCTTTCGCTTATGAAGGCTCCGATTTTTCCGGATGCTTCTCCCATGCGCCTCAAGGCGATCTGCCGTATTGCCGCCGTCGCCCTGCTGGCCATGCCCCTGATCCCGCTGCAATGGCTGGCGGTGAGGCGCGACTGGGCGCTGGCCCGCCGCCTGCCGGTGTTCTTTCATCGCAGCGTGCTCGCCATCATCGGCGTCCGGGTTGCCGTCAACGGCACCCAGGCCCGGCAGCGGCCGCTGCTGATCGTCGCCAACCATGTCTCCTGGCTCGACATCGTGGTGCTGGGCGCCCTGGCGCCCTTGTCCTTCATCGCCAAGAGCGAGGTGCGCGGCTGGCCGGTGATCGGCCTGTTCGCCCGGCTGCAGCGCTCGGTCTTCATCGAGCGCGAACGCCGCCACAAGACCGGCCATGCCACTGCCGCCATCGGGGCCCGGCTGAAGGCCGGGGATGCCATGGTGCTGTTCGGCGAAGGCACCACTGGAGACGGCGTGCACGTCCTGCCCTTCCGTTCCGCCTTGGTGGGGGCCGCGCGCGAGGCGCTGGATGGCGGCGAGGCGGCGGCCTATGTCCAGCCGCTCGCCCTGCGCTATGCCAAGCGCGGCGGGCTGCCGATCGGCCGCGGCGCCATGAAGGAAGTCGCCTGGATCGGCGACATGGATCTGGCACCGCATCTCGTCGGCATTCTCTCCGGCCCGCCAATCGATGCCGTGGTGAGCTGGGGCGATGCCCTGGCCTGCGATGCCGCCACCGATCGCAAGACTCTGACCCGTCAGCTCGAGGCGGATGTCCGCAGGCTGGTGCGGGCGAGTTAAAGCGTTTTCCAGAAAAGTTGATAGACTTTTCGATTAAGAAAATGCGTTAAAACAAAGAGTTAGATCGAAATGGCGATTCGAAGAAAAGCCATTTTGATCTAGCCCGAGCCTCCCGGCTCTGCCTGTGCGAAGGTCTCGATGGCTCGCGCGAAGGCCGCCAGTGCCGCGGTGACCGAAGCGGCAATTTCGACATTTCCGGCCATGCCGGCGGCATCCATCCGCGTCGCCAGCAAGGGCAGGGTGATCGAGGCCTCCTCGACGATGCGCGCCGACATCGTGGTCAGCACCAGGCGCAGGGCTGCCTGCGCGTCACTGGCGCGCGGCGAGGCGTTGAACAAGGCGACGGGCTTGCCGGGGAATTCGGAGCTGCCGACCAGCCAGTCCAGGGCGTTCTTGAAGGAACCGGGAATGCCGCGGGCATATTCGGGGCAGGAAATGATCAGCCCGTCGGCGGCGCCGACCAGATGGCGCAGCGCCATGACGCTTCGAGGCGGATTGTCGCCATCGAGGTCCGGATTGAAATGCGGCAGCGAGCCGATGCCGTCATAGGCCGCAATGCGCATGCCGGCCGGCGCCAGCAAGGCGGCGGCTTCGAGCAGCACCGTATTCGAAGAGCCGAGGCGGAGGCTGCCGGATAGCGCGAGAAGTGTGATCATTGGCGAATCCGCAGCGCTCCCAAAAGAACACTCTTGCCGATGGCCGGACGGGCGGCAAGCACACGCGCAAGTGACTGGATCGAGACGAGATAGACGGCTGACATCCGCGCGCATGAGGCGTATTGTCGCGGATCTACAGGTCGCGCTCGTCGTGGCTGTTTCGGCGTCGGCACCCCGCCGGCGTTCCACTTCGGTCGCGGCCTTCATTCCTTTCGGGAGTAGGACCATGACGATCAGAAATCCCGTCGAATGGGGTATCGATGCCGTCCGCGGTGCCGCCAATGGCGTGGGCGCCCTCGGCACCACCCTGCATCGCCCCGCTGCCCAGTTCGAAACCTCGACGCCCATCGTCCGCCAGATCGGTTTTGCCGATCTGCGCGAGGTCCTGGCCAAGGGCTTCCAGGATTTCGGCGCCTATCGCACCGACGTCATCTTCATCGGCTTGATCTATCCGCTCGCCGGCCTGGTCCTGGCCCAGTTCGCCTTCGGCAACGGCATGCTGCCGATGCTCTTCCCGCTGGTATCGGGCTTCGCGCTCGTCGGACCGGTTGCCGCGATCGGCCTCTATGAAATGAGCCGCCGCCGCGAGCAGGGCCTCGAGGCCACCTGGGCCCATACGCTCGACGTGGCGCGCTCGCCCAATTTCGGTGCCATTCTCGGGCTCAGCCTGATCCTGGCGGTGATCTTCGCGCTCTGGCTCGGCGTCGCCGCCCTGATCTATCGCTATACGCTTGGCCCGGCCCTGCCGGTCTCGGTCTCCGCCTTCGTCTCGGATGTCTTCACCACGCCTGCCGGCTGGGCGATGATCGTGCTCGGCGTCGGAGCCGGCTTCCTGTTCGCCCTGGTGGTGCTGGCGATCAGCGTGGTGTCGTTCCCGATGCTGCTCGACCGCAAGGTGAGGATCGGCACCGCCGTCAGGACTTCGGTGGATGTGGTGCGCGCCAATCCCGGCCCGATGCTGGCCTGGGGCTTCATCGTCGCTTGCGCCCTGGTGCTCGGCTCGCTCCCCGCATTGCTCGGCTTGATCGTGGCCATGCCGGTGCTCGGCCACGCGACCTGGCACCTCTACCGCCGGGCGGTGGGGTAGTGGTGACTGGTTCTCGGCATGCCCGGGCTTGAGCCGGGCATGCCGGCATTTACGCGATCCCGAAGCACACGTCGCATTGCCGGGACGAGCCCGGCAATGCGAGGTGTGAGGCAATTGGCTTCGATGGGCCGAAATACCGGCGTCATTTCGGTGTCGCTTCGGCGAAATCCTGCTGGAATTGCTTCAGTTCCGGCTCGTTCAAGTCGGAGACAGCCCAGAAATTCAGCCCTGCCTGGGTCCAGTTCAGGAGCGTATAGCCATCGCGCTCCCCGACTGGGGCAGAGGCGCCCGCGGCAGGCCAGATGAAGAGATTGATGACATGGCCGCTGCGCCGATAGATCAGCGTGGCGACGACGCGTCCCTTGAGATAGTCCACACGCCCGCCGACCAGCGGAAAGCCGCGCGCCTTGAGGTCCACCACCGGCGGCGAGAAGTCGATCTTGCCGTTGAACCAGGGCTTGACGGTGTGCTGGTCGGAGGTAGCGACGTCGGTCAGGTGATTGGCGAGCAGGGAGTGGACATGGCTGGAAATCAGCTCGTCCTCCAGCGAGGGACCTGGTTCGGGGCGCATCGTCACGAACAGCACACAAGCCGCCAGGACGGCCAGCGAAGGCAGCAGGCTCCAGCGCGTGAAACGGTCGACGAGCAGGCGCCAGTCGAGGCCAGCGAGGGTGGAAGCCCGGGAAGCGCCGGCTTCGCGGCGCAGGGCCGCCGCCACCCGGCCATGCAAGGCTGCTGAGGCCGGCCAGCGCACGCCGTCCTGGGTAATGATCGCACGGATCGCCTCGATTTCGGCCAGCCGCGCCTTGCAATCGGGGCAACCGGCGAGATGGTCCTCCACCCGCAGGGCATTGGCAGCGTCGAGTTCGCCATCGGCATAGAGCTGCAGCAGCCGGTCCCAGTCCTGGTGCGGTGTCTCGGCCATGCTCATGCCTCTCCTCCCGGCGTTGCCTGCCGGTTCTTCCAGGCAGCAGCGAACAGGGTGCGTGCGCGGGCGAGCCGCGACATCACCGTGCCCATGGGGGCCGCAATCGTTTCGGCGATCTCCCGATAGGAAAGCTCCTCCATTTCCCTGAGGACCAGGACTTCGCGGAAGGCTTCGGGCAGGCGGTCGAGAACCGCGCGGATCTCGCTTGCTTCGGCCTGCTGCAGCAAGGCGGTTTCGGGACTCGCCTCCTCATGCGGCAGGTCGGTCCTCTCCTCCTCGCCTTCACCGGCGTCGAGCGGCTCTGTGCGGACGCTGCGCTGGCGTACCTGC
This sequence comes from Labrys sp. (in: a-proteobacteria), assembly GCF_047605565.1. NCBI lineage: Bacteria > Pseudomonadati > Pseudomonadota > Alphaproteobacteria > Hyphomicrobiales > Xanthobacteraceae > Labrys > Labrys sp. (in: a-proteobacteria). Next base: position 104,652 of record NZ_JASGFM010000009.1, read on the forward strand.
CACCAGGAGCGATGGCAATTGCGCACGATGGTCAGGAGCCAGGCGCGCGCGCTGCCGCCCCGATAGTCTGCAAAGCCGCGAAAGGCGCGCAGGAAAGCCTCCTGCACGATGTCCTCTGCCGTGTCGGCATCGCGGCAGAGATAACGCGCCAGATTATGCGCCGCGTCGAGATGCGGCAGCATCACGGCCTGGAACCGGGCGAGCGCGTCGGCGTTCCCTGCCGTCCTGGCGGAAGGCTGCCCGTTTGCGGCCATGGTCCAGACGCCATGCCACCACGCGGCCAGCCGCCGGATCGCCGGCAGCAGCCAGGGAATGTCGGGATTCGTGCCGGCATGGGCCGTCATGGCCGCTCGTCCTTCCCGTCCCAGCCCGAGTTCGATCAATGCGCAGCCCACCGCATCGCGACCTTGCCGGTGATCGGCGTGGACTGAGAAGGCATGGGCCGAGAACAGGAATAGCTGAAATCCCGGGGCTGCGCGAAGGCGAAGTTGTCGGCGATGACTTCAAACGGGCACCGAGCCCCGATCAGGGCGGGCAGGGACAGCAGGGCCAATTGCAGGACGAGCCGCGCGAGGGCAGGGCGATAGTAACGGGGGACCGCGGACATCTCCACAAGACTCTTACGCCAGCGACGGCCGGCACCGTTCTCATCCGGTGAAGGAGGTTCGTCGGAATGGGTCATCTCGCGCTCCGGATACGGAAGGGGCTGCCGGCAGCCCATGCCGATCCAGATCGCGGCAATCGGCGTTTTATTCCCGAAGACAAAGATTTTTTTGAAGAAGAGCTTTGCGTGCTGCCGGCTTGGGCCGGCTACAATGCCAGATATTCCGTCTGCACGGCGCTGTCGGCTTCCAAGGCGGCCATGGTGCCGGAATAGCGGATCATGCCGCTCTCGATGACGTAGGCGCGGTCGGCGATCAGGCGGGCAAAATGCAGGTTCTGCTCGGAGAGCAGGATCGACAGCCCTTCCTGCTTGAGGCGCAGGATGGCGCGGGCCATGTCCTCGACGATCTTGGGTGCGAGGCCCTCGGAAGGCTCGTCCAGCAGCACGATGGCGGGATTGCCCATCAAGGTGCGGGCGATGGTGAGCATCTGCTGCTCGCCGCCGCTCATCCGCCCGCCGAGCCGGCCCGGCATGGCAGCGAGATTGGGGAAGAGCTCGTAGAGCCGTTCCGGCGTCCAGGGCTTCAGGTTCTGGCGTGGGGGGCGGCGGCCGACTTCCAGGTTCTCCCTGACCGTCAGGTCGGTGAAGACGCGGCGATCCTCGGGCACATAGCCGATGCCGCGGCGGGCGATCTCATAGACGGGCAGGCGGATGATGTCGGCACCGTCGAGGCGGATGGCGCCGCGCCGGTCGGCGACCAGCCCGATGATCGAGCGGAAGGTGGTGGATTTGCCGGCGCCGTTGCGGCCGAGCAGGGCGACGACCTCGCCCGGCCCGATCTCGAGGCAGACCTGGTGCAGGATGTGGGCTGGGCCGTAGAAACTGTCGAGGTCGGCGATTTCCAGCTTCATCGGGCAGGCTCCTGATGCGCGTGGATTGCGGCGGACGCGAAGACCGTGCCGTCGCCGAGATAGACGGCGCGCACCTGCGGGTCGTTGCGCACGGTGTCGGCATCGCCGGCGGCGATCAGGCGGCCGCGATCGAGCACGAGGAGCCTGTCGGCATGCTCGAACACCACGTCCATGTCATGCTCGGTGAACAGGATGCCGATGCCGCGCTGGCGGGCGATGCCGGCCGCCAGGGCCATCATGGCGATGCGCGCGCCCGGCGCCATCCCGGCGGTCGGCTCGTCCATCAAGAGGAGGCGTGGCTCATTGGAGAGTGCCACCGCCAGTTCCAGCCGCTTGAGATCGCCATAGGCGAGCTCGCCGCAGGGATGGTCGGCCAGGGCGCCGATGCCGACGAGGTCGAGCAGGGCCTGGGCTTCTGTCCGCTTGTAGCGGTCGAGGCGGGCAAAGCGGCGCCAGATGATGTCGTTATGGCTTGCCAGGGCGACCTGGAGGTTCTCGATCACCCGCATCGAGGCGAAGGTGGCGGTGATCTGGAAGGTGCGCCCGACGCCGAGGCGGCAGATCGCGGCGGGCCGCATGCCTGCCGTCTCGCGGCCGAACAGGCGGATGGAGCCGCGATCGGGCTTGATCTGGCCGTGGATCATGTTGAAGCAGGTGCTCTTGCCGGCGCCGTTGGGGCCGATCAGCGCCACCATCTCGCCGGCTGCGACGGTGAGCGAAACGTCCTTCACCGCCTCGACGCCGCCATAGGTCTTGGCGAGCCCCTGGACCTCCAGCAGCACCGTCATGGCCGGTTCTCCTTGGTCCGTGAGAGATTTCGAGACGGCAGGAGATCGCGCAGGCCCGCCAGTCCGCGCGGCAGCACCACCACGACTGCGATGATGAACAGGCCGATGGCAAGCTTGGAATAATCGGTCGCGCTCATCAGCCAGATCGACAGGGTCTTGAACACGCCGGCGCCGAGCACGGCGCCGGAGACACTGCCCATGCCGCCAAGCAGCACCATCACCAGCCCGTCCACCGAGGTCGTGACGCCGAAGGCATCGGGAAACACGCTGCCCTTGAGGAAGGCGAACAGAGCGCCGGAAACGCCGGCCAGCAGGCCCGCCAGCACGAAAGCGGCCCATTGCACCGGTGCCTTGGCGATGCCGACCGCCTCGGCACGCAGGTCGGAATCGCGCACGGCCCGCAGCATGAAGCCGAAGGGGGCGAAGGTGGCGAGCCTGAGCAGGCCGACCCCCAGCATGGCCAGAACCAAGGTCAACTCGTAGAAGGCCCAGGGCTGGGCAGCCCATTTCGCCGGCCATACGCTCAAGATGCCATTGTCGCCGCCGGTGAAGTCGACCCATTGCGAGGCGATCGACCAGCAGATCTGCGCGAAGGCGAGGCTGAGCATGGCGAGATACACGCCCGAAAGCCGAACGGCAAAGCCGGCGAACAGCACGGCTCCTGCCAGCGCGAGCAGGGGCGCGGCCAGCAGCACGGCTTCCATTGGCCAGCCCAGCATCGTCGTCAGCAGAGCGGCGCCATAGCTGCCCAGGCCGAAAAAGGCGGCATGGCCGAAGGAGACGAGGCCGCCGACCGAAACCAGGAACTGCAGGCTGGCCGCAAAGAGCACGAAGATCAGGATCTCGCTGCCCACCGACAGCACATAGGGGCTGGCGCCGAGCGGAAGCAATGCGGCAAGGGCGATGGCTGCGGTTATGAGCAGCCGTCCGGACGTTCGCATGGGCTGCCAGGGCTGTGTCGTGAGGCCCAGGGCCGGGCGCTGCGGGCTCGTCGGCTTGCCGAACAGGCCCCAGGGCCTGACCACCAGCACCACCGCCATCACCAGGAAGATCAGCACGATGGAAATCTTGGGAAAGGCGAGGATGCCGAAGGCGTTGAGCTCGGAGATCAGGATGGCGGCGACGAGCGCGCCCACGATGGAGCCGAGCCCGCCGGTGACCACGATGATGAAGGCCTCGACGATGATGGCGAGGTCCATCTGGTGGGTGACGGCGTCGCGCGGGATCTGCAGGGCCCCGCCGAGCGCGGCGAGGCCGACGCCCAGCATGAACACGCCGGTGAACAGCCATTTCTGGTTGACGCCGAGGGCGGCGACCATGTCGCGGTCCTGCGTGGCGGCCCGCACCAGGATGCCCCAGCGGGTGCGGTTGAGCAGCAGCCAGATCAGGCCGAGCACCAAAGGCGACATGGCGATGAGGAAGAGGTCATAGGCGGGGATCGCCTTGCCGGCGATCTCGACCGCGCCCTTCAAGCCCGGCGCGCGTGGCCCCAGCAGGTCGTCGGCGCCGAAGACGATCACCACGAGGTCCTGTACCACCAGGGTGACGCCGAAGGTGGCGAGCAGTTGGAACAGTTCCGGCGCCCGATAGATCCGTCGAAGCAGCGTCATCTCCAGCAGGCCGCCCATGACCGCCACGATCGCCACGGCGGCCGGCAGAGCCAGCCAGAAGCCGAGCGGACCGGACCAGGCATTGGCAAGCGTGCAGGCGACATAGGCGCCCAGCATGTAGAAGGCGCCATGGGCGAAATTGACGATGCGGGTCACGCCGAAGATCAGCGACAGGCCCGATGCGACCAGGAACAGGGAGGCAGCCCCGGCAAGGCCGCTCAGGAATTGGGCGATGATGGTTCCCACGAAGACCTCAAATTGGGGAGCGTCGGAGATCAGGTGGCTTGTCTGATCGGTGGTGCAGCCCCTCACCCCTACCCTATCCCCGTAAGGACGGGGCGAGGGGGGCGCAGGCGTTGCGATTGATCCTTTGATCGCTCCTCGCGCCCAATGGTCGGGCGAGATTGGATGCTTTCAGTTCGAGACGCCCGGTCGGAGTCCCCCTCGCCCCGCCACTTGCGGGGAGAGGGTAGGGGGAGGGGCCCCGCGGCGTTCTGGGCTTCTTGGGCGCTTGTTCCGCCCTTCCCGGCCTGGCCTGCCCTTCACGGCGCCGGCCGCATGCCCTTTACCGTGGCGTCATCCGGCAGATAGTCCTTGCCGTCGCGATAGACGAAATCGGTCATCACGCCATTGCCGTCCGCGACCCCCGTCTTGCCGACGAAGGCGCCCATGGTGGATTGATGGTCGATGGCGCGGAAGCTGATCGGCCCGAAAGGGGTGTCCAGCGGCAGGCCCTCGGCCGCCTTGATCAGCGCGGCGGTATCCGTCGAACCGGCCTTGGCGAGGATCGCGGCGGCAGCCTTCATGGTGACGTAGCCGACGATCGAACCAAGACGCGGATAATCGTTGTACTTGGCCTGGTAGGCCTTGAGAAAGGCCTCGTGCGCCGGGGTCTTCACCGCATTCCAGGGATAGCCGGTGACGATCCAGCCTGTCGGCGCCTCATCCTTCAGGGGGGCGAGATATTCGGGCTCGCCGGTGAGGAAACTCACCACGGCGCGGTCCTTGAACAGGCCGCGGGTCGAGCCCTCGCGCACGAATTTTACGAGATCGCCGCCGAAGGTGACGTTGAGGATGGCGTCAGGCTTGGTGGCGATGAGGGCTTCCACCACCGGGCCGGCATCGATCTTGCCTTGGGTCGGCCACTGCTCGCCCACCCATTTCACGTCGGGGCGCTTGGCGCTGAGGATCTGCTTGAACACGGCGACGGCCGACTGGCCGTACTCGTAATTGGGCGCCACCGTGGCCCAGTTCTTCGCCGGCAGCTTGGCGGCTTCTTCCGCCAGCATCGCCGCCTGCATGTAGTTGGAGGGGCGCAGGCGGAAGGTCTGGGCATTGCCCTTCGACCAGGTGATGGCGTCCGTCAGCGGCTCGGCTGCCAGGAACATCACGTCCTTCTGCTTGGCGAAGTCGGAGACGGCCAGACCGACATTGGAGAAGAAGGTGCCCATCAGCATGACCGCGCCATCGCTCGAAGTGAGCTCGTTGGCAGCGGTGATGGCGCTGGCCGGCTTGCCGCCATCATCCTTGGAGATCACCTCGATCGGCTTGCCGTTGACGCCGCCGGCGGCGTTGATTTCCTCCAGCGCGAGCTGCCAGCCCTTGCGGTAGGGCTCGGTGAAGGCGGGAAGGCCGGAATAGGAATTGATCTCGCCGATCTTGATGCTGTCGGCCGCAAGGGAAGGAAGGGCCGTGAACAAGGTTACGGCGACGGTGCCCGCGAGGGCCAGTCGAGACAAGATCCGCATTCAGGGTCTCCGCTCTGGATGTTGGAGGCTTTATGATTCTTGGACTGTGTCGGCTCGCGTCCTCCCGGTCCAGCCTCATGGCTGCTGGGAGAGGGCGCAAACCGCCGCAGGCAGGCTGAAACGGCGGAAAATCGTTCGTATGCAAACGAGTTTCCGCCGAGGACAGCGGCGCTGTCAAGCGTCCTTCTCATGGGAGTTGAGCTCGACGGGAAAAAGGGCAAGGCTGATCCCAGCTATTACAGGGAGAACCTGAATGGATCGGCGGCGATTGGCACCTCAAATGTCCGGGAGTTCAATAGCGACATTCGCCGTGGTCTTCTTGGTCTACGCTCTGGGAGCCTGGATCCCTTTGCCAGGTCTCGATGCTGAAAAACTGGCCTCCATGACGTCATTTTCACTCGATCCCTCAATGGCCAGATTCTCCATTTTTTCTCTCGGCCTTGTGCCGCTGTTCACGGTTTTGGCTCACGCCGAAATCGCCAAGCTGTTATTTCCACGGCTGGCGCGATGGCAGGAGGCCTCCTGCCGCAATGCAAGTCGATGGAACGACGTCCTGCGTATTTCAACGCTCGTTCTGACCGCGATGCAGGGATACGGCATTATGGTTGGCCTGCGGGCCGTGGGGGTGGTCGACGATACCGACGCAATCGCGGTTCCGGTGGGCCTTGCAACCTTCGTCGGCAGCACGGCCTTGCTGATTTGGTTGGTCGATCGTCTCCGATTGCCGGGGCTGGGCAACGGCTTCTGGTTCCTTTGGTTGGCGCCCCTTGTTGGGGCACTTCCGGCAACGTTTCTTCAGCAGGTCGACCTTATCCGAACCGGAGGAATGGCACCCTCCATGATGCTGTTCGGTCTGGTCTATGCCTTGGTGGCAGCCCTGTTGGCCGTTACAGCAACGTTGATCGTGATCCAAGCGCCTAAGACGGATGAAGCGTCCCAAGCCAGGCAAAAGAATCGAGCGGAAACGCAAAGGATACTGGCAGCGGTGATCTGGCCGCCGTTTCTCGCCAGCATAGCCGCCGGATATTTGATCCTCCTCTACCCGCTGGTCTGGCCGGCGCAGGGAGGAGATTTGTCAGGAGCGATCGCCGTCAGTCATATCGTCGCGACGGCTCTGCTCCTTCCTTTGTTCAGCTACTTCTATGCGCGCCAGCGCACGGACATCCATGGTGCTGTCTCCGATGCGCGTGATGATGAAAGCACAAGGCTGCTCTTTCGTTACGGCCTGGCGGGGCTTCTCCAATCCGCACTTTGCGCCGGCATCGGGCTCCTTGTCTGGATATATCCTGTTTTCGGCTCTTGGAGTGGCGCACAATTGATCGCAGTCGTGGCCGTGACGATGTCGCTTGCGTCCTGTTGGAGATCCGGATCGGGATCGCCGCCACCGGGGGCTGTCGTGCCGGTCGCACTGCGCACCACTGGCTCGGCGCCCAGCGCCGGTTAGACCTCATCCTTCGCGTAGGAGATGATCGACAGGAAGCGGATCGGCAATTGCCGCATCTCGTCGGGGCCGTGCGGGGCATCGGCGTCGAAGAACAGGCTGTCGCCGGGCGTGAGGTGGTAGAGCTTGTCGGCGTGGCGGTAGACCACCTCGCCCTCCAGCATGTAGATGAATTCGAGGCCCGAATGCTGGAACAGCGGGAAGACGTCCGATTCTTCCGTCAGCGTGATGACATAGGGTTCGACCACCACGCGGCCGGTATTGCCGGCATTGTGGCCGAGCAGGCGATATTGATGGCCGGCGCGCGTGCCGCGCCGCTCGATCAGGAGGCCTTCGCCGGCCTTGACGAACACCGCCTCGCGCCGTTCCTCGAAGCGCCGGAAGAAGGCGGTCACCGGCACGCCGAGGGCGCGCGACAGGGTCTGCAGCGTGGTGAGCGAGGGCGAGGTCACGCCATTCTCGATCTTGGAGAGCATGCCGAGCGACAGGCCCGTCGCGGCGGCTAGGTCGGCGACGGTGATGCCGAGCTTGTTGCGGAAGGAGCGAACCTCGCGTCCGATCGCCACTTCCAGAATATTGTCGCGGGCGCCGCCGAGCGCATGCGGGTCCTGGCCCGGAAAGGCGGAGGCGGGCGGCAGTTCGCGGGTGGGAAAGGCATCCGAGAACAGGCCTTCGCCATCGTCCGGATCGATTGGATCGGCATAACGGGGGCCCAATGTCGGGGCAATGACCGTCTGGCCTCCACGCCCGGCGGTGGGCGTCGGCACTGTCCTGACAGCCGGTGTAACCACCCGCTTCGTCATGCTCGTTCCTTTCACGTCCCTGCAGAGAGCATGGCGCGTTCGGCGCTTCCTCCCCGCTCATTCCCATTTGCCTCGCAGCCGGACGTTCTGAATTCCAAGACCGCGGCCGGCTTCAGAAAAAACACGCTCTCTCGTAACGAGAGGAGAGTCGTTCCCGCTCGTATGAAGGCAACCCTGTTGCGGCTGCCCAGCAGTGCGACAGCCAACTCCTCGGCTGCATTGGGCTGACGCTTGAAAAAATATCGTGCGACCCACCGAGCGACAAGCTGGATGCCGCCCGTTATCCCGCCAATATGGCGACCACAGGCCGGGATTCCAGACAAGAAGCTGCGATTTTTGAAGGGAGAGGCGATCGAAGGGCATTTTTCGCCCGGCAGCGCCGCGTCCCCGGCCAGCCGCGCAGGATCGATGGGCGAATCGCCGCCCGCCTTCCGGCATCGTCTGCGCACGCGCAAACTGCAGTGGACCCTCATGCCCGCCTCCTGCTCCCGGTGATCTTGCTGCGGGTCTTCCTGAAGTGCAAGAAATTTTCCGAGCATTAAACGTTCAGAAAAATGGCGTGAATCTGCCAAAGAATGTCGCGAATGCGAAGTTTCTTGTCAGACAAGCGCTTGACAGGGGCCGCGCAACGGGCGCAGACTTTCCTGGCATAAAAACAAATTGCCTCTCAGTAACAAAAGCGAACCCGCCAGAGGCGATATTCGGGGAGGAAATATCAATGACACCGGGATCGGAAGATCCGCGGATCGAGGTGATGTATCGCCGCGACCGCGCCTGGGCTTTCGGCGCCATCGGCGCCCTCTGGCTCATCCTGCTTTTCGTCTTCTTCAAGATAGCGCCCGACAGCGGCTCGACGGGCATCACCATTGCCCTGCTCATCGCCGGGGGCCTGGTGCTGCTGTTCAACACGGCCGCGATCATCGCGCTGCTGCGCCACTATCACGAGGACAAGCTGCATCTCTACGGGCTCGACCTCCACTACATCGATGAAATGAAGAAGAGCAAGCGGTGAGGAGCTGACATGGCCAAGACACCTTCAGGCAAGACACCCTATCAGCCGCCCGAACAATCGGCGCTCGGCCAGGTCATCGATTCCATCGTGCTACTCGCCTTAGTGATCGCCAGCCTGTTCGCGCCCATCGCCCTTGGGCTTGCCGGGGGGGGCAAGGTGGATCTGACCTTTTCGGACAAGAGCTGGGCCGGCATGGGACAATCGTCGTTCGCCCAGTCGCTGTGGGAAAAGCTCGGCTATACCGCCGAAACGGCAGCGCCGATCATCGCCTCGCGCTTCGATTATTCCTTCTCGCTGCTGGCCTTCCTGCTCACTGCGGCGATCATCGTGATCTATTTCGGCTTCCTGATCTACTTCTCGGAAAAGGAATACCGGGATGTGATCGCCGAACGCTTCGGCGACAAGTGAGGGCGCTGCCGTGAATACGTTCCATCTTCTCGAATATGCGGCCTGGGCGATCTCGATCCTGATCGGCGCCTGGATGCTCTACGACCTGATCAAGACCAACGCGACCTATTCGGAGGACATGCTGATGTCCTCCCGCGAAGGCGAAATCGAAGATGAGCTGATCATCGACCCAACGCATAGAGGTGCAAAATGAGTGAGATCACCTCCAATGCGGGGGCTTCGGCGCATGTCCAGCAGACCGTCATCCATGGCGAGAAGATCTCGCTGCTGCGCGTGCTCGGCCCCGCCCATGTCTGGGCGCTCGGGGTCGGCATCGTGCTGGTCGGCGAGTTCATGGGCTGGAACTTCGCCGTCGGCAAGGGCGGGGCGCTCGCTGCCCTGATCGCGTGCTGGACGGCGGGCCTGCTCTATACCTGCGTGGCCATGATCGATTCCGAGGTGACCTCGACCGTCGCTGCGGCCGGTGGCCAATATGCCCAGGCCAAGCACATCGTCGGCCCGTTGATGGCCTTCAATGTCGGCCTCTATCTGGTGATGGCCTACACCATGCTCGAAGCGGCCAATGCGATCACCGCCGGCTATCTGATCCAGACGGTGGGCGGCATGGCCGGTTTCGATGCGGTGCATGACAAGCCCTTCATCGTGCTCACCATCATGGGCCTGGCCCTGCTGAACTATCGCGGCGTCTATGCCACGCTCACCTTCAACCTGGTGATCACCGCCATCGCCTTCCTCGCCATCGTCTTCCTGTTCGTCGGCGCCAAGCCGTGGTCGGAGGACCTGCTCAAGCCTGCCGAATTGCTGACGGGCCTGCCCTATGGCTGGCTCGGCGTGGTTGCTTCGCTGCATTTCGGCCTGTGGTTCTATCTCGGCATCGAGGGCACCTGCCAGGCGGCCGAGGAGGTGCGTTCGCCCGCTCGCTCGCTGCCGTTCGGCACCATGCTCGGCATGATCACCCTGCTGATCGCCGCCGCCATGACCTGGTATGTCTGCGTCAGCCTGATGCCCTGGGAATATCTCGGCCAGGCCACAACGCCCTTGTTTGACGCGGCCCGCATGACCGGCTCGACCGGACTGATGGTCCTGTTGTTCGTGGGCACCATCTTCGCCACGCTGGCTTCGGCCAATGGCTGCATCAACGATGCTTCGCGTGCCTGGTTCTCGATGGGGCGTGATCGCTACATGCCGGCCTGGTTCGGCGCCGTGCATCCGAAATACCGCACGCCCTTCCGGTCGATCTTCTTCCTGGTGCCGATCGCGCTGATCTTCGCCCTGGGAGCGCCGCTCGACCAGGTGGTGACCTTCTCGATCCTGTCGGGCCTGCTCGGCTACTCCTACATGACGTTCAACGTGATGATGTTCCGCTGGAAATGGCCGGTGGGCAGCATCAAGCGCGGCTATGTGCATCCCCTGCATCCGCTGCCGGCGATCGTGCTGTTCCTGCTGTGCTCGACCGCCTATTTCGCGGTGTTCCTGGGCTATGGCACCCAGCTCATCGCCATGATGGTGTTCTATATCGTGGTCTCGATGTGGTTTGCCTTCCACCGCTACAAATATGTGCGGCGCGGCGACCAGTTCACCATGCCCTGGCCTCGACCCAGGGGATATTGAGGCGATGAGGAGGCGGCCAGCATGACCTTGTTCGCATTTCTTGCAGTCCTGGCGGCGGGCTTTGCCGGCCTGGGCTGGCTGTTGAATCGCGAGAGGTCGGCGCTTTGGCGCCGGCGGAGGGCCCTGCTGGCCGATTGCCACCCGCTGTTCGAGCGGGTGGAGCAGGCGGATGGCGTCGGGGGATTTCCCCGGTTGTCCGGTGAGATCGCCGGCCGTCGCGTCATCGTCGAATTGATGCCCGATACGATGACGCTGCGGCGCTTGCCGCAGCTTTGGCTTTCACTGACGGTCATGACGCCGCTGCCGGGGGGAGCTGCCTTCGGCGTGTTGGCGCGCCCTTCCGGCAGCGAGTTCTACGCCCGCACGCCCGATTTGCCGGCGCGTCTCGAGCCGCCCGCCAGCCTGCCCGAGGACGTGATGGTACGAGGCCGGCGGCGCGGTGCAGCCTTCCTGGCCCAGGCGGAGCGGGCGATCGCAGACCTGATGGCCGACCCTAGGGTCAAGGAAGTGCTGGTGATGCCGGCCGGCTTGAGGGTGATCTTTCAGGCCGCCGAAGGGCAGCGAGGCCAGCATCTGCTACTGCGCCAATGCGATTTCGGCGACGCAGGTTTCGATCCCGCTTTGTTCATGCGGCTTTATGACGGCCTGGAGGAGATCGCCCGCAGGCTGTCGCCCGCACCGATGCCAGCGCAGTTGGCGCAGACGCGCGGCCAGCGGGCCTAGAGGCTGTTATGAATGGACGTCTGGATTGCTTCGCCGCTCCCGCAATGGCGATTGAACCAGAATCGCAATGCATGAATCACCGTCAGGAGGGCGCCATGGCCGCAGCCATGCTCGCGAAACCCTTTCATCCCTATCTCATCCTCGCCCTCGCCGTTGCGCTTCCGGGGGTCGGCCATGTCGCTCTCGGCCGCCAGATGCGCGGGTTGGGATTTGCGTTCTTCACGCTCCTATTCGCCTTTCTGAGTTGGCATTTGTCGACACCGGAGACGTCTCCGATCGGCCGCATGGCGGGAGGCCTGTTCGTCTGGGCGCTTTCGATCCCGGATGCCTACCGGGTGGCGCGCCTGCGCTGGGAACGCTGGCGCCAGCAGGCCTGAGAGCTTCATTTTTTGGCTGTTTCCTGTGAGGAAAATCCGTTTCCAAAAAAATATTCCTCACAGGAAAAAAATGTTCAGGTGGATATTGCTGGCGCCTCAGGAAATTGCTAGCCTCCCTGAAATCAATCGCATGAGGGACCCGTGCTATGTGTGGCATTGTCGGCCTGTTTCTGAAGGATAAGAGCCTGGAGCCCCAATTGGGTACGCTCCTGTCGGGTATGCTCGCCACCATGTGCGACCGCGGCCCGGACTCGGCCGGGTTCGCGATCTATGGCGCGCCGCAAGCCGGCAAGGCCAAGATCACCGTCCAGTCGGCCGATCCAGCCAAGGATTTCGAGGGCCTCGCCGCCCTGGTCGAAAAGGCCGTGGGTGCCAAGGTCTCCATCTCGCCGAAGGACACCCACGCCGTTCTCGTCCTCGATGCCGACAAGGCCGAGGCGGCTCGCCAGGCCATCAAGGCGGAGCGCCCTTCGATCCGCATCATGGGCGCGGGTGAAGCGATCGAGATCTACAAGGAAGTGGGCTACCCCACCGAGGTCGCCAAGCGCTTCGGTCTCGCCGAGATGACGGGCAGCCATGGCATTGGCCATACCCGCATGGCGACGGAATCGGCGGTAACCACGCTCGGCGCCCATCCCTTCTCGACCGGCGCCGACGAGTGCCTCGTGCACAATGGCTCGCTGTCCAACCATAACAATCTGCGCCGCGAGCTCAAGCATGACGGCATGAGCTTCGAGACCGAGAACGACTCCGAGGTCGCGGCCGCCTATCTGACCTGGCGCATGAATCAGGGCCTCAATCTCGGCGAGGCCATGGAGAAGGGTCTCGACGATCTCGACGGCTTCTTCACCTTCGTGGTCGGCACCAAGGACGGCTTCGGGGTCGTGCGCGATCCTGTCGCGTGCAAGCCGGCCGTGCTCGCCGAGACCGATCAATATGTCGCCTTCGGGTCCGAATATCGCGCTCTGGTCAACCTGCCCGGCATCGAGGATGCCAAGGTGTGGGAGCCCGAGCCCGCCACCGTCTATTTCTGGGAGCGCTGAGGCATGGATCAACTTGCGAAGAAAGTCGCGAGCGTGAGCACGGACGTTGAAAAGATCGATCTGGCCAAGACGCCGCTGCGCGAGCTCAACCAGGCCCTGCACGCCCTCAAGGCCGGCACCAACGCCACGTCCTGGGAGGTGAGCAATCCCAAGGGCTCGCATGCCCTGGCCGTGGGTGTCGACGCGCCCGTGCGCATCGATGTCAAGGGCAGTGTCGGCTATTACTGTGCCGGCATGAACAAGGAAGCCACTGTCGTCGTGCACGGCTCCGCCGGCCCGGGCGTGGCCGAGAACATGATGTCGGGCGAAGTCCGCATCAAGGGCGATGCCAGCCAATATGCCGGCGCCACCGGCAAGGGCGGTATCCTGGTGATCGAAGGCAATGCCTCCTCGCGCTGCGGCATCTCGATGAAGGGCATCGACATCGTGGTGAAGGGCAATATCGGCCACATGTCGGCCTTCATGGCGCAGTCGGGCAATCTGGTGGTCTGCGGCGATGCCGGCGATGCCCTGGGCGACTCGATCTACGAAGCCCGTTTGTTCGTGCGCGGCAAGGTGAAGAGCCTGGGGGCCGACTGCATCGAGAAGGAGATGCGCCCCGAGCATCTGGAAATCCTCGGTGGGCTGCTGGCCAAGGCCGGCTTCACCGACGTCAAGCCCGAGGAGTTCAAGCGCTACGGCTCGGCCCGTACGCTCTACAACTTCAACATCGACAATGCGGATGCCTATTGACCTGGGATCGCGGGCTTTCGGCCTGCTCTTCCCGCTGCATCGACTGTTTCAAGAGCAGGCTATAGGCCTGCGATCCCAGGATTGACCTCATGAGCTATCACAATCCGCCGACCGTTCCGCGCAAGTCCGCGACCTTCGACGATTACACCCTGTCCGAGATCCGCCGCGCCGCCACCACCGGCATCTATGACATCCGCGGCGGCGGCGCCAAGCGCAAGGTCCCGCATTTCGACGACCTGCTCTTCCTCGGCGCCTCGATCTCGCGCTATCCGCTGGAAGGCTATCGCGAGCGCTGCGCCACCAATGTCGTGCTCGGTTCGCGCTTCGCCAAGAAGCCGATCGAACTGAAGATCCCGATCACCGTCGCCGGCATGAGCTTCGGCTCGCTGTCGGGCCGGGCCAAGGAAGCCCTCGGGCGCGGTGCCTCGCTGGCAGGCACCTCGACCACCACCGGCGACGGCGGCATGACGCCGGAAGAGCGCGGCCAGTCCAAGACCCTGGTCTACCAATATCTGCCTTCGCGCTACGGCATGAATCCGGATGATCTGCGCAAGGCCGACGCCATCGAGGTCGTGGTCGGCCAGGGCGCCAAGCCCGGCGGCGGCGGCATGCTGCTCGGCCAGAAGATCTCCGACCGCGTCGCCCAGATGCGCACGCTGCCCAAGGGCATCGACCAGCGCTCCGCCTGCCGCCATCCCGACTGGACCGGGCCGGACGATCTCGAGATCAAGATCCTGGAGCTGCGCGAAATCACCGATTGGGAAAAGCCGATCTATGTGAAGGTCGGCGGCGCCAGGCCCTATTACGACGTGGCGCTGGCGGTGAAGGCCGGTGCCGACGTGGTGGTGCTCGACGGCATGCAGGGCGGCACGGCCGCCACCCAGGAAGTCTTCATCGAGAATGTCGGTCAGCCCACCCTTGCCTGTATCCGTCCCGCCGTGCAGGCGCTGCAGGATCTCAACATGCATCGCAAGGTGCAGTTGATCGTCTCCGGCGGTATCCGCAACGGGGCCGATGTCGCCAAGGCCCTGGCGCTCGGCGCGGATGCGGTTTCCGTTGGTTCGGCCGCCCTGATCGCCCTCGGCGACAATGATCCCGCGCTTGAGGACGAATACCGCAAGCTCGGCACCACTGCCGGCGCCTATGACGATTGGCACGAGGGCAAGGACCCTGCCGGCATCACCACCCAGGATCCCGAGTTGATGGAAAGGCTCGATCCGGTCAAGGCTGGCCGTCGCCTGGCCAACTATCTCAAGGTGATGACGCTGGAGGCCCAGACCATCGCCCGTGCCTGCGGCAAGAACCACGTGCATAATCTCGAGCCGGAAGATCTGTGCGCCCTCACCATCGAGGCTGCGGCCATGGCCCGCGTACCGCTGGCCGGTACGAGCTGGATTCCCGGGCAGGGTTTCTGACATCATGAAAGGGCGCTCGCCAGCAGGCGGGCGCCCTTTGCGTACTGCCATCCCCAGGTGAAATTCGGTTCTCCGGACGTCGGATTTCGCAGTGGGCTTCAAAGAGCCGAGTAGGCCTTCCGATCCCCCGGGATAGGAAGGTATCAGGGCCGAAGCCAACGGGAATGACAGAATACCTTATAAATCAAAACGATAGACATCCCGAACCAGGAACTTTGACCATGACCCAGGATCTGGCGACGCTCGCTAGGGAAAAAGGCATTCGCTATTTTATGATTTCCTATACGGACCTGTTCGGCGCCCAGCGTGCCAAGCTGGTTCCGGCAGCAGCGATCGCCGACATGCAGAAGGACGGTGCCGGTTTCGCCGGCTTTGCCACCTTTCTGGACCTGACACCGGCCCATCCCGATCTTTTCGGCCTGCCCGATCCCAGCGCGGTGATCCAGCTGCCCTGGAAGAAGGAGGTTGCCTGGGTCCCCGCCGATTGCGTCATGGAAGACAAGCATGTCGGCCAGGCGCCGCGCGTGGTGCTCAAGAACGTCATGGCCAATGCGGCCAAGGAAGGGCTCTATGTGAAGACCGGCGTCGAGGCCGAGTTCTTCCTGATCGATGCCGACGGCACCGCCATCTCCGATGCCATGGATTGCGCCGCCAAGCCCTGCTACGACCAGCAGGCGCTGATGCGCCGCTATGATGTCATCGCCGAGATCTGCGACTACATGCTGGAACTGGGCTGGGGCCCCTACCAGAACGACCACGAGGACGCCAACGGCCAGTTCGAGATGAACTGGAACTTCGACGACTGCCTCATCACGGCCGATCGGCACTCCTTCTTCAAGTTCATGGTGCGCTCGGTCGCCGAGAAGCACGGCCTGCGCGCCACCTTCATGCCCAAGCCCTTCATGGGGCTGACCGGCTCGGGCTGCCATGCCCATATCTCGGTGTGGGACGAGACCGGCAAGGTCAACATGTTCTACGACAACAAGGACGAGATGGGCCTGTCGCGGCAGGGCTATCACTTCCTCGGCGGCATCATGAAGCATGCCGAAAGCCTGTCGGCGATCACCAATCCGACGGTGAATTCCTACAAGCGCATCAACGCCCCCCGCACCATCTCGGGCGCGACCTGGGCCCCGAATTCGGTGACCTGGACCGGCAACAACCGCACCCACATGGTGCGCGTGCCCGGCAAGGGCCGCTTCGAGCTGCGCCTGCCCGACGGCGCCGCCAATCCCTATCTGATGCAGGCCGTGATCGTCGCCGCCGGCCTCGACGGCATCCATTCCAAGGCCGATCCCGGCAAGCGCTACGACATCGACATGTATCAGATGGGCCATACTGTGACGGACGCGCCCAAGCTGCCGCTGAACCTGCTCGATGCTCTGCGCAATTTCGACGCGGACGAGTCACTGAAGGCCGCTTTGGGCAATGACTTTTCGGCTGCCTATCTCAAGCTCAAGCGTCAGGAATGGAACAGCTACGCCAGCCATCTGACCCAGTGGGAACGTGACCACACGCTCGACATCTGATCCCTGCGGACAGGCCAGAAAGATCAAGGGGCGCCGGAGCCATCCGGCGCCTTTCTTTTTTGGAATCGCCCACAGAGGCTTGTGCTGCCCCTCACCCTTACCCTCTCCCCGCAAGGAGCGGGGCGAGGGGGACTTCGGTGGCGCGCTTATGCTGAAACGGTCTCATCTCGCCCAACCGTTGGTCGAGATGGGAGATCTGAGGATAAATCGCGACGCCTGTGCCTCCCTCGCCCCGCTCCTTGCGGAGAGAGGGTAAGGGTGAGGGGCGGTGCCACCGCATAAGCCCATGGCGGTGCCACCACCGCCCTCTTCCGAACGGTGTTCTCACCCCTGCAGAAACGCGGCCTGTTCCGTGGCTTCGCGCGCGATTTCCTGCAGCAGCACCCCGGCCCGATACAGCTCGCGCGAGGCGTGGTTGTCCGCCCGCCGGGCCTGCCGAAGCAGACGCGCTGCTGCCTGCCGGGCAGCCCGGGCCAGGGCCTGCGGATCGGCTGAAGCCAGACGGCGCAGTACGGAGCGAATTGGTCGGATGGCGGCCTTCTGGGTCTTGGCCAGACTGTCGAGGTCCATGGCGGCCGCGCCGATGGTCAGCGCCGCCAGCATGCCGGCCATGTCCTGGTCCATCACGGTGGCGGGCAGGGCTTTTTCAGCGGCAAGCTGCCGGCCGAAGCGGTCCGCGGTCCGGCTGAACCATTCCACCGAGGTCCAGATCCCCGGGGTGCTGCCGATCAAGGCGAGATCGCGCCGTATGGCCCGGTGCAGGCGTCGTCGCGTCGCCTGGACATTCGGCGGGAACAGCAAGGCGAAGGCGAGCGTACCGCAGGCGATGCCGGCCAGCAGCGTCAGGCTGCCATTGAAGAAGCCGGCAGCCTCGGTGCGCACGTCGTTGCTCGGCCCCACCAGGTCCCAGAAGAAGATGGCAAAGCTCGCGGCGGGGGCCGCGGTGCGTGGATGGCGCATGGCGATCCCGGCAGGAAGCATGAACAGGCTGATCACGACGGCGAGCAGAGGGAAGCCGGAGATCATCGGGATCAGCGCGAAATTGCAGATGGCGCTCGCGGCAAAGGCCCAGCCGGTGCCTTTCAGGAAACCGAGGCCGGCGGCGACGGGATTGTCCCGCGTGGCGAACAGGGCGCAGACCACGCTGACGATGGTGACGAAGCCCGAGCCCGTCGGCGCTGCCGTCAGGATCCAGGCGGCTGAGGCCAGCAGGACGGCAGCGATGGCGCGGATGCCGTTATGCAGCGCGGCCGTCAAGTCGATGTGGAAGGCGAAGTCTAGGCGCGAGGGCGGTGGCGCTGGCCGCGCCAGGAGAGCCTGGCGCATCAAGGCCGTCTGCAGGGAAGAGAGCAGCGCGTCGAGCCGGTCATGCAGGAACGACCGCTCGTTCCCGTGTTCGCCATGGTCACCAGGGCAGGCCGCACCCAGGCGCTCACGCAAGGCGACGATTGTCGCCTGCTCGTTGGTGTTGCCATTGGCGACAGCTTGCAGCACCGCCGCGCTCTCGGCCAGCAACGCATCTTCCCCGCTGTCCCGTCGGGCCAGATAGTCACGCAGGCTGTGCGCGGCGGCGAGCTGGACCAGGGTTGCGCTCGCGGCGGCGCGGACATGTCCGAGGGCGCCGCGCGCGACGGTGGAGGCGGACGCGGCATATTCGGCCGTGGTGTCCAGGGCGAGGGCCTTGGCGAACAGGCGCTGCAGCGCCGGGGTCGCTGCCGCCTCTCCGCCGAGGGCACGGGCGCAGATGCCGGCGGCTTGCCGGATATAGGCGCCCAGGCCGGCGCGGACGTCGTCCAGGGGGCGGGAGGGGGCAAGGATGGCGCTCAGCGTTGCCTCCACCCCGATACCGAGCAGGATATAGATGAGACGCGCCTCGGCGACGTCGAAGATCTGCGAGGGGGTGGCCGCCGCATCCAGGGTGATGATCGCCGCGGTATAGCCGGCGAGCACCGCGCCATAGGCCCGGAAATTCCGCAGCGCCGTGGCGACGCCGGTGCACAGCCCGATCCAGATAGCGAGAGCGCACAGAAGCAATTCCGGCGCCTGGGCGAACAAGGCCGTGAGGGTGACGGCGATACCCGTTCCCGCGAAGGTGCCGAGAACGCGATAGCGCGCCTTCGACAGCGTCATGCCACGGCTGCCCTGGGCGACGATCCAAACCGTCATCGCCGCCCATTTCGGGCTGTCCAGATTGATCAGGAAGGCGATGTAGAGCGCGATCAGCGAGGCAGCCGTCGTCCGCAGCGCAAAAGCGATGCCGCTCCAGCTGGTACCGGGCGGTGCCTGGGTCAGCCGGGTCCAGAAGGGCATCGGCCCATGTGTGGACGTGGACAGGGCGGTCATGGGAACGCTTATAGCGTGGCAACAGGAATGGAATAACTATGGCTATTTGGCAAAAACTATTGCTAAATATGGAATAGTTTTCACGGAGCGTGCGATTGCACAATCTCCAGAGCCTTTGGATCTTCCTGCGCGTGGTCGAAAGGGGCGGCTTCACCGCCGCGGCGAGCCAGCTCGGCCTGCCGCTGAGCACGGTGAGCCGGCGTGTCACGGCGCTCGAGGAGGATCTCGGCGTGCGCCTGCTCAACCGGACGACGAGGCGCGTGTCGCTCACCGAAGCCGGGCGCGATTTTTACGAACGCTGCAGCCTCGCCGAGGAGATCCTGGAGGAAGCCGATCTGTCGGTCCGCGCCTTGAGGACAGAGCCGGAGGGCACGCTGCGCCTCCTGGTTCCCTATGCCCTCGGCCTGATCGCGCTGGAACCGGCTCTGGAGGAGTTCCGCCGCCGCTATCCCAGGATCAGGCTGGCGCTGACCTTCGACAACCATCCGCTCGATCTGGTGGAGCATGGCTTCGACGTGGCGTTGCGGACGGGCGTGCTGCCCGATTCCAGCTATGTGGCCCGGCGCCTGGGGCGATCGCGGGCGCGCCTGCTTGCGAGCCCCTCTTATCTCGATCGCGCCGGGCGCCCCGCCTCGCCGCAGGAGCTTTCCAATCATGCCGTGCTGGCGCATGGGCCGGGAGAGTTCCTGACCACCTGGCGGCTGAGAAGCAAGGCCGGGGCCGAAGTCGAGGTCGCCGTCCGCCCGATCCTGATGTCGAACGAATCCGACACCATCATCCGCCAGATGCTCAAGGGAGCCGGCATTGCCCTGGTGTCCACCCGGCTGATGGCCAACCGGGCCGGAGACCAGTCCTTCGAGATCGTCCTGCCGGACTGGCACCGGGCCGAGGATGCCGAGGTCTGGGCGCTCTACTCCAAGCGCGCCACGCGCGACCGCAAGATCCAGGCCTTCGTGGAATTCGCGGCCGAGATCTTCGCGCCCTGGACGCGGGATCCGGACGAAGAGGCGGTCTGAAGGACCTCCCTCAGCCCAGCAGCGTGGTGGCGATCTCGAGCCAGAAAGCGGTCGTCACCACGGAAAAGGCGGTGGCGATGGTGATCTGGTTGGAAGCCAGGGATTGCTCCGTCTTGAGCTGGATCGCGATCAGATAGGAGTTTACGCCCGACGGCAGGCTCGCCGCGGCCACGGCCACCTTGGCCGGGAAAGGCGGCAGGCCGAACAGCCAGGCGGCGGCGAGGGCGACGGCCGGCATCAGCAGCAGTTTCAGGCCGGACAGGAGCAGAGCCGGCTTGAGATTGCCTGTCAGCCCGAACTTCTTCAGGCCGAGGCCCATGGCGAACAGGGCGATCGGCCCGGCCACGTCGGCGAGGGCGTCGACGAAGCGATTGGCGATAGCAGGCAGGGCAATGCCGCTTGCCCGCCAGGCGAGGCCGGCAAAGATGCCGATGATCAGGGGATTGGTGAGCAGCCTGCGCAGGAAGTCGTGAATGACCGCCAGGGGATGCAGCGGCTCCTGGCGCCGTGGCCCGAACCAGTGGAACAGCAGGATCGAGGCCATCAGCATGGTGGGCAGATGCACCGAGATGATCAGCGACAGGATTTCGAAGCCTTCATTGCCGAAGACGCCGAGCATGAAGGGAATGCCGAGCAGCACCAGATTGGAGAAGGCGGAAGAGACCCCGCCGATCACACCGGCCTGTCCGTCACGCTGGAACAGGCGGGTGATCGCCAGGTGGCCGGCGATCCAGGCCACGATGACGGCGGTGAAATAGGTGGCCCATAACTGCCAGGGCGCCGAGCCGTGGAAACTGGAGGTGACCATGGTGCGGAACAGCAGCAGCGGCAGGGCCACGCGGACGGCGAAATCGGAAAGGGCGTCGCCGGTCGCTGCCTTGAGATAGCCGCTTGCCCCCGCACCATAACCGAGCGCGACCAGGCCGAAGACGAACAGCACGGTTTCGACCAGAGGTGACATCGGCTCCTTGGGGCGTTCGGGCGGCGGCACAGTACCGCTTCTTCCTGCTCCAAGATCTCGCAATGACGGGTGATTCCGTCAAATGGCGGGCGGAGAGGGGTGGCGTCTCGATTGATCGAGTAAAGCGAAGAAATCCTTCCCCGAAACCGGGGAAGGATGTCTGCGCTCTTTCCAGAGGGCTCAAGCAATGTGTCTATGCCGGCCCTGGTGAGTAAAGTGAAGTGGCACCTGTTTGGGGCATCTTCGCCCCCTCACACCTGCCCGATGCGCCATTGATAGGGCGGCGGCGTGCCGTTGACGGCGAAGTCCCCGATGATGCGATCCTTGTAGATGCGGGGATTGTGCGAGGAGAGGGTACGCGCATTGCGCCAGTGGCGGTCGAGGGCGGCGGAGCGCTGCGTGGCGGAGGCGCCGAGGGCGTCGAACACGATGGTGGAAGCTTCGAGGATCAGGGTGGTGACCACGGTCTGGGCCTGCGCCACCTCGAGCTCGGCGACGGCATTGGCCGCTTCCTCCGCCGCCGCGTCGCCGGCAAAGCGGGTGTCGAAGGCGTGCTGCACGGCCTCGGCGGCCTTGAGCACGATGGCACTGGCGCAATAGGCTGCGCCGCGGATCCGGCCGACCACCTGCAGGACCTGGGCATCCTCGCTGGGGCGCGGGGAGGGGGCGTTGGAATAGCTGCGGCGGCGGGCCTTCACCGCCTTGGCGACGTCGTCGCTGGCGGCGCGCCCGATGCCGGCGAGCGTCGCCAGATGCACCAGCTGGTAGAAGGCGGCCGAATATTTGAAGCGGTCGTCATCGATGACGACATCGGCGGGGTCGACGGGCGTATCGGTAAAGGTGGTGGTGCCGCTGGCGGTGAGGATCTGGCCGAAGCCGTCCCAGTCGTCGATCACGTCGACGCCCGGCGCATGGCGGGCGACCGTCGCCGAAAGCGACTGGCCCTCCTCGCCGCTGGCGCCGATGTCGATCCAGTCGGCGAAGAGGGAACCGGTCGTGTAATATTTGGCGCCCGTGACGGAGGCGGCCTTGCCGTCCCCAAGCTTTACGATGGTGGAGAAGGCGGCCTGCCTTGCTTCACCGATCTCCGTCCAGGCGCTGCCGGTGATCTCGCCCCGGGAGAGGCGCGGCAGCCAACGGTCGCGGCGATCCTGCGCGCGGGCATTGACGATGTCCTCGGCGAAACCGAAATGGGCGCGCAGGGCCTGCGTGACGTTGGAATCGGCGTGGGACAATTCGATCAGGAGGGCGAAGAGCTGCGGCAGGCTGGCACCGAAGCCGCCGTCCTTTTCCGGCACGCGCAAGGCGCCGAAGCGGGCATCCTTGAGCCAGCCGATCGGCTCATGCGGCAAGGTGCGATTGAGCTCCCGTTCGACGGCACCCGCGCGGATGCGATCGAAGACGGGGCGGAAGGTGGCGGCGAGGTCGTTGTAATTATGTCCCGGCCCGCTGCCCCAGCCTGCCGCCACTGTCGATGCCTTCTGTGTCATCTATCTGATTCTCTTGGGTTTTATCGAGTGACTCGACGCCTGGACGACGGCCTTTCCGGCCCGCAGCGGCGTCGATTCCATTCATTTTGTATATATTCTCTATAAAAATACTAGACATTTAGTTTGCGGAACGTTTTCATAGGAACAGTCCGACGCGGTAGCCGGGTGCGGCCTCGCCGCTGTTTCAGAGCCGCGGTACCGACGCTGTTTCAGATGTGGAGATTGGAATGCCCCGCCAAATACGCTTCAACGCCTTCGATATGAATTGCGTGGGCCATCAATCGCCGGGCCTGTGGGCGCATCCGCGCGACAAATCGTGGAAATACAAGGATCTCGACTACTGGCAGGATCTGGCGCGGACGCTGGAGAAGGGCATCTTCGACGGCATCTTCATCGCCGACGTCATCGGCTATTACGACGTCTACAAGGGCTCGAACTACCACGCCATCCACCAGGCGGCACAGATCCCGGTCAACGACCCCCTGCAGCTGGCGGCCCCGATCGCGCTGGCCACCGAGCATCTGGGCATCGGCATCACCGCATCGACCTCCTTCGAGCATCCCTATACCTTCGCCCGGCGCCTCGCCACGGCCGATCATCACAGCAAGGGCCGCGTCGGCTGGAACATCGTCACCTCCTATCTGGAGAGCGGCGCCAAGAACATCAGCCAGGGCGGCCTGCGCCAGCACAACAACCGCTACGAAGTCGCCAGCGAATATGTCGAGGTGCTCTACAAGCTCCTGGAAGGCTCCTGGGAGGAAGGGGCGGTGCGGCGCGACCGCGAGAACCGCATCTTCACCGATCCCGACAAGGTTCATGAGATCGGCCACAAGGGCAAATATTTCGAGGTGCCCGGCTACCAGCTTACCGAACCCTCGCCGCAGCGCACGCCGGTGCTCTACCAGGCCGGTGCCTCCGGGCCGGGCAAGGCCTTTGCCGCCGGCCATGCCGAATGCGTCTTCGTGGCAGCGCCGACCAAGTCGCTGCTGAAGGCCTATGTCGCCGATATCCGTCGCCAGGCTGCGGCTGCCGGCCGCGATCCGCGCAAGATCCTGATTTATAACCTCACCACGGTGATCGTCGACGAGACCGAGGCCAAGGCACAGGTCAAGTTCAAGGACTATCAGTCCTATACCTCCTATGACGGCTCGCTGGTCTTCCTCTCCGGCTGGAGCGGCATCGATTTCGGCCAATATGCGCCCAGCGATCCGATCAAGAAGGTCGAGACCAATGCCATCATCTCGGTGGTCGAGCATTTCGCCGGCGAGGACAAGACCTGGACCATGGAGGAACTGGCACGCTGGGGCGGCATTGGTGGCCTCGGCCCGGTTTTCGTCGGTTCGGCCTCTCATATCGCCGACACGCTGCAGGAATGGGTCGAGGAGACCGATGTCGACGGCTTCAACCTCGCCTATGCGGTCACGCCCGAGAGCTTCGAGGACGCCGTCGGCTATCTCGTGCCGGAATTGCAGAAGCGCGGGGCCTATCCCACCGCCTACCAGCCGGGCACGCTGCGCGAGAAGCTGTTCGGCGAGGGCCCCTATCTGCCGGCGAGCCATCCGGCCCATGCCTATCGCGACATCGAGGCGGTGAAGCGCCGCGAGGCTGACGAGCGCGAGGCCGGTGTCTCGCGCCTCGCCGCTGGACGGTGATGCCGATGCCGGCGCCTTTGCTGCAGCTTCACGACGTCTCCCTGTCCTTCAAGGGCGTCAGCGCCTTGAGCCGGCTGAGCTTTTCGGTCGAGCAGGGGGAGATTTGCGCGCTGATCGGACCCAACGGCGCCGGCAAGAGCTCCCTTCTCAATGTGATCAACGGCGTCTACCGGGCCGACGAAGGCGATGTCGTCTTCGACGGCGCCAGGTTCGAGGCGATCCATCCCTACAAGGCAGCCCATCTCGGCATCGGCAGGACCTTCCAGCACAACGCCCTCTTCGACAGGTTGAGCGTCGTCGAGAACGTCAAGGCGGGGTTGGCGCGCTGGGGCCGTGCGACCTTCGTGGAGAACATCTTCCGGGTGGGGCGGGATGCCGCGGAACGCTGGCGCTTCGAAGCACGTACGCATGAGATTCTCGGCTTTCTCGGCCTGGAGCGCCATGCCAACACGGTCGTGTCCACGCTGCCCTATGGCCTGCAGAAGCGCGTCGACCTCGCCCGCGCTTTGGCGGCCTGGCCGAAACTGCTGCTCCTGGACGAGCCCATGGCCGGCATGAACCAGGAGGAAAAGCAGGCGATGAGCCGGCTCATCGCCGATGTGAACGGCAAGCTCGGCACCACCATCGTGCTGATCGAGCACGATATCGGCATCGTGATGGGCCTCGCCCACCACGTCGTCGTGCTCGATTACGGCCGCAAGGTTGGTGATGGCACGCCGGATGCCGTACGCGAAAATCCCGATGTCATCGCCGCCTATCTCGGCACGGTTCACTGAGGGATCGTCATGGCCTTTTTCCTCGAAACCCTGATCGGTGGCCTCCTCGCCGGAGTGATGTACGGCCTGGTCGCGATCGGCTTCGTGCTGATCTACAAGGCTTCCGGCGTCTTCAATTTCGCGCAAGGCGCCATGCTGCTGTTCGCCACCCTCACTTTCGTGACGCTGGTCGAGCGCGAGGTGCCGTTCTGGGCCGCGATCGCGCTGACCGTCGCGGTGATGGTCTTCGGCGCGGTGCTGATCGAGCGCCTGGTCCTGCGGCCCCTGGTCAATCGCGATGCGCTGACCCTGTTCATGGCGACCCTCGGCCTTACCTTCGTGATCGAAGGGCTGGCGCAATTGCTGATGGGCTCGGACGTGCACATGCTCGATCTCGGCATCGACGACGTGCCGATCTCGGTCGCGGGCCTCTCGATCAGCCAGTTCGATCTCTTCGTCTCCGGCGGCGCCCTCGTCCTGGTGGTGGTGCTTTCCATCCTGTTCGACCGCACCCGCATGGGCATTTCGCTCCGGGCCGTCGCCGACGACACGCTCGCCGCCCAGTCGATCGGCATCCGCCTGCCGACGATCTGGCGCATCGTCTGGAGCGTGGCCGGCATCGTCGCTCTGGTTGCCGGCCTGGTCTGGGGTGCCCGCCAGGGTGTGCAATATTCGCTGTCGCTGGTGACGTTGAAGGCCCTGCCGGTGCTGATCATCGGCGGTTTCTCCTCCGTGCCGGGCGCCATCGTCGGCGGCCTCCTGGTCGGCGCCGCAGAAGCCCTGGCGGACATCTATCTGGGGCCGCTGCTGCAAGGCAGCGTGTCGACCTGGTTCGCCTATATCCTCGCCGTGGCCTTCCTGCTGGTGCGTCCGGCCGGGCTGTTCGGCGACCGCGCCATCGAAAGGGTCTAGCGATGTCCCTCCTATCGCAATCCGGCGAAGGCCTCATCCTGTCGCAGGGCCGCAGCCTCAATCCCCGCCTCTTCGTCGTCGCCGCCTCGCTGGCGGTAAGTTTGGTGGTCGTGCCCCTCATCGCCAGCGACTACTGGCTTTCCTCCATCATCATCCCCACCCTGGTGATGGGCGTGGCCGGCCTCGGCCTCAACCTCCTGATGGGCTATACCGGCCTGGTGTCGCTCGGCTCGGCCGCCTTCATGTCGGTCGGCGCCTTTGCGAGCTACAATCTCCTGCTGCGCGCCCCGTTCCTGCCGCTGCCCGTGGTGCTGGTGCTGGCAGGCCTGATCGCGGCGGCGGCGGGTATCGTCTTCGGCCTGCCGAGCCTGCGCATCAAGGGTTTCTATCTCGGGGCCTCGACGCTCGGCGCCCAGTTCTTCTTCGAATGGCTGTTCACCAATTACAACTGGTTTTCGAACGGTAGCCAGTCCCTCACCATCTCGGCGCCGCGGCTGCAATTCCTCGGCCATGACCTCACCTCGGCGACGGGGCGCTATCTCCTGGTGGCGGTGACGGCGGCTGCGCTGATCGCCTTCGCCCATGCGGTGGTGAAGAGCCGCGTCGGACGCGAATGGATGGCGATCCGCGACATGGACACCGCCGCCTCGGTGATCGGCATCCATGTCGCCAGCCGCAAGCTCCTGTCCTTTGCTATCAGTTCTTTCATCTGCGGCATTGCCGGTGCGCTCTGGGCTTTCGGCTATCTCGGCACCGCGGATGCCCATGCCTTCAACCTGGACAAGTCTTTCCAGGTGCTGTTCATCGTGCTGATCGGCGGCACCGCCACCCTCGCCGGCAATTTCCTCGGCGCAGCCTTCATCGTGCTGATGCCGATCCTGCTCGACCGCCTCGCCCCGCTCACCGGCCTGCAGTTCCTGGCCGACCAGGGGGCGCTTGCCAATATCCAGCACATCATCTTCGGCGTGATCATCATCGCGCTGCTGATCAAGGAGCCGGAAGGACTCGCCCGCCTGGTGAGGCGGATCCGCCTGCCGCGGCGGCGGCCGGCAGCCGCCGCTACCGGGGACTGAGCAAACCTCCCACCCTCTGCATCCCGAAAAAGCGGACGTCATTTCCGCCGACGGGAGAGCTGCGCCCTCGAACATCCCAACCGAATGGAGACGAACCGGATGTCACCCTCCCTTATCAAGGCTCTCGCACTGGCGACCGGGCTCGGCTTTGCAGGCGTTGGCCTGGCCGCTCTTGCGGCCGCCGGCCCGGCCATGGCCCAGGACCACAAGAACGAGCAGCTCTATCCGCTCTTCACCTATCGTACCGGTCCCTATGCGCCTTCCTTCATCCCCTTCGGCGCCGGAAACCGGGACTATCTGACCTATATCAACGAGGTCGAAGGCGGGGTCGACGGCGTCAAGATCCTGATCCAGGAATGCGAGACGGCCTATACGATCGAACGCGGCATCGAATGCTACGAACGCTACAAGAACGGCTATGACGGCGCGCCGACGGCGGCGATATACCCCCATTCCAGCGGCCTCGACGTGGCGCTCACCGACAAGGCGCGCATCGACAAGGTGCCGATCGTCTCGCCGGGCGGCGGCCAGAACATCGCCACCGACGGACGGGTCTTCCCCTATCAATATCCGCTGATCTTCGACTATTGGAGCGAAGCCCAGATCATCGTCGACTACATCGCCCAAAAATCCGGCGGCTACGACAAGCTCAAGGGCGTCAAGATCGCCACGCTCTATCATGACTCCGGCTATGGCCGTGACACGATCGAGCCGCTCGGCATTCTCGCCAAGAAATACGGTTTCACCGACATCCAGATCCCGGTGCCCCATCCCGGCGAGCAGCAGCAGGCGCAATGGCAGCAGATCCGCAGCGCCGGTGCCGACTGGGTGTTCCTGCGCGGTTGGGGCGTGATGACGCCGGTGGGCATCAAGACGGCGGCGCGCGTGGGCTTTCCGGCCGATCGCATCATCGGCGACATCTGGAGCGGCTCGGAGGACGATGCCCGCCCGGCCGGCAGCGCCGCTAAAGGCTATCTCGCCGTCTCGGTGTTTCCGCCCGGAACCGACTACGGCATCATCAAGACGCTGAAGGAGAAGATCGTCGACGCCGGCAAGAGCGATCTCAAGGACAAGAGCAAGTTCGGCACGGTCTACTACAATTACGGGGTGATCGAGGCGATCACCTTCGTGGAAGCCCTGCGCGTCGGGCACAAGAAGTTCGGCAACCGCCCCCTCACCGCCGAGGAAGGCCGCTGGGCCCTGGAAAACCTCAACATCGATGACAAGCGCATCGCCGAACTGGGCGCCCAGGGCCTGATCTCGCCGTTGAAGACCTCGCCGGCGAACCACAAGGGCGAGACCGTCGCGGCCAAGATCATCCAGTGGGACGGCAAGTCCTGGACCGCGCTGACCGACTGGATCAAGGCCGACGCCTCGCTCTTTGCCGAGACCATCCGCGCCAAGGCCGCCGCCTATGCCCAGGAGAAGGGCATCACGCCGGTGGCCCAGACCAACTGAGCGGGGCCGGAGCAGCTAGCTGAAGCGCAATGAGGAGGGATGTGCGAGATGGTGAGGTTGACGAAGGAGCGCGACGCTCGCGCCCCCTCGCCCCGCTTGCGGGGAGAGGATAGAGGTGAGGGGCAGCGTGCTTCTCAATTTTGTACCCGGCGTGCTGCCCCTCATCCTTACCTTCTCCCCGTGAGAACGGGGCGAAGGGGCGGTCGGCGTTGCGCTCTTCGCCACTGGGCCGTGCTTCCTGGCGAACTCCGGCTAGAGAGCACATTCTCCGGCAAAACGCTCTTGGAGGTGGTCCGATGAGCGAACCATCGGCCGTGCCGCGCACGAACGACTTCCTCGATGTCGCCGGCATCGAGGTGCATTACCAGGCGATCCTGGCTGTCAGGGACGTGTCCCTCTCCGTCGATGATGGCGCTGTGGTCGCGCTGCTCGGTGCCAATGGCGCGGGCAAATCGACCACGCTGAAGGCGATCTCCAACCTGCTCGGCCCGGAGCGGGGTACCGTCACGCGCGGCAGTATCTCCTGGCGGGGCGAGCCGATCAGCCGCCTGACCCCCGCCGTCCTGGTGGCGCGGGGCGTGGTGCAGGTGCTGGAGGGGCGCCATTGCTTTGCCCAGCTCACCATCGAGGAGAATCTTCTCTCCGGCGCCTTCCTGCGGCGCCCAGGCCGGCGGCAGATCGCGGAGGATCTCGAGCAGATCTATGCCTGGTTCCCGCGCCTGAAGCACAAGCGCCGCACCAAGGCGGGCCTGACCTCGGGCGGCGAGCAGCAGATGGCCGCCATCGGGCGGGCCTTGATGACCAAGCCCAGGTTGGTACTGCTCGACGAGCCTTCGATGGGCCTCGCACCGATCGTGGTGCAGGAGATCTTCGAGATCATCCGCACCCTCAATCGCGAACAGGGTGTGAGCTTCCTGGTGGCCGAACAGAATGCCGCACTGGCCCTGCGCCATGCCGATTACGGCTATATTCTCGAGAACGGCCGCGTCGCCGCTGCGGGGCCGGCCGCCGACCTCGCGGCACGCGAGGATGTGAAGGCCTTCTATCTCGGCGGGGCTCGGTAAAAACTTGAATATTCCTGGGACCGCCAGCATCCTGCTGGCTCTTTCTACCTTCAGGCGCGATGGTTCCAAGAGCCGGCAGGATGCTGGCGGTCCCAGGCTCACCTCGCCGTCCTCCCACTCGTCAGACCATTACTCATCTACCGCTTGACACCCCGCCGAAAACTTGGCCTAACTGGTCTGCTGGCTGGTCCAGTAGATCAGATGCCGAGCGTCGTTTCCAAGCGCCACTCCGATGAACCTGCCCACTGCCCTTTCGGTGTTCGAACGCGTGCCCGAGCTGCGCTACGGCGTTGTCAGGCGCAATGTGCGTGAACTCGTCGCCGACAAGCTCGCCTCCCTGATCGCGGCGGGCATGCTGCAGGTCGGCGAGGCCTTGCCGAGCGAGCGCGATCTTGCCGTGGCCCTGCAGGTCAGCCGCGAGACGGTGCGTGGTGCCCTGCAGATTCTGGCCGCGCGCGACATCATTGCCATTTCGCAAGGGGCCCGCACCCGCGTGCTCAGCGCCGAGGTCGGTTCGCTGGCGATCGGCGCGCGCGAGCCGAAACTGATCAACAGCTACGATATCGAAGCCATCCATGCCGCCCGCCTGCTGGTCGAGCGCCCGGTGGTCGAGGAGGCGGCGCGGCGCATCGATGACGAGACACTCGCCATGCTCGACGCCTCGCTGCAAACGCAGCGCGAGGCCCTCGACGATCCCGTCCGCTTCCTGATCTGCGATCGCGAGTTCCATGCCGCGATCTACCGGTCCTGCGGCAACGACCTCCTCGCCGATTTTGTCGTCGATCTCTATTTCTATGCCATGGCCCATCGGCGCAAGGCCGTGTCGCGGCCGGGTGCGATCGCCCAGAGCTGCCAGGACCATGCCGCCATCCTGGCAGGGTTGCATGCCCGGGATCCCCGGGCCGTCGTCGAGGCCTTCGGCATTCATCTCGACAGGATCTATGCCAGCACGCGCTCCATCCTCGAGGAGGAGGCTGTGTTGCCGCATACGTGAAACGGACCTGAGAAAGAAGGCCCGCTTTCCAAGACAAAGAGCCTGTAATGGCCGGAAAAGAACCGTTGGAGCCGCCCGAGGGCGGGAGGGAGGATACTATGAAGAGAAGAACGTTCCTGCAGCTTGCGGCCGGCGCCGCCTTGGCCGGTACCGGCAGCCTCGGCTTCCAACCGGCAAGGGCCGCCGGCAAGGATATCGTCTATCTGACGCCGGGCCTCGACCTGCCGTTCTGGCGCTATCTCGCCAAGGGCGTCGAATCCGCCGCCAAGGCCAAGGGCTATGGTTTCCAGGCGCTCGATTCCCACAACAGCCCGCAGACGCAGTTGCAGAACGCCCAGGATTCGATCGCCAAGGGCGTGGCGGGCATCGTGATCTCGCCGACCGATTCCTCCACCGCGCCGAGCGTGCTGGCGCTGGCCGCCAAGGCGGGGATCCCGGTGGTGATCGGCGATATCGGCACCAATAGCGGCGACTACGCCTCCTTCATCATCTCCAACAATTATGACGGCGCCAAGGGCGTGGGCGAGGCGCTGGCTGCCGCGCTCAAGGCCAAGGGTTGGGAGGGCGGCTCGGTCGGCCTCATCACCATCTCGCAGGCCCGCAAGAACGGCCAGGCCCGCACCAAGGGTTTCCGGGACGGCCTTGCAGCCGGCGGCTGGACCGGCAAGGAGGCGGGGCTGCAGCAGATGCAATCCTATACGACGGACGAGACCTTCAAGTTCACCCAGGACATGCTCACCGCCAATCCGGACATGCGCGGCCTGTTCATCCAGACCGACCAGCCGGCCCTGGGCGCCCTGCGCGCCATCAAGGCGGCACGTCGCGGTTCGGACCTGCTGGTCGCGGCCTTCGACGGCATCCCGGAATTCGTCGATCTCCTCAAGTCCAAGCAGATCGTCGCCTCCGGCATGCAGCAGCCCTATCTGATGGGCCAGAAGTCGGGCGAGGCCCTGCTGGCCAAGCTCGCCGGCGGCACGGTGGAGAAGGAAGTCTCGGTGCCGATCCTGGTGGTGACCAGCGAGAATATCGACAAGGAGCTGCCCATCGTGAAGGAGACGGTGTTCGCCAACGAGATGAAGTGAGCATGCTGGGACCGCCGGCTTCCAGCCGGCACTTCCTCACCGTTAAATGCGGTGTTTCCAAGAGCCGGCTTGGAAGCCAGCGGTCCCAGGAACCAACGCCATCCAGGAGCCTTTCTTGCCTGCCATCGAACCCCTGCTGGTCGCCACCGGCGTCGCCAAGACCTTCGACCGCACCCGCGCTCTGGCGGGGGCCGGCTTCGAGCTGCGCGCGGGCGAAGTCCATGGCCTGCTTGGTGCCAATGGCGCCGGCAAGTCGACCCTGTCCAAGGTGATTTCAGGCCATGTCAGGCCGGACGAGGGCGATCTCGTCTATCGCGGCCGCTCCGTGCGGCTGCGTTCCACCCGTGACGCGCTCGATATCGGCATCGCCATCGTGATGCAGGAGACGAGCCTGGTGCCGGACCTCAGCGTCGCCGAGAACATCTTCCTGCCCGAACTCGGCCGGCCGGGGCGCTTGTCCTATTCGGCGCTGCATCGACGCGGGGCCGAATTGCTCTCGGTGCTCGGCCAGGGCGATGCCCTGCCCCTCGACGTCGAGGTGCGCCGCCTGTCGGCGGCCCAGCGCCAGCTCGTCGAGATCGCCAAGGCACTCGGCGTCAACGCCAAGCTGATCATTTTCGACGAACCCACCTCGTCACTGAGCCCGAGCGAGGTCGAGCGCCTGTTCGACATCATGGCGCGGCTCAGGGCGGATGGGCGCGGGCTCGTCTTCGTCTCGCATCGGCTCGAGGAAGTCTTCGCCATCACCGATCGCGTCACCATCATGCGCGAGGGGCGCACGGTGGCGGCTTCGCTCGCGACCGCCAGCCTGAGCCAGGCCGAACTCATCCGCCACATGGTCGGCCAGGATGTCGGCGCCATCTATGCGCGGGATGTGGACGGGACGGCCAAGGACGCGCCGATTGCCCTGGAGGTCAAGGGATTGGCGACGCCGCCCCTGGTCCGCAACGTTTCCTTCCAGGTCCGCCACGGCGAGATCCTGGGGCTGGGCGGCCTGGTCGGCGCCGGGCGTTCGGAAACCGTGGAGGCCATTTTCGGCCTGAGGCCGCGCAGCGCCGGCACCATCCTCGTCGACGGCAAGCCGATCGATCCGCGCAAGCCGGCGCAGGCGGTGAGGGCCGGCATCGGCTTCGTGGCCGAGGACCGGCGCTCGCAGAACATCGTGCCCGACCTGTCGGTGAAGGAGAATCTGCTGCTCGCCCATCTCGGCGCACATCGGGGCTTCGGCGTCGGCTATCGCAGCCGCGAAAAGGCGGTCGATGCACTGCTCAAGAGCCTTGGCCTGCCGCCCGACCGCCTGCTCGACGCCAACATGCTCAACTTCTCGGGCGGCATGCAGCAGAAGATCATCATCGCGCGCTGGCTGCTGCTGGAGCCGCGCGTACTGATTCTCGACGAACCCACCAAGGGCGTCGATATCGGCACCCGCGCCTCGATCTATGCGATTCTGCGCGACATTGCCGCCAAGGGTGTCGCCGTCGTGGTGGTGTCGTCCGATTTCGAGGAATTGCTGGGGCTCTCGCACCGCATCGTCGTCATCAGCGACGGCACCAGCGTGGCCGACCTGCCTGCCGACCTGCTCGATGAAGAGAAGCTCACCTTGCTGGCGGCGCCGCGCACCTCGATGGCCCGCAATACCGAAGTCCTGCGCGGCCTGACGGGCGAATGCGGCGGCGCCGGCTTCTGGGCCTTGATCGACCAGGACCGCCTGATCTGCCTCAACCTCGTCACCGCCGACAAGGCGGCCGAGCCGGGCTTTGCGGCCGGCGAGGTGAAGCCGCTCTCCGCGACCCGCATCGCCGCGGCGCTGGCCGGGCGCGAACCCGTCTTCATGCCGGAGCCGGACGGCTCGCGCTCGACTTTGCTCCTGCCGATCGTCAGCCCCCGCGGGCACGATCTCGGCTGGGTCGGCCTCACGCTGCCGCAGGGCGCCGCCCTGCCATCCCCCGAAATCGTCCGCAGCCGTGTCGCCGAACTCGCTGCAACACTGTAGGCGGCCGATGCGACGATCGTGTTTTGAAACCACGACGCTTACCGCTCCCTCGCCCCGTACTTACGGGGAGAGGGTAAGGGTGAGGGGCGGCGTGGTGCGTGCAGATAGGGCTAAGCGTAGCCCCTCACCTCTATCCTCTCCCCGCAAGCGGGGCGAGGGGACTTCGGCGTGGTGCTTTGTCCTTCAAGGGTTCATCTCGCTAAGCCGTTCCATTCGTCCGTCCTTCACCACAAGTTCCGGGATCGCCATATGACCTCAACCACCTCTCCCGATCCCACGCGACGGCGTCTCGGCTGGCTGACGGGGCGGCTCGAAGTGCGCATGCTCGGCCTTGCCATCGTGCTGGCGGTCTGCCTGTCGCTGCTGTCGCCCTATTTCCTGACACGGTCGAACATCTTCAACATCCTCGACCAGTCGGTGGTGATCGGCATCGTTGCCGTCGGCATGACCTTCGTCATCCTGACCGGCGGCATCGATCTTTCGGTCGGGTCTGTCGCCGGCCTGACCGGCATTGTCCTGGGCCTGGCCGTGCAGCACTATCCGCCGGCCCTGGCCGTGGCGCTCGCCATCCTCAGTGGAGCCGGCATCGGCCTGATCTCGGGCATTCTGATCGCCTATTTCGGGCTCGCGGCCTTCGTGGTGACGCTGGGCGTGATGGCGATCGGCCGCAGCCTCGCCTATATCCTCTCGGGCCAGACGGCCATCGCCTCGATCCCCGATTCCATGCAGGCCATCGTCTATACCGATGTCCTGGGCATTCCCTCCAACGTGCTGTTCCTGGCGCTGCTCTATCTCGTCGCCTGGGCCTATCTGACCTATACCAAGGGCGGGCGCACCATCTATGCCGTCGGCTCCAACAAGGAGGCGGCGCGGGCAGCGGGCCTCAGCGTGATGTTCTATTCCATCCTGCCCTATGTGATTTCGGGGGCGCTTTCGGCCGTGGCGATCACCTTCTCGATCGGCCAGATCCTCTCGGCCGATCCGCTGATGGGCAATGCCTGGGAGCTCGACGCCATTGCCGCCGTGGTGATCGGCGGTGCCAGCCTGTTCGGCGGGCGGGGCTCGATCATCGGCACGCTGATCGGCGTCCTGATCATGGTGATGATCCGCAACGGCCTCAATCTGATGGGCGTCTCGCCCTTCTGGCAGGGCTCGGCCATCGGCACCATCATCATCGTGGCGCTGCTGTTCGAGCGCCTGATCGGGCAACGGGCGGGACGGTGAGGGGACTTGAGAGCCTGGCTTGAGAATCGAGAGAACCTCGACCTTTGTCATCACCGGGCTTTGGCCCGGTGATCCAGCGGCCACAAGCTTGATACGTTGGGTATCTGGGTGCCCAGGACGAAGTCCGGGCATGACAAAATTGAGCATTTCTCGGCTTGCTGGGACTCTTCCATCAACCTCCTCAGAGGCGCCTCAAAGCGCCGTGCTTGAACGAGAGAAGCGGGTCCGAAGACCCGCCCCCCAAACTTAACCGAGGCTCTTGGCCAGCACCTGCGACAGGCGCTCGGCAAAGCCGGCCGGATCGGTGGGCACCGTGCCGTCGAGGATACGGGCCTCGTCGAGCAGCAGCCGCGTGGCGCTCTCGATGAAGGCGGTATCGCCGCTGGCCTCGCGCGCGGTGGCGAGGCGCGTCACCAGGGCGTGGCGCGGATTGATCTCCAGGATCGGCTTCTGCAGGGCGCCGTCGAGCTTGCCGGCGCTGGCCAGGATCTGCTCCATGCGCTTGTCCATGCCGTTATCGGGCGCCACCAGGCAGACTGCGCTGGAGGTCAGGCGCTCGGAGGCGCGCACGTCGGAAACGTCATCGCCCAGCGTGGTCTTGAGATAGGCGATGTAGGAGGCGATCGCCGCGCTCACTTCCGGGGTCTGCTCCTCCGGCTTTTCGGCGAGCGGGATCAGGTCGAGCTCGGCGGCGCCCTGCGTCACCGACTTGAAGGGCTTGCCTTCGAAGCCGAGCGCCGAGGTCACCCAGAAGCTGTCGACCGGATCGGAGAGCAGCAGTACCTCGATGCCACGAGCGCGGAAGCCCTCGATGTGGGGCGAGTTCTCCAGGCGCTTGGCATCGTCGCCGGCGAGATAATAGATCGCCGTCTGGTTGTCCTTGAGGCTGGCGATGTAGTCCTTGAGCGAACGCCATTCGCCGCCCGAAACCGTGCTCTTGAAGCGGGCGAGGCCGAGCAGGGCGTCGCGGCGCTCGAAGTCCTCGTAAAGGCCTTCCTTCAGGACAGAGCCGAAGTTCTCCCAGACCTTCGCATAGGCTGCGGCGTCCGAGGTGGCCAGCTTCTCGAGGTCTCCCAGCACGCGGCCGGTTGCCGCCTTGCGGATCGCCGTCAGCAGCGGGCTTTCCTGGATCATTTCGCGTGAGACGTTGAGCGGCAGGTCGGCGGAATCGATCAGGCCGCGCACGAAGCGCAGATAGCCGGGAAGCAGGTCGGCCTCGTCGGTGATCAGCACACGCCGCACATAGAGCTTCATGCGACCCTTGCGCTGGGGATCGAACAGGTCGAAGGGACGCGAGCCCGGCACGAAGGCCAGCATCGTGTATTCCTGCCGGCCTTCGGCGCGGAAGTGGATGGTAAGCGCTGGATCGTCGAACTGGCCGGCGACGCTGCGGTAGAAATCGGTGTAATCGGCCTCGGAAATATCCGACTTCGGGCGAGTCCACAGGGCTGCCCCATCAGCGATCTGCTGCGGCTCGGCATCCGGCTTGTCGGCGAGCAGGATCGGCACCGGCACATGGCCGGAATGGGTCTTGATCAGCCGCTCGATGGTGTAGGTCTCGGCGTAGGACTTGGCGTCCTCCATCAGATGCAGCACCACCTTGGTGCCACGCGCGGGGGCCTCGTCGAGACCGACAGGCGCCACCGAATAGGACCCCTTGCCGTCCGAACTCCAGAGATTGGCAATATCGCTGCCGGCTCTGCGGGAGAAGACTTCCACCTTGTCGGCTACCATGAAGGTCGAATAGAAGCCGACGCCGAACTGGCCGATCAACTGGCTGCCTTCGGCCTGCTGGGCCGTTTC
Source organism: Labrys sp. (in: a-proteobacteria) (assembly GCF_047605565.1). Taxonomy (NCBI): domain Bacteria; kingdom Pseudomonadati; phylum Pseudomonadota; class Alphaproteobacteria; order Hyphomicrobiales; family Xanthobacteraceae; genus Labrys; species Labrys sp. (in: a-proteobacteria). Next base: position 141,227 of record NZ_JASGFM010000009.1, read on the forward strand.
CAGCCGCTCGACGAAGGCCTTGGTGCCGGATCGCGCGATGGTGCCGAGAGCCTCGATCATCTCCTCCGCGCTCATGCCGATGCCGTTGTCGGCGACCGTGATGCGCCTGGCCTCGGCATCGAGGGTGATGCGGATCACCCCCTTCTGGTCTTCTCCGAGCAAAGCGGGATCGGACAGGGACTCATAGCGCAGCTTCTCGCAGGCATCGGCCGCGTTGGAGATCAATTCGCGCAGGAAGACATCCTTGTCGGAATAGACCGAGTGCACCATCAGATGCAGCAGCTTGGCGACGTCGGCCTCGAAGGTATGGCTCTGCGGCGCGGCACTATCCGGGCCGGCGCTTGCGGCTTCAGCGCTCATGAAAACTCACTCTTGCTTGATGATCGTCTTGGGACTGGGTGGCGGGAACGCCGCTGCACAGATGGACAATCTCGGCGAGGGATTCAAGAGCAGGCTTGCATCTGCGGGGGCGCGGACGTCTCGTCCGCTCCCGGAAACGTGGCGCTCACGGGAGAGGAAGAACCGCGGTCGCGACGATCGGCAAAGCCGATTACGCGGCCACGTCCGCGCACCCGGAGATCGGCGCAAAAAGAAAGGCCGGTTCCAGAGGAGCCGGCCTGCACTTCTTGGGTCATCTAACGCCACCTCGGCGGACCCGGTCCGACAAAGTCGGGGGGCTGGGGGGCTGAGGTTTCCGGCTTACGCCGGACCGGGTGCCGAGGTAACGAGAAGAAAAGTCGCGCTGGGCTGGGGCGGCCCCTTGGCTGGATTGCGGCAAAGTCGTGACTTTTGGTGAAGTTATATTTCCGGTGTGCGCTGCAGCAAACAACCTGCCGGGAGGCCTGCAATCCACGCACGAAAATGCCGCCGCTGCAGGGCCAGCGGGGCCTGACGAAATGGGGATTGGGGAAGGGGGCGGATGTCGCCTTTTATCGCCGCTGCTGCTTCGACGCCGCAGGCTGGGCGTCGTTTGCCTTCAGGCTTCCTCGCCGAACTTGTCGGCCAACAAGGCTTCCAGGGCGTCCATGCAAGCCTGGGCATCATGGCCGGCAGTCTCGACCACGATGGTGGTGCCACGGGCTGCGGCCAGCATCATCAGGCCCATGATCGACTGGCCACCGACCGTTTCGCCGCACCGCGTCACCTTGACGGTGGCATCGAAGCCTTCGGCCGTCTGCACGAATTTCGCCGAGGCGCGGGCGTGCAGGCCCTTGAGATTGATGATGGGGAGGATGCGTACGATACCGCCGTCCATGGTGGGGGTGGGAGCCGCTTCCGGTTCTTCGCAGGCTTGCTCGTCGGTGCTGCCGGTTTGCATCTGCTGCTTGTGCATCGAGGAGGTCTCCGCCTGCATCTGCACCGGGGTGCACCCGCTTGGGGCACTGCTGCCCCAACATTTGGCCCAAGGATTGCTGAATGCGAGCGGTACCGCAAGAGCCGCCTCGGCAAGTTTCTGGCCGTGACCAGCATAGTTGAATGAACGTCGAATCATTGGCCTGACAACACACGACTGGCAATATTGATATATTTCCTGCCAGCCTCTTGGGCGCGCGTGACTGCCTCGGCGAGGGGGACCTCGCTGCGCAGCCGCGCCAGTTTGACGAGCATGGGAAGGTTGATGCCGGCCACGACCTCGATGGAGGGGCCGCTCATCACGGAAATCGCCAGATTTGAAGGTGTTCCTCCGAACATATCCGTGAGAACCGCCACGCCGGAACCGTCTTCGACCCGGCCGATGGCATCGATGATGTCGCGGCGGCGTTGCTCGACATCGTCTTCGGGGCCGATATCGATGGCCTCGACATTACGTTGCGGCCCTACGACGTGCTCGAGAGCCGACAGGAACTCGGTCGCCAGATGACCATGCGTGACAAGCACCATGCCGATCATAGGATGATCCGCATTGAATCTTTCCGGTCGCCGTCGCGATCGCGACAACAATCCAGGTCCGTTTCGCTTTCGCGCCACCCGGTGTTGAGCAAAATGAGACGACGCCTCCGCAACGCACGGCCAGGATGCCCTTCGGACAACCTGCAACCCGTAGCTCCGAGGCCTGATATTATTCCCGCGCTGCACAAAAACAAGCCTCTCTCCGGCTCACATTGTCGCAGTCTCGTCACATGAAGGCCATAGGCATCAACGTTTCGTTAACGCAGACTGGCGCGGATCGGGCCTGGAATCCGGTCAAACCGGCGGCAATTGCGGCAAGATGGCCTCAATCAGGGCGACAGCTGCCTGAAAATCGCGAGGAACCGGCAAATAGGGCAGGTCCACGCCTTCCAGCCTGATGTGCCGAATATTTTTGCTGGGGATGACGATCTCTGCGTCATCGTCGAGAATATCCACAACCAGGCCGACAGGTGCCGAGGGCTGCCAGTCGATCCGTTCGATGCCGGCATCCCGCAGGCCGCTGCTGCGTCGCTCGATCAGGCCGGCGATGGTTGATGGCACGGAGGCGATCAGCCTGCCCTCGACGGCTTCGAGATAGACGCGGTCGTCTCCTACCAGGCGGGCCAGGCGGCCCTGGGCCGGCGCGGTCTCGATGAAATGCAGGGCCAGCCGGCTCTTGCCGGCGCCGGAGGCGCCGCGCAGCAGAATGCCCCGCCCGTCGATGACGATGCAGGTGGCATGTACGGTGGGCGAGGTTGGCATGGCTTAGGCCTGCGCGGCCGGCAGGCGGGCGACGAAACGGGCGCCGAGCACCTTGTCGCCATCCTTGCGGTTCTCGACCCAGAGCTTGCCGCCATGGGCCTCGATGATCTGCTTGGAGATGGACAGGCCGAGGCCCGAATTCTGGCCGAAACCCTGTTCCTCGGGACGGTCGGTGTAGAAGCGCTCGAAGATCCGCTCGATGGCATGGTCCGGCACGCCCGGACCATCATCCTCCACCGCGATCTCGACGTCGTTCTTGTTCCGCCGCAATTCGACCCGCACCTCGCCGTCCCGGGGCGAGAAGGAGCGGGCATTGTCGACGAGATTGTTGATGACCTGGCCGAGCCTGGAATCATGGCCATTGATGAAAAGGGCTTGCGGCGGCAGGCCCGTGGGCATCGACAGGCGCACCTTGACCCCGTCCTCGCGCTCGACCGAGTTGAACACGCCGGTGAGGGCGGTGAGCAGCCTGGCGAGATCGACGGGCTCGGCGCCGGACCGCAACAGTTCGGCATCCAGGCGCGAGGCATCGGAAATGTCCGAGATCAGCCGGTCGAGCCGGCGGACATCGTGCTGGATCACTTCGAGCAGCCGGTTGCGCGAGGTGTCGTTGCGGGCGAGCGGCAGGGTCTCGACGGCCGAGCGCAGCGATGTCAGCGGGTTCTTGAGCTCATGGGCGACATCGGCCGCGAAGCTCTCGATCGCCTCGATCCGCTTGAACAATGCATTGGTCATGTCGCGCAGGGCGCCGGAAAGATGGCCGATCTCGTCGGAGCGCTCGGTGAAATCGGGGATTTCCTGGCGCGATTTCACGCCGTAGCGCACCCGCTCTGCCGCTCGCGCCAGCTGGCGGATCGGGCCGGCGATGGTGCTTGCCAACAGGATCGACAGGATCACCATCACCACCGCGGCGACGGCAAAGACCCGGAGGATGGCAAGGCGCTCGGCCGTCACGATCTCGTCGATCTCGCCGGGGCGTGTCGAGAGCAGCAGCACGCCCAGCACCGACTTGAAGCGCTGGATCGGCACGGCAACCGAGACGATGGATTCGTTCTGCTCGTTGATGCTCACCTGGGTGGAGGGAGCGCCGCTGAGCGCCGTTATCACTTCCGGATAGCCCTTGCCGTTCTGGTTGCCGAGCTCCTTGTAGAGCGGCGCGTCGGAACGGAAGAGATAGCGCTTGACCGTGTTCCAGACCCGTTCCGCCAGGTTCTGTTCCTGCTTGGGCTGCGGCAGGTCGGTGCGGACGATATCGGAATAGATGAACAGGGCCCTGGAATCGATCACCAGATTGCCGTCGCGATCATAGACCCGGGCGCGCAATTTCGTCGGCGAGATCAGGCGCCGCATCAGCGGCGCGACCTTTTCCGGATTGATCGGAAAGTCGAGCGAACTTGCGTCGTCGCTCTCGTCCTCGCCCGCCGCCTGCTGTTCCAGGAGTTTTTCCGGATCGATGCGGATCGAGCCGGTCTCGACGGAAGCCGAAGCGGCCACGGCGCTCGCCATGATTTCGCCCTGGGTGAGCAGCGCCTGCACACGCGCGTCGATCAGGCCTTCGCGGAACTGGTTGAGGTAGAAGATACCGACGACCAGGGCGACCAGGCCGGCCAGGTTCAGCACGACGATGCGCCGTGTCAGGCTGGAGAAGGTCTGCACGGTGATCGCGCGCAGGGCCAGCCGCAGGCGCCGCCGGATGATCGATCTCGACCTTGGGTGCTCGGATGGGGTCGCGCGCTCGGGGCTCATCGGGTCTGGTACGAAATTCTATCGAGAGGAGCGCGAGAGCCTGCTTCAGGGCATGAAGAAGGCGTCATTCCAGGGGATGGCCTTCCCCGCTGCGCGGAGAAGGTCTCCAGGTTGAGGCGGGAGGAAACCCTCACGCTTCCTTGAAGCGATAGCCGACACCATAGAGCGTTTCGATCATCTCGAAATCGTCGTCGGCCTGCTTGAACTTCTTGCGCAGGCGCTTGATGTGGCTGTCGATGGTGCGATCGTCGACATAGACCTGGTCGTCATAGGCCGCATCCATCAGGGCATTGCGGCTCTTGACCACGCCCGGGCGCTGGGCGAGGGCGTGCAGGATGAGGAACTCGGTAACGGTGAGCACCACCGCCTCGCCCTTCCAGGTGCAGGTGTGGCGTTCGGGATCCATGCGCAACAGGCCGCGTTCCAGGATCTTGGCGTCCGAAGCCTTGGCAGCGGCGGCATCCTTGGGCTGGAAACGGCGCAGCACCGCCTTCACGCGCTCCACCAGCAGGCGCTGCGAGAAGGGTTTGCGGATGAAATCGTCGGCGCCCATCTTCAGGCCGAACAATTCGTCGATCTCCTCGTCCTTGGAGGTGAGGAAGATCACCGGCAGCTCGGATTTCTGGCGCAGGCGGCGCAGCAGCTCCATGCCGTCCATGCGGGGCATCTTGATGTCGAAGATGGCGAGATCCGGCGGATTGGCCTTCAGACCGTCCAGGGCCGACATGCCGTCATTGTAGGTCTGGATGCGATAGCCTTCCGCCTCCAGCGCGATGGAAACCGAGGTCAGAATGTTGCGGTCGTCATCGACCAGCGCAATCGTCGGCATTGCAATCCTTTCATGACGCGGTGTAACCGCCAAAGGCTATTATGATGGTTTGCGCGGCAAATCACCATACTTGCCTTCGCATTCTACGCCTAAACCGGCGGAAGTGTGACAATTATCGGTTCAAAACGGTACTTCTTGTTGCCAATCGCCGGCAAAACGGCATTTTCAAACTGTTTCCATCCAAACGAGTCTTCCAGAGCGATGTCTTCGAGCGATACCACGCGTCTGCCCGGCCAGCCGGTTCCGGCGAACCAGCCTGCCGATTTCGAGCCCGTAGCGGAGGGCAAGGCCCTGCTCAGGCGCATCCGCGCCGGCGCGCTGGCGACACTTGATTCGAGCGATGGCTCCCCCTTTGCCAGCCTCGTCAATACAGCCACCGATTTCGATGGTGCGCCGCTGCTTCTACTCTCCCGGCTGGCAGCCCATCGCAGCAATATCGAGAAGGATGCGCGCATTTCCCTGCTGCTGAGCGAGGGCGGCAAGGGCGATCCGCTGGCCCATGCCCGCCTGACCGTGAAGGGCCTGGCTGAGATCGTCGAGGATGAAGATGCCAGGGCTCTCTGCAAGGCGCGCTTTCTGGCCAGGCATCCCAAATCGGCGCTTTACGCCGATTTCCCGGATTTCAGCTTTTTCCGCGTGGCGGTAAGCGGCGGGCATCTCAATGGCGGCTTTGCACGCGCTGCCCTGCTGTCGGCGGAGGAACTCCTTACCGACGTCAAGGGCGCGGAGGCCCTGCGCGCCGCGGAGGCCGGGGCGATCGAGCATATGAACGCTGATCATGCCGATGCCGTCAGGCTCTACGCCACCAAATTGCTCGGCGGCCGCGACGGCCCCTGGCGCATCAGCGGCATTGATCCCGAAGGCCTGGATCTGGCCTTTGCCGACGACACGCTGCGCCTCGTCTTCGACAAGCCGGTCCTGGACGCCACCGCCCTGCGACTGACGCTGGTACATCTGGCCGAGAAGGCGCGAGGCTGAGGCCGGCTATTCCGACCAAGACGGGTGAAGCGCGACAATCCCTCTCCCACCTGGGGAGAAGGATTGCTGCGTCTTTTCCTACTGACTTCAGCCCCTGATGAAGGCAAGCAGGTCGGCGTTGAACTGGTCCTGCTGCGTCAAGGTCAGGCCATGCGAGCCACCCGGATAGACCTTGAGGGTGGCGTTGGGGATGAGCTTGACCGACTGATGGGCGGAAGCGCCGATCGGCACGATCTGGTCGTCGTCGCCATGGATGATCAGGGTCGGTACGTCGATCTTCTTCAGATCCTCGGTGAAGTCGGTCTCCGAGAATTGCTTGATGCAGTCGAGCTGGCCCTTGAGGCCCCCCAGCATGCCTTGCAGCCAGAAGGATTCGCGCGCGCCTTCGGAAACCTTCGCGCCTGGGCGGTTGTAGCCGTAGAAGGGCAGGGTCAGGTCCTTGTAGAACTGCGAGCGGTCGTCGAAGGTGCCCTTGCGGATGCCGTCGAAGACTTCGAGCGGCAGGCCTCCGGGATTGGCGTCGGTCTTCAGCATCAAGGGCGGCACGGCGCCGACCAGGACAGCCTTGGCGACATGCTTGGTGCCGTGGCGTCCGAGATAGCGGGTAACTTCGCCGCCGCCGGTGGAGTGGCCGACGAGCACGGCATCCTTCAGGTTCAGTTCCTCGATCAGTTCGGCGAGGTCATCGGCATACTGGTCCATATGGTTGCCGTCCCAGGTCTGGGTCGAGCGGCCATGGCTGCGGCGATCATGCGCAATCACCCGGTAGCCATGCTGCCCGAGGAACACCATCTGGGCGTCCCAGGCATCGGCGCTCAGAGGCCAGCCATGGGAGAAGACCACGGGCTGCCCGCTGCCGAAATCGCGGTAGAAGATCTGGGTGCCGTCTTCGGTGGTGATCGTGCTCATCGTCGGTCTCCTGCTGGGTTGAAATGCGGGGCGCCTCGGAACGTGGCGGCCTGGTGAGACATTGAATACCGCGCCATGGGCGTGATACGGATTGGCGAAACTGACATTGTTCGGGGCAAAACTGACAAATGGCAATGGGTAGCACTCTACCTGAGATTGGCCTGCTGCTGTATCCTGGCGTGCGCACGGCCGCCGTCTACGGCATGGTCGATCTCTTCGACGCAGCCAATGACATCGCGCGCCGCCGGGCCGGCGATGCGGGTATCGGCATTCGGATCTCCCAGTGGAAGATCGCCGAGGGCGGCGGCATCGATTGCGTGGCGGACAGCCATGGTCCAGCCCCCCACAAGCCCGTGGCGATCGTTGCCCTGCCGGGGCTCGGCGATCTGCCGTCCCATGCGGTTTCCGCTCCTTTCGCCGCCTGGCTGCGCCAGCGCCATGACGAGGGGGCCATGCTGTGCTCGGTCTGCGCCGGCGCCTTCCTGCTCGCGGAAACCGGCCTGCTGACCGGACGGCTGGTCACCACGCATTGGAGCTTCGCCCAGGCCCTTTCCCAGCGCTTTCCCGATATCCTGATCGATACCGCCAAGATGATCGTCGACGATGGCGATATCATTACAGCCGGCGGCATCATGGCCTGGACGGACCTTGGCCTGACGCTGGTGGACAGGGTCCTGGGGCAGGAGGTCATGCTGGAGACGGCGCGTTTCCTGCTCGTCGACCCACCGGGGCGGGAGCAGCGCTATTATTCGAATTTCACGCCCAATCTGCGCCATGGCGACGAGGCCGTGCTCAAGGTGCAGCGCTGGCTGCAGGACCAGGAGGAGGCGGCGGAGGACATGCGTCCGGTTTCCCTGGCAGCCATGGCTGACAGGGCCGGCCTGGAGGAACGCACCTTCCTGCGCCGCTTCCACAAGGCGACGGGCCTGAAGCCGACCGAGTATTTCCAGCATATCCGTGTCAGCAGGGCCCGTTCCCTGCTGGAAACCACCAATCGCAATGTCGACCAGATCGCCTGGTCGGTCGGCTATGAGGATCCGGCGGCCTTCCGCAAGGTGTTCGCCAAGCTGATGGGGCTGTCGCCGCGCGACTACCGGCGTCGTTTCGGAGCCGGGCCGGCGATCGGGGCAGCGGCCTAAGCGGGCTCGCCGCAGCTCCAACCCGTCGCTCCTAACCCGCGACGGCGGCGGCTTCGGGCTCGCGCCTGTCGGCCCGCTCCAGGCCCCAGGACACCAGGAAGACCGCGAGGCCGGCCACGGCCAGCAGGGCGCCCACCCAGCCTGTCGAGGCCCAGCCGAAGCCGGCCGCGACGGCGACACCGCCGAGCCATGCGCCGAGGGCATTGGCGATGTTGAAGGCCGAATGGTTGAGCGCGGCCGCGAGCGTCTGGGCATCGCCGGCCACGTCCATCAGGCGGGTCTGGATCGCCGGGCAGATGGCGAAATTGCAGCCGATCAGGAAGATGCAGAGCGAGATCATCCAGGGATTGGATGCGGTGAGGCCATAGAGCGCCATCACCACGATCACCCAGACCAGCATGCCGCCGATGGTGGCCATCAGGGCGCGGTCGGCCAGCCAGGAACCGGCGATGTTGCCGACATTCATGCCGATGCCGAACAGCACAAGCGCCACCGGCACGAAAGCGGGCGAGAAGCCGCTGAGCTGGGTGAGGGTGGAGGCGACATAGGTGTAGACGGCGAACATGCCGCCCAGGCCGATGGCCGGGATCGCCAGGGTCAGCCAGACCTGCTTGCGCTTGAGGGCGCCGAGTTCACGCAGCGGGCTGGCGCCGGGCTTGACCTTGTCGAGCGGCATGAAGGCCAGGATCAGCGCGGCGGTAAGAGCGCCGATGGCGCCGACGGTCGCAAAGGCGAGGCGCCAGCCCAGGGTCTGGCCGAGCCAGGTGGCGAGGGGGGAGCCGACCAGCGTCGCGAGCGTGATTCCCATCATCACGCGCCCGACCGCCTGGGCGCGCCGATTGGGCTCGGCCATGCCGGCGGCGACCAGGAAGGAGACGCCGAAATAGGCGCCATGCGGCAGGCCCGCCAGGAAGCGGAAGCCGATCAGCTGGTAATAGCCGCCCGCCAGGGCGCTGGCGGCATTGGCCGCGGCGAACACCACCATCAGCCAGAGCAGCAAGGTGCGGCGCGCCATACGGGCCGAAAGCACGGCGATGACCGGCGCACCGACGACCACGCCGAGCGCATAGGCGCTGATCATGTGGCCGGCTTGCGGCTCGGTGACCAGGAGACCGTTGGCGACGTTGGGCAGGATGCCCATCGAGGCGAATTCGCCGGCGCCGACGCCGAAAGCGCCGACGGCAAGGGCGAACTCGATCCAGGCGGCGCGATGGCGATGGGAGGGGCTGTCGGCGTTGAGATCGGCGAGGGAAGCGGTGGCCGGATGGGTCACGGGAGGGCTTTCAGGGCGAATGGCGCGAAACAAACAAGATGAGAAACCTCACGGCGAGAGGCCGCAGGCTGGCAATGGCTTGAATCAACGATTTGGGAACGATGTATTGCACCGCAATATTGCTTCCGAAGGGGAAAATGTAAATCGGTTTACGTCTGCATTTCGGCATGGCTCGGGGCCGAGCTATGCCTGGGAAACGGACGTCTCGTCCGCGCTTGAAAATGCGGCGGTCCGGAAAGCTGGAGTTTCGGCCGCAGGAGCCTCTATCCGGGTTCTTCACGAGGTTGGCCTGGTGCCTTGTTTCCAAGGCCGAGCACGGCTGCCCGTGACCCTGATGCTGGCTAATAGGGCTTGGCAGCCACATAGCCATAATAGTTCATCAGGAAGTCATCCAGCGTGAGCGTTCCGCTCAAGGGCACCTCGCGATAGCCGTCGCCCCAGGTATAGATGTGGAACGTGACTTCGCCATTCTCCACCTTCATCTGCGATTGCAGCACGACCCAGTGATCGTCGCGAATGTCGGAGCTCTGGGTCTGATGGCCATCGACCATGTTGGAGCCGATGAGCAGGACGACATGGTAGCCCGCCGCGAGCAGGCGGTTCGCTTCCTTCATGTTGTCGGTGTCGCGCTGGTGGCGGAAGAAGTTCGCATCCTCCCGCACATCCGTGTAGCCGGCCTGGTCGAACCAGTAGGCCAGCTCCATCGGGGTCGTCATGCCCGAGAATCCGCCGTCGGTCGAATCGTAATGGATGGCCCAGTCGTTGGAGTTGCGGATGCTCGCCAGCGTCAGCCAGTCGACAGGGGCAATATCGGAGGACGAGGGGGCGGCATGGCGCAGATCGGCTTTCGGCTTGATCGGAAGTCTGTAGAGCACGCCCTCGCCCTTGTCGTACATGTCGCAGGCGTAGGCGGCATAGGTTCCCGGACGGTCGCGCAGGACATTGAAGACCAGAGCCGCTGGTCCGCACAAATTCGTCTGGTTCTGGTCGAGCGTGCCCGGATAGGCGACGCGGATGATGATGCCGATGCCGACTTCGTCCCGGTCGAGATTGGGCCATTGGCCGCGACCGAGCTTGCGCATGAAGTCGCAGGCACGGCCGACGGCATAGCTGCGCTGGACCGATGAGACGTCGAACGGCCATTTTGCGATCATCGTGCCGGCCAGGTCGACGAAGCGCTCCAGCATCGCCTTCGACCGCGGCATGATGGTGTTGGACTTCTCTGCGATCATCTTCAGGTCGGCGAGTTCGCTCTGCGTTACCCGGCCGTCCTGCAGGGTGGCGCGCAGGATCTCGACGACCTCGACATGGTTGAGATGGTGATCGTCGGCCAAGGCCGCGCGCAGGGCTTTCGGTACCGAGTTGCTCTGGAATACGCCCCAAGGCCCGGTCGGGGTGGCAGCCGGCGTCGGCGAGGGGCGTGAGGCGAGTTCCTCCAATTTGGCGATGGCTGCGCCGGTGGGCTCGATGAAACCTGTCTGGTGCGCCGGGAAGTATTTCTTCTGGAACGTGAGGATGGCACTGCACAGCGCGTCGCTGGCGATGCCGCCAACGACGCGGCCTGCAATACCGGCTTGGGCTCCGCCGTCAATCTTGGGAATGAGATTGAGGAGTGCGATGACGATCTGCTGGTCTTCGGCCCAGTTCTGGCACTGGGCGCCGGTCGAGGCGTGGCGACCTACGCGCGCACGGAGGGGCATGCGATCCTCCTTCTCGCGATCGGTACTGTCGTCTCGCGATGGATGTTCTCGGTTTGCCGACACTAGCGGTGTCCGGCGTTTTGAGTATCCACTGAATAGGGGGGACGCGTGACCCGCCCGTTATCGGCCTGTATCCGTGCTTCCCTTCTGCTCCGGCAGCACGGCGATGGCGTCGATCTCCACCAGGACGTCGGGGAGGAACAGCGAGGCGACGCCGACGAGAGAACTGGCCGGCGGCCGCTCCTTGCCGATCCAGCGATCACGCACCGCCCGGATCACAGGCAACTGGCTGGGATCGTAGTCTCGCACATAGATGGTCACCCGGGCCAGCGCGCTGAAATCGCCGCCGGCCGCCTGCAGGGTGGCGAGCAGGTTGGCGAAGACCTTGTCGAGCTGGGAGGCGAGGTCATCGCCGACGACCTTGCCCGTTTCGTCGAAGGGCACGTGGCCGGAAAGCAGCAGCAGCCGCCCGCTTTCGACCAGCATGGCCTGGGAAATGCCGGGAATGGCGGAGCCGGGCGGATTGATAGGGCGCAGCATGATGGTCTCCTTACTCTGTCGGTCTGTTTTCGCAGGCGATGATGACGCTGTCTCGACTGGAGCATTATCCAGGAAGGCTGGCAGGGTTCTTCTTGGCTAAGCATGAAGGAAGGAGAAAGGTTGGATCACACCGTCCTGTCGAATTCCGTCAGCGCCCGGCTGGCCAGCCGGTAGAGCTGCGCCGGGCGCTTGCGTTCGGCGGTGGCGCTCGCCTTGGCATCGATCTCCTCGAGAATCTGCATTTCCATCAGCTTGCGGCGGAAGGCGCTGTCGTTGAGCGGCGTGCCCATGGCCCTCTCATAGACGGCCTTGAGCTCGGGCAGGGTGAATTGCTCGCCGAGCAGGAAGGCCGGCAGGGTGGAATAACTCGCTTTCGAGCGCAGTCGCTCCAGGGCGGCGGCGATCAGCCTACCATGGTCGAAGGGCAGAGGCGGGCAATGGTCGGGATCGATGCGCTCGAAACGGGGAGCGCCGGCTGCCTCGGCGGCGGCAAGGCGCTCGTCCGGCACCAAAGCCAGATAGACGATGGCGATCGACCAGCCGCGCGGGTCGCGATCCGGGCCGCCAAAGCTGCGCACCTGTTCGAGATAGAGGCCATCGAGCCTGGCCTTGCTGGTCAGGATGCGCCGCGCCGACGCCTCGATGTCGGCATCCTCCTCCGGCCTGACATAGCCGCCGATCAGGGCGAGTTCGCCGGCATGGGGATCGTATTCGCGCCGTTGCAGGCAGAGCCGCAGGCCGTCTTCGTTCAAGGTGACGAGAACGATGTCGACCGTGGCGATCGGGCGCTGTTCAGGCCCGGCATAGGAAACGACAGGCATTTCGACATCCATAAACAGGGCAACGGTGGAACCCAGGGCACTCCCTGCCCGCGGTGCCAATTCCGTCAAATCGTCCTAGCACAGCCGGAAGCGGTGGCGAGATCAAGGCGCAAAATGCAATTTGTGATTTTATTGGCTGGCGCAGATGCCTTCCCGTCGCCGCCTGTTCGCTTGGGAACTGACCGATGGTGCGATCCGTGGTGAAACGGCATCCGATCCGGAGCAGAGGAAGACATGCGCTCGTTTCTGTCGTCTGCCTTGCTGGCCACCCTCGTCGCCGGCTGCGCGGCGCCGCAATCCACGGTCATCGTCAAGCCCTTCACCGGCCATGTGCCGAGGATACCCGGCAATTACGAAGCGGCGGCCGGATTGCCGGAACCTCCGCGGCCGGAGCCGGCACCACCTTCTTCCTCGAGTAGTTCCTTCGATCAGACAGGGAACTCGGTTGACGAAAATTATTGTGCCGGGGTCGTCACGCCCACGCATAGTTCCTATCGCTGGTGCAACAAGCACGGCTACCCGACCAAGGATAGGCGGTAGGGACGTCTGCCTCCCTCATTCCCGGTCGAGGCTGGTGCGCTCCGACCACCTGCATGTGCTGTTCGACACAGGGTCGATGTAAGTATGGCATAAATATACAAAATACAATTTGCACTTTGTAATTTAATAAATTAAAACGAGTTCAATCGATCTCGACAACGCAGGAGCCAGCCATGGCCACCATTCGCCGCTATCCCTTCTTCAGCCACGCCCGCGTCGAGGCCTCATCCTTCCTCGGCGTCTACCGTCGCGGCCGCCTCGCCCGGTCGGGCCGGGGCCAGGCCGTGTGGTTCTCGCCCCAGGGCAGCACCTCGCTGGTCGAGGTGCCGGCCGACGACCGCAACCATATCGTCGCCGTCACCGGTCGCACCGCCGATTTCCAGGCAGTGAGCGTGCAGGGGCTGGCGAGCTGGCGCGCCCAGGAGCCGGCGCTGCTGGCCGAGCGCATCGACTTCTCCGTCGACCTGCGCACCGGCGCCTATCGCGCCGATCCCTTGAGCCAGGTCGAGAACCTGATCGACGGGCTGGTGAAGACCGCGGTCGAGCGTTTCCTTTCCAGCCGCAGCATCGGTGTCGTGCTGGCCGAAGGCGTCGGCACATTGCTGGCCGAGGTGGAGCGGGATCTTGCCGCTACCGCCGCGCTGTCGGCGATCGGCATTGCCCTCACCGGTATTCATTTGTCCGATCTCACGCCGGCACCGGAACTGGTGAGGGCCCTGCGCCAGCCGACGGCGGAAAAGCTGCAGCAGGCCGCCGACGAGGCGACCTTTGCCCGCCGCGCCGCCGCTGTCGAGAAGGAGGCCGCGATCGCCGAGAACGAGACCAAGGCCAAGATCCGGCTGGAGGAAGAGCGTGGGCGCCTGTTTGAGCGCGAGCGCGAAAACGAGCTCGCCCAGGCACGCACGGCTGTCGACAAGAACATGGTGGCGGCCGAGGGCGAGGCGACGGCCCGCGAGCTAACGGCGCGCAGCCAGGCTGTGACACGCGGTGTCGCCTCGGAGGCCGAAGCCGAAGCGATCCGCCGGCTCGACGAGGCCAAGCTCGCCGGCGAGCGTGTCCGTGCCGAGATCGCCAACACCCTGCCAGTGCTGATCCCGGTGGCCGAAGCCCTCAAGGAGGCCTTCGCCAATGCCAGGATCGGCACGCTCAATCTCGGCCCCGACGTGCTGGCCCAGCTCGGTACCGTGCTCGGCGCGGCCCTGGCCAAGGGCGAGGAGCAGGCAGGTTGAGTGGCATTTTTGCCTTCTCCCCTTGTGGGAGAAGGTGCCCCGAAGGGGCGGATGAGGGGTGGAGGCGCCTAGCCGACAAGGTCACGTTTCTCCCCCTCATCCCCCGCCGGGACCTCTAGTCAACTCAAGAGAGTTGACGACACCCGCAAGGGGAGAAGGAAACTATCCCGCGAACCCCGGAGCCCGCCATGTCCCTTCTCGCCCCCCGTGTCATCCTGGTCCGGCGCGAGACCGATCTCGACCGCATCCGGGCAAGCTACACCAGCGCTGCCGCTGCACGCTTCGTACTGGAGCGCAAGGGCCTGACGCTGGAAGCGGTGGAGGACACGCATCGGCGCTTTACCGAGGCTCTGCATCGCATCAGGGCCGCCATCCCGGCCGACTGGCGCCAGGCTACCATCCTGCGGGCCGATGTCGAACGTTTCGTCTTCGGTCCGGAGGATGTCGTGCTGGCAATCGGCCAGGATGGGCTGGTCGCCAATGTCGCCAAATATCTCGATGGTCAGGTCGTCATCGGCATCGATCCCTTTCCGGGGCAGAACGCTGGCGTCCTGGTGCGGTTCGGGGTGAGCGATACCGGCGACGCGTTGCAGGAGGCCGTGAAGGGCAGTATCCGCGTCGAGGAGCGCGTGATGGCGGAAGCGCGTCTCGACCAGGGCGAGCGATTGCTCGCCCTCAACGAGATCTTCGTGGGCCATGCCAGCCACCAGTCGGCACGCTACACATTGTCCTGCGGCGGCCAAAGCGAACGCCAGTCCTCTTCCGGCCTGATCGTCACCACCGGGACCGGTGCCACCGGCTGGGCGGCCTCGATCCTCAACGCCACCCATGCCAGCCTGGACCTCTCGCCGGTGCAGCCGCGCCTCGGCTTCCTGGTACGCGAGGCCTGGCCGAGCCCCGCCACCGGCACCGAGCTGGTACGGGGGCTGGTGGAGGAGGCGCCTGTCGTCGTGACCTCCGAAATGGATGGCGGCACCATCTTCGCCGATGGCATCGAAAGCGACCATCTCGCCTTCGACTGGGGCCGCCGTGTCGAGATCGCGCCCTCGGCGAGGCGGCTGAGGCTGGCCGTGCCGTGAGCCTTGGGCAAGGCCCTTGGAGCTGGCCCTTGGGGCAAGACGTCGCGGGGGTTACGCCGGATCGCGCGCCATGGTATCGGCTTGCTCATCTCATTCGGTGTCATCAACCATTCATCAGGTTGGCCTCGATGCGTCTCCTCCCCGAAACACCGACATCCCGGGAGGACAGTTCTTAGGAGTGTACCGTGCGCTTTGCTTCCGTGACCGATCGTTTGGCCGATTTGGGTGCGGCGAAATGGGCCGTGCATTTCGAAGCGCGCCGCCGTGTCGCGGCTGGCGAGCCGATCATCGAGCTCACCATCGGCGAGCCTGACACGCCGGCGCCGCAGGCCCTGATCGATACCGCCATCGCCAGCCTGCAGGCACGCCGCATCCGCTATTCGGGCGGGCGCGGCGAGCCATCCGTGCTGCAGGCCATCGCTGCCAAATATTCCAAGCGCACCGGTCGCACCATCACCACCGACAACACCGCCTATATGCCAGGCACCCAGACCGCCCTCTATGCCGCGCTCGCCGCCCTGGCCGAAGCCGGCAACGAGGTCCTGGTGGGCGATCCGCTCTATGCCACCTATGAAGGCGTGATCCGTGCCAGTGGTGCCGATATCGTGCTGGTGCCGCTCGACCCGGTCAATGGCTTCCATCTGCGTGCCGAGGACCTGGAAGCCCGCATCACGCCGCGTTCGCGCGTCCTGCTGCTCAACTCCCCGCACAATCCGACCGGTGCCACCCTGTCGCGCGAGGAAATCGCTGCCATCGTCGATGTCTGCCGGCGGCACGATCTGTGGATCGTCTCCGACGAAGTCTATGAGATGCTGTCCTATGGCGCCCCCTTCGCCTCGCCTTTCGACTTGGCCGAGGGGACCGAGCGTACCGTGGTGGTATCCTCGCTCTCCAAGTCGCATATGCTGCCGGGCATGCGCGCCGGCTGGTGCGTCGGGCCGGTGGAGTTCATCGAACGCCTGCTGCCGCTGTCGGAAATGATGCTGTTCGGCGGCCAGCCCTTCATCCAGGACATGGCGGCCTATGCGCTCAGCGAGACCTTCGCCGAATGCGCCGAGAGCGCCGAGAGCTTCCGCGTGCGGGCCGAGATCCTGCCGGAAATGCTCGCCAATGCGCCGGGCCTGCGTTGCCCGAAGCCGGAAGGCGGCATGTTCGCCATGGTCGACGTCTCCGGCACCGGCATTGACGGCGAGGCCTTTGCCTGGCGCCTGCTCGAAGAGGAGAAGGTCGCCGTCATGCCCGGCGCCTCCTTCGGCCAGCAGGCAGCGGGCCATGTGCGCGTCGCCCTCAGTTCCGATGCCTCGCAGTTGCGCGAAGCCGCCAGCCGCATGGTCAGCCTGGCGATCCGGCTGAGCCAGGGCAAGGCCGCCTGAGGCAAGATTTTCCTTCTCCCCTTGCGGGAGAAGGTGTCCCGAAGGGACGGATGAGGGGTCTTGCAACGCCAGCCGTATATGGCGTGCCACCCCTCATCCCCCTGCCGGGACCTTCTCCCGCAAGGGGAGAAGGGAGACGTGTCCTGCAAGACAATAACCGCATCCACGGGGGAACCATGGCCGACCATCCTCATCTCGGCACGCTCATTCCGCAATTGCTGGTCGAACGCGGCATCGATACGGTGTTCGGCATTCCCGGCGTGCACACGGTCGAGCTTTATCGCGGCATTCCGGGCTCGGGCCTCACCCATATCACGCCGCGCCACGAGCAGGGCGCCGGCTTCATGGCGGACGGCTATGCCAGGGCGACCGGCAAGCCTGCCGCCTGCTTCATCGTCACCGGCCCCGGGCTTCTCAACATTGCCACCGCCATGGGGCAGGCTTTGGCCGACAGCGTGCCCATGCTGGTGATCACCACGCTCAATCCGCGCCAGACCCTCGGCCGGGGCGAGGGGCATCTCCACGAATTGCGCGGCCAGTCCGTGGTCGGCCGCGAGGTGTCTGCCCTCGCCTTGACGATCTGGACCGCAGACCAGCTCATTCCCGCCTTCGACGAAGCCTTCGCCTTCATGGCCTCCGCGCGTCCTGGCCCGGTGCTGATCGAAATCCCGATCGACCTGTTGTCCGAGCCCTTCCCGGGGCCCGTGACCGCTATGCGCAAGCCGGCCGGCCCGCCGGTACCACGCGCCGACGATGTCGAAGCGGCTGCAGCCTTGATCGCCAGGGCGAAGAAGCCGCTGGTGATCGCCGGCGGCGGTGCGGTTGCCGGGGCCGATGCCGTTCGTGAACTGATCGAGAAGCTGGGCGCCGCCACCCTGCTCACTGCCAATGCCAAGGGCATCCTGCCGGCTGGGCATAAGCTGCTGGCCGGCGGCTGCATGCTTACTCCTGCGTTGCACCGCGCGATCGGCGAGGCCGATCTCGTGCTGGCCCTCGGCACCGAGTTGGGCGAAACCGAGTTCTGGTATGAGCTCGATGGGCTGAAGCTCAACGGTGCGGTGATCCGCGTCGACATCGATCCGCGCCAGCTGCATCGCAATGCCCGCCCAACCCTGCCGGTGGTGGGCGATGCCGGGCGCTTTGCCGCCGCCCTGGCGCCGCTCGTGAAGACGATCGAGGGTGGGGCCGCCTATGCCCGGCAGTTGCAGGCCGCGCGTCTCGAGGGGGCCGATCCACGCTATGTCCGGCATCGCCCGCTGCTCGACGCGATCTGGCAGGTACTGCCCGAGGCCGTCGTCGCGGCCGATTCCACCGCGGCCAGCTATGGCGGCAACTTCATGGCCGAACCGCCGGCGGCCCGACGCTGGATGAGTGCGGCCACCGGCTTCGGCACGCTCGGTTATGCCTTGCCGGCGGCTATCGGTGCCAAGGTCGGCCGTCCCAAGGTGCCCGTGGTCTGCATCATCGGCGATGGCGGCTTCCAGTTTACCTTGCCCGAACTCGCCAGCGCGGCCGACGCCGGCGCCCCGATCATCGTGCTGCTCTGGAACGACCAGCGCTATGGCGAGATCGAGGAATACATGGTCCGCAACCAGATCGCCCCGCTCGGCGTGCGCCTGCAGGCGACCGATTTCAGTGCCGCCGCCAAGGCCTTTGGCGCCAGGCATGTCGCCGCCCGCTCCCTCGGCGAGGTCAAGGAAGCCCTGCTCGCGGCCGCGGGTGCGCCGGTGACCACCATCGTCGAGATGGATGCGTCGCAATACGCTTGATCCATGTCGCGATCGGCATGATCGGCGCCATGAAAAGACTAGAAAGGGCGCCGATCGAATTTCCGTTGTACCGAGGGGAAACGCCGATGCAGTTCGCATTGACCGAAGAGCAGGACATGCTGGTCGAAACGGTGCGCCGTTTCGTCGAGGAGGAGCTCTATCCGCATGAGGCGCTGGTCGAGCGCACCGACGAAGTGCCTGACGACCTCGCCGCCGAAATCAAGAAGAAGGCGATGGAGCTCGGGCTCTATGCCGCCAACATGCCGGTGGAACTGGGGGGCGGCGGCCTCGATGCCGTCGGCATCGCCTTGCTGGAGCGCGAGCTCGGCCGGGCCAATTACGGCCTGCAGATGGTGGTGGCCCGCCCCTCCAACATCCTCCAGGGCTGCCGGGGCGCCCAGCGCGAGCGTTGGCTGCTGCCGGCGATCCGCGGCGAGCGCGTCGACTGCCTGGCCATGACCGAGCCCGGCGCCGGTTCCGACGTGCGCTCGATGAAGACCAAGGCCGTCTGCCGACATGACGCTAAATTGGGCGACAGCTATGTCATCAATGGCCAGAAGCACTTCATCAGCCATGCCGACAAGGCCGATTTCATCATCCTGTTCGCCGTCACCGGCACCGAGGAAACCAAGCGCGGCCCCCGCAACCAGATCTCCGGCTTCCTGGTCGACAAGGACACGCCCGGCCTGACGGTGCGCCCCGGCCCGCATGCGCTGTCGCATCGCGGCTATCACAATTGCGAGCTCTATTTCGACGACTGCGTCATCCCGGCCGACCAGCTTCTCGGCGAGGAAGGCAAGGGCTTCGACCTGATGAGCGAATGGCTCGGCGCCACACGCCTCACCGTGGCGGCCACCTCGGTCGGCCGGGCGCGCCGGGTGATGGACGAGACCTTGGCCTGGGCCGGCCAGCGCAAGCAGTTCGGCCAGGCGATCTCGCAATTCCAGGGTATTTCCTTCCCGCTCGCCGATCTCGCGGTGGAGCTTGAAGCAGCCGACCTTCTCACCCTGCGGGCCGCCTGGCTGCTCGACCAGGGCAAGGCGACCGATGCCGATTTCGCCATGGCCAAGCTGGCGGCCTCCGAGATGCTCGGCAAAATGACCGACAGGGCGATCCAGACCTTCGGCGGCATGGGCCTGATGGACACCCTGCCGATCGCCGGCTGGTGGAAGGACGCCAGGGTCGAGCGCATCTGGGACGGCACCAGCGAGATCCAGCGCCTTATCATCGCGCGGCAGATGCTGCGCCCGCACGAGGGGCGTTGAGGCGATGTCCCGTAACGATTGAGGCGCCACCTTTGTCATGCCCGGGCTTGACCCGGGCATCCAGAGGCCCCGTCGCCGAGATCCGGAGGGAGGAACTGGATTGCCGGATCAAGCCCGGCAATGACAGAGGTCGAACCATCTCGATTCGTTTCGTGACGGATGAGCCCAAAATGGCGGCGCTTGGCGGGAGCATCATGATCGTGCAGGAAGGAACACCTCTCCCGCATGCAGCAGCCAGTTCCCGGAAGATTGCCATGACCGACATACCGACCGCCGCCGCCTATCTCGCCGATCTCACCCGGCGCATCGGAGCCCTGTTCTGGGCCAATGCCGAG
Source organism: Labrys sp. (in: a-proteobacteria) (assembly GCF_047605565.1). Classification (NCBI taxonomy): domain Bacteria; kingdom Pseudomonadati; phylum Pseudomonadota; class Alphaproteobacteria; order Hyphomicrobiales; family Xanthobacteraceae; genus Labrys; species Labrys sp. (in: a-proteobacteria). The sequence goes on from NZ_JASGFM010000009.1 coordinate 161,404, forward strand.
GCCATCGCAGCAGCGGCTGTTGCCGTCGAGCGCACGGCCCGGCAGGACGGCCTGGTCTATGTCTTCGGCACCGGCCACAGCCACATTCTGGCCGAGGAGGCGCATTATCGCGCCGGCGGCCTGGCCCTGACCGTGCCGATCCTGTCGGCGGTGACCATGCTGCATGACGGCTCGGTGGCCAGCACGGCTTTCGAGCGCATCCCGGGCATGGTGGCGCCCGTGCTGGCGCGCTATCCGATCGGGGCCAAGGACATGCTGATCATCGCCTCCAACAGCGGCGTCAATGCCGCCATCATCGAGGCGGCGGAGATCGGCAGGGCGGCCGGTGCCACCATCGTCGCCATTACCTCGCTCGCTTATTCGAGCCAGGCAGCACAGGGCCGGCCCCGGCTTGCCGATCTGGCCGATGTCGTGCTCGACAATGGCGCACCGCCCGGCGATGCCGTGATGGCGCTGCCGGACAGCGAATTGCGCACGGGCCCGGTCTCGACCTCGATCGGTGCGGCCCTGCTCAACGCGGTCTTCGCGGAAGCGGCGGCGCGCCTGCAGGCCGAGGGCGGCAATGCCCCGATCTATCGCAGCGCCAACATGCCGGGCGCCAAGGAGATCAATGCCGGGCTGGTTGCGCAGTATCGGCCGCGCAACCCGCATCTTTGAGATCGTCGTCGATGATGGCGGTCCATGACAGAATTTTTACACGAAGCGGTATCAATCTACATGAGCAGATTGACGCCGGTCCCGTGCTCGTCAACCTTGTAGCAACGCCTCCTCCCTAGGGTGCGAGGTTTCCCGCCTGCTTTGTCTCCATAGGTCCCACCGCATGTCCGTCGTCGATGGCCTCCGCCGCCTGCTCAAACCCCGCCACATTGCCGTCGCGGGGGGGCGATTGGCCTCCGTGATCATCCGTGAATGCGACCGCATCGGCTATGCCGGTCCGATCTGGCCCATTCATCCCGACAAGACCGAAATCGCGGGACACAAGGCCTACAGGACCGTCGCCGATCTGCCGGAGGCGCCCGATGCCGTTTTCGTGGCGACGCCGCGTGAGCCCACGGTCGACATCGTCGCGGCGCTGGCCGAGCGGGGAGCCGGTGCGGCCGTCTGCTATGCCGCCGGTTTCGCCGAGGTCGGCGAGGAGGGCGCGGCGCTGCAGAAGAAGCTCGTCGAGCTCGCCAAGGGCATGCCGATCGTCGGCCCCAATTGCTACGGCGTGCTCAACCTGCTCGACGGCTGCGTGCTCTGGCCCGATACCCATGGCGCCGAGCGGGTGGAGAAGGGCGTCGCCATCATCACCCAGTCCGGCAACATCGCCCTCAACATGACGATGCAGCGGCGTGCGCTGCCCATCGCCTATGTCATTGCCGTCGGCAACAAGGCGATCGGCGACCATGGTGACTATATCGAGGCGCTGCTGGCGGACGAGCGCGTTACGGCCATCGGCCTGCATGTGGAATCGATCGACGACGTCGCGCTGTTCTCCCAGGCGGCGATCAAGGCGCTCGAAAAGGGCGTGCCCCTGGTCGTGCTGAAGACCGGGCGCTCGGAGATCGGCTCAGAGATCGCCATGAGCCATACTTCCTCGCTCGCCGGCGCCGATGCGCTCTACAACGCCCTGTTCGCCCGCTACGGCGTGGCGCGTGTTGTCGACGTCCCGGCGTTCGTCGAGACGCTCAAGCTCATGCACCTGTTCGGCGGTCTGCCGGGCAAGCGCATCTCTTCGATGAGCTGTTCGGGCGGCGAGGCGGCGCTGATCGCCGACCTCGCGGCCGATCGCGACCTCGAGTTCGCGCCGATCCCGCCGGAAAACGCCGCTCGCCTGCAGGAGTTGCTCACTGACAAGGTGCATGTCTCCAACCCGCTCGACTACCACACCTATATCTGGGGCAACGAGCCGGCCAACGAGGCTGTCTTCACCGAGATGCTGAACTCGGGCTTCGACCTTAACCTCCTGGTGCTGGATCAGCCGCGCACCGATCGCGGCCTGGTGCCGGATGGCGGCTTTGCCGCCGCTCGCGCGGCGATCACCCGTGCTGCCGCAGCCTCGGGCGCCCGCGCCGCCGTGGTGTCCTCGCTGCCGGAGAACATGCAGGAGGACGATGCCAAGGCACTGCTTGCCGACGGTGTGCTGCCGATGCAGGGCATGGGCGATGCGCTGACCGCCATCACCCATGGCGTCGACTTCACCATGGCGCGTGCCGGCTGGGAGAAGCTCGTCCCGTTGCGCAAGGTCGCGCGCATCGATGTCGGCAAGGCACGCCTGCTCAGCGAATATGAATCCAAGCATCTGCTCGGCCGCCACGGCCTCGAGCTGCCGCCGAGCCGTATCGCCGGCACGGTCGAGGCCCCGTCCACAGCGGCTGCCCTCGGCTTTCCGGTGGCGATCAAGATCCACAGCGACAAGATTGCCCATAAATCGGATGTCGGCGGCGTCAAGCTCGGCCTGCGTTCGCGGGCCGACGTGACCGACGCCGTCGCCTCGATGTCGCATCTGGGCGACCGCTTCCTGGTCGAGCGTATGGTGGAAGGCGCCGTTGCCGAGTTGATCGTCGGGGTGGTGCGCGACCCCCAGTTCGGCCCGACGCTCACCGTCGGCGCCGGCGGCGTGCTGGTCGAGATGCTCAAGGACGCGGCCGTGATGCTGCTGCCGGTCACCGCCGAGGAGATCCGCGAAAAGCTGATGAGCCTGCGCGTCGCACGCCTGCTCGAAGGCTTCCGCGGCAAGCCGCGCGGCGACATCCGTGGCACCATCAAGGCCATCCTGGCGATCGCCGATTTTGCCGAACGCCATGCCGACCGGTTGGTCGAACTCGACGTCAATCCGCTCTTTGTGTTGCCCGAGGGGCGCGGAGCCATCGCTGCCGATGCACTCGTTCGCATGCTGGATTGAGACCAAGGGCGCCAGAACAGCCTTCACCCTCCCCTGGAGGGGGAGGGTCGACACGCAGTGTCGGGGTGGAGTGACGACGTCAGCAGGCGAAGTCGTTTTGGCCATTTCCGCCGGTGCCTCCTCACCCCACCCCGGCCTTTCAGGCCGACCCTCCCTACGCAACTCAAGAGAGTTGCGGACATCCAGGGGAGGGTGAAAGTTGCGCATGCCGATCGTTGCGCTAGCATTTTCAGGAGATTGCCATGTCTGAATCCGTCAAGCTCGAACGCCGCGGCGCGGTGCTGGAGGTCACGCTGGATCGTCCGAAGGCGAATGCCATCGACCTCGCCACCTCCAAGGCGCTGCATGCCGCCTTCCGCACCCTGCAGGACGATCCGGAGCTGCGCGTCGCCATCCTCACGGGGGGCGGCGAGCGCATCTTCTCGGCCGGCTGGGACCTGAAGGCGGCCGCCTCCGGTGCCGAAGAGCCCGACACCGATTTCGGACCGGGCGGCTTTGCCGGCCTGACTGCCTTCTGGGAGCTGACCAAGCCGGTGATCGCGGCGGTCAACGGCGTCGCTATCGCCGGGGGCTGCGAGCTGGCTTTGGCCGCCGATCTCATGGTGGTGGCCGATCATGCCGAATTCGCCCTGTCGGAAGTCACCGTCGGCCTCGTCGCCGATGCCGGCGGCATCCAGCGCCTGCCGCGCCGTATTCCGCTCGCCATCGCCAGCGAATTGCTGCTCACCGGCCGCCGTTTCACGGCGCAGGAGGCCCATGGCTGGGGCCTTGCCAACCGCGTCGTGCCGATGGCCGACCTGATGGCCACGGCGCGGGAACTGGCCGATACCATCGCGGCCAACGCGCCGCTGTCCATCGCCGCAGTCAAGGCTATCCTCGCCGCCACCGAAGGCATGGGTGTGCGCGAGGCCTATGAGCATGTCTATGCCGGCAAGGTGCCCGAGCACCGCGCCATGCAGCTTTCCGAGGATTCGCGCGAAGGCGCCAAGGCCTTCGTCGAAAAGCGCGAGCCGGTCTGGAAGGGCCGGTGATCGGGGGCCGGACCTTCAGGCCGCCTGACAATATCCATTTACAACATTGCGCCAACGCAGAAGGGGAGGCCGGCAGGGAAAGGCCGGCCTCCCGAAATGCCATTCTGACTTCACGCTTGACGCATACCAACCATTTGGTATGTATATCACATGTCAAGACCCACCAAGCAATCGCCCGAACGCGGCCATGCCCGAAACCGCCTGCTGGAGGCGGCGCGGGACGTCATCCGCGCCAAGGGCTTCGCGGCCACCTCCGTCGACGACATCTGCCGCGCGGCCGATGTCACCAAGGGGGCGTTCTTCCATCATTTCGGCAGCAAGGAAGCGCTGGGCGTCGCCGCCGCCGAATATTGGGAGGAGACGACCGCCGGCTTCTTCCAGGTGGCGCCCTATCACGCCCCGGCCGATCCCCTGGAACGCGTTCTGGCCTATGTCGCCTTTCGCAAGGCGATCATCGTGGGCGAATTGCCCGAGTTCACCTGCCTGGTCGGCACCATGGCGCAGGAGGTCTATGCGACCGCCCCCGACATCCGCGATGCCTGCGGGCACAGCATCTTCGGCCATGCCGCCACGCTGGAGGCCGATATCGAGGCGGCGCGGCGCGAGCGCGGCATGGCTGGTGACTGGACGGCCGCAAGCCTGGCGCGGCACACACAGGCCGTCATCCAGGGCGGCTTCGTGCTGGCCAAGGCCGGCAACGATCCCGGACTGGCGCGGGAAAGCCTCGATCATCTCGACCGATATATCCGGCATCTGTTTCATCTCAGCGGGGAGCAAACACCATGAGCGGGACCATGACGATCGGCTGCAACTGCGGACGGACACGCCTGGAGGTCAGGGGCGCGCCGATCCTGGTATCCGAATGCCTGTGCAATTCTTGCCGGGCCGCAGCGGGGCGGCTGGCGAAGCTGCCCGGCGCCAGGCCCATGCTGACCTGCCACGAGGCCACGCCCAGCGCCGAATATCGCAAGGATCGCATCACCATCCTTTCCGGCGCCGAACATCTGAGCGAATTTCGGCTTTCCGACAAGGCCGGGTCGCGCCGCGTGGTCGCCACCTGCTGCAACACGCCCGTCTTCCTGGAAATGAAGGGCGCGCATTGGCTCAGCCTCTATCTGCATCTATGGCCCGAACAGGCGCGGCCGAAAGTGGAGATGCGCACCATGGTCGGCGACCTCAACGACGCCTCCGGCCTTCCCGATGACATTCCCAATCTGAAGACCCATACGATCTCATTCTACGCCAAGCTGCTGGGGGCATGGATCGCCATGGGCTTCCGCGTTCCCAAGCTGAACATCGTGACGAAGGTCGAGGCCTGAGGGAGATTCCGGCAACTGTAGTTGAGCGAGTGTCATGCCTTGAAGGGGGTCTGATCTCGCAC